>NZ_JABWMG010000039.1:0-5960 GCF_013366455.1 Salinivibrio sp. EAGSL | reverse complement strand
TTGGACTTAAAATAAAGCCAGTTGATTGTGGCGAGAACGAACAGCTTTCTAGATTCGTGTTTTGACTGAAAAGTGAAGACACACCAAATTTTGCTTGGCGACCATAGCGCTTTGGACCCACCTGACTCCATGCCGAACTCAGTAGTGAAACGAAGCAGCGCCGATGGTAGTGTGGGGTCTCCCCATGTGAGAGTAGGACATCGCCAGGCTCTCATTATCTAATTAGCGCTTAGTATTAGGCTTTAGTTAGCAAAAATTTAATCATCAAAGCAATGATATGTAAGACTTTGATGAGTGAAATACAAAGCCCTGACCTAACGGTCGGGGTTTTTTTGTATCTTTAATCTTTGATGAAAAACCAATAGAGCCCTGGCCTGACGGTCAGGGCTTTCTTTTTTTGTTCGTGTTTGCTCGTCTCATCGCGACATAGCACAAAAAAGCCTCTCTATAATAGAGAGGCTTTTGTCGTTTTAACCAGTGTCGTTTTAACCAATATTGACGGATTAAATGGAATTTTTGTCTATCAGATCCTGAGTACGCTCGGCTGGCTCGTTAAGTCCGAGCTTCTTATAGGCTGTTAGCATCAGAGGCAAAGAAGCTTTAGCGGCTTCAGTGTCAGGGAAGTCTCGTTGTAAGGCCTGGCAACGGTTAACGGCTGCAACCCAAGCTTCACGACGAATATAGTAGTCGGCGGCGGCTAACTCGTATTGCGCTAAACGATTTTTTAACGCGATCATACGTGCCTTTGCATCAGCAGCATACTCGCTATTGGGATAGCGTTCGAGTAAGCGGCGAAAATCAGCAAATGCTTTACGAGCCGGCTGAGGGTCACGGTCATTGCGCTCCATACGGAGAATGTCGTGGATTAGGCTACGATCTTGTGCCATATGAACGAGGCCTCGCATATAGGCAACCCAGTCACTTTCGGCATGAGCGGGGTGCATACGCATAAAGCGATCAATGGTCGCTTCGGCCAAGGCCAGATCGTCATTTTTATAATAAGCATAGATAAGATCCAGTTGCACTTGATCGGAATAAGCACCAAACGGATAGCGAGAGTCCAATGCCTCAAGCTTTTCAATGGCTGTTATCCATGCCCCTTTGTTTAACTGCGCTTCAGCATCCTGATACAGTTTGGATGGCGGATCGTCTTGGACAACTTGACTGTTGCTTGAGCAACCGACGAGTACAGAGGCTGCGAGTAGCGCAGTAAGGGTTAGGCGTTTCATGGGTTATCGCACTTCCTTGAAAAGTTTTTATGCCATCTGGATTACGGTCACAGCGGCAAACAGATACAATGTCATTATCCCGGCTATTTTATCCAGTGATAGGCGACTATAGCAAAAGGCGTTTACCGGCGATATGCCGAGCGCCACGATAGCGACTGTTGCGAGGGTTTAGTCATAGAAATCACAGAAAAGTTCGGTATGGCACAACAGATAGAATTATCCCATCAGATCCAAGAACACCAAATGGGTCAGCGACTCGATCAAGCGATCGCAGAGCTGTTTCCCGATTACTCTCGCTCTCGGATCAAAACATGGATTCAAGCAGGGCAAGTCTCACTCGATGGTATGGCGGTAGACAAGCCTCGTCAGAAAGTCATGGGCGGGGAGCAGGTTGAGATTGCCACAGAGATTGAAGATGACGATCGCTGGCTACCCCAAGAGATACCGCTCGACGTCGTCTATGAAGATAATGACCTCTTGGTGATTAATAAACCTGCTGGGCTTGTGGTGCATCCAGGTGCCGGCTGTCCGGATGGAACACTATTGAATGGTTTACTTCACCGTTATCCTGATATCGGGGATGTACCGCGTGCAGGGATAGTGCATCGTTTGGATAAAGATACCACGGGCCTAATGGTGGTTGCGAAAACGATCCCCGCGCAGACCCGACTGGTACGCGCGCTACAAAAACGTAAAATCACGCGTGAATACGAAGCGATTGCGATTGGCAATATGACCGGTGGTGGCATGGTGGACAAACCGATAGGCCGCCATTCAACAAAACGGACTCATATGGCCGTCCAAGAATTAGGGAAGCCTGCGATAACCCATTATCGGGTTGCAGAGCATTTCCGGGGTCATACACGGTTACGTTTGCGACTAGAGACGGGGCGGACTCACCAAATCCGAGTGCATATGGCGTATTTAAATCATCCTCTGGTAGGGGACCCGCTTTATGGCGGTAAGGCAAAGCCTCCACGTCAAGCCGGCGAGATCTTGGTTCAGACGCTAAGGCAGTTCAAGCGCCAAGCATTACATGCCGCCATGTTACGTCTTGACCATCCGATCACGGGTGAGCAAATGGAATGGCATGCCCCGATCCCCGACGATATGGTCGCATTGACGGAGCATTTACGTAGCGACCAAGCGGAAAACGGAGAAGACGAGTACTAATGGATTACCTCCAACCTGATTGGCCTGCTCCTGATAATATCGGTGCACTTACCACAACTCGTGAAGGGGGAGTGAGCCAGGGCGCGTTTGCGGGTTGGAATCTTGGTATGCATGTGGGTGATGATCCAGATGCCGTGCAAAAAAATCGTCTTGCTCTAGCCGGTATGGTTCACGGAGAACTGACGTGGCTTGAGCAAGTTCATGGGACTGAGGTCGCACGGCTGCCACATCAAGACACACATCCCAAAGCCGATGCAGCATTTACAGATACCGTCGGACAAGCTTGTACGGTTATGACCGCTGATTGCTTACCGGTACTTTTTTGTAGCCATGATGGTTGCCAAGTCGCGGCGGCACATGCCGGGTGGCGAGGGCTACTAAATGGTGTTTTAGAATCAACCCTCGCTTTATTTGCGCAACCAGAACGCTGTTTTGTTTGGTTGGGGCCGGCAATTGGTCCACAAGCTTTTGAAGTCGGTGAAGATGTTTATCAGGCATTCATCTCGTATTCTTGGCAGACCAAGGCCGCTTTTTCACCTCGAGGGTCAGACAAGTATTTGGCTGATCTCTATGCGCTTGCAAGGCAACGACTAATAGCTACTGGCGTGACTGCGATTTATGGGGGATCGCTATGTACCTACCAGCAAGGCGATCAATTTTATTCCTATCGCCGAGATGGACAAACGGGGCGGATGGCAACGTGTATCTGGCGAATGAAATAAAGTCGTCTTAGATGCTTGAAAAATACCTGCATCGTGCCCATTTATTCATCAACTAAAGGTGTTAAGTGGGAGGAACTAACGATGCGCCTTGACCGTTTTACCAGTAAGTTTCAAATTGCCATTTCTGATGCGCAATCACTCGCGTTAGGGCGAGACCATCAATATATTGAACCCGTTCACTTGATGACCGCACTCCTGAATCAAGATAGCAGTGCGATTCGTCCGCTATTAACCATGCTGAACGTGGATGTGAGCCAACTGCGCTCTAGCCTTTCTGAGTTATTGGATCGCGTCCCTCAAGTCACAGGCACGGGCGGTGAGGTTCAGCTTTCGAATCATCTGGGTAACTTATTTAACCTTTGCGATAAGATCTCACAAAAGCGTAAAGACAAATATATCTCTTCTGAGCTTTTTGTCTTAGCTGCGGTAGAAGATAAAGGGCCGCTTGGGGAGCTATTGCGCAGCCATGGCCTGACATCACAAAAAGTTGAACAAGCGATAGAAAAAGTCCGTGGCGGTCAGCAAGTCGATGATCCCAACGCCGAAGAAAACCGGCAGGCGTTGGAGAAATTTACCCTGGATCTGACCGAGCGTGCTGAGCAAGGCAAACTGGATCCTGTTATCGGCCGTGATGATGAAATTCGCCGGACCATCCAAGTGCTACAGCGTCGTACCAAAAACAACCCCGTCCTGATTGGTGAGCCTGGTGTAGGCAAAACCGCGATTGTAGAGGGGTTAGCCCAGCGTATTGTGAATGGTGAGGTACCGGAAGGTTTGCGCCGTAAACGCGTGCTTTCTCTCGATATGGGGGCGCTAGTCGCTGGGGCTAAATACCGTGGGGAGTTTGAAGAGCGACTAAAGGCGGTATTAAATGAACTGGCGAAAGAGGAAGGTAATGTCATCCTCTTTATTGATGAACTTCATACCATGGTCGGGGCCGGTAAAGCTGAAGGGGCCATGGATGCCGGGAATATGCTCAAACCTGCCTTGGCACGGGGCGAGCTTCACTGTGTGGGCGCAACGACACTTGATGAATACCGCCAATATGTAGAGAAAGATGCGGCATTAGAACGTCGCTTTCAAAAAGTATTGGTGAATGAGCCGAATGTAGAAGACACGGTCGCCATTCTGCGCGGATTAAAAGAGCGTTACGAGCTGCACCATGCGGTAGAAATTACCGATCCGGCCATCGTCGCCGCAGCCAGCTTGTCACATCGCTACATTGCCGATCGCCAGTTACCCGATAAAGCCATTGATCTTATTGACGAAGCGGCGTCCAGCATTCGGATGCAAATTGATTCGAAACCCGATTCGTTAGATCGCTTAGAACGACGCATTGTCCAACTTAAAATTGAACAACAAGCACTAGAAAAAGAAGAAGATAGTGCGAGTCAAAAGCGTTTAGAAACACTGCGTGACGAGCTAGAGGCAAAAGAGCGTGATTATGCCGAGCTCGAAGAGGTCTGGAACACAGAAAAAGCCGCTGTATCTGGAGCTCAACATATAAAAGCTGCTCTAGAGCAAGCACGAACTGACATGGAGATAGCGCGGCGAGCCGGGGATTTAAGCCGAATGTCAGAACTACAGTATGGCAAAATTCCTGACTTAGAAAAGCAGCTCGATCTTGCTAGCCAAGCAGAAATGCAGGAAATGACTTTATTGAAAAACCGAGTCACAGAGGCTGAGATCGCAGATGTTATCGCACGGCAGACAGGGATCCCTGTTTCTCGTATGCTGGAAAGCGAAAAAGAAAAGCTACTTAAAATGGAATCAGCCTTGCACCAGCGGGTGATAGGTCAAGATGAAGCGGTCGGTGCCGTCGCCAATGCCATTCGGCGTAGCCGAGCCGGACTGGCGGATCCGAATCGCCCGATTGGCTCTTTCCTTTTCCTTGGGCCGACAGGGGTGGGTAAAACTGAGTTGTGTAAGTCGCTGGCCGAATTCATGTTCGATAGCCGTGATGCTATGGTTCGGATAGATATGTCTGAATTTATGGAAAAACACTCGGTAGCACGCTTAGTTGGCGCGCCTCCTGGTTATGTTGGATATGAAGAAGGGGGCTATCTTACTGAAGCGGTTCGTCGTCGTCCCTATTCGGTAATTCTACTTGATGAGATAGAAAAAGCGCATTCTGATGTATTCAACATCTTGTTGCAGGTACTCGATGATGGGCGTTTAACGGATGGTCAGGGGCGAACGGTTGATTTTCGAAATGCCGTCGTCATCATGACCTCCAATCTGGGTTCAGAGCAAATCCAAGCACACTTTGGTGAACTGGATTATGCAGGCATGAAGCAAACAGTGATGGAGGTGGCGGCGAATCATTTCCGACCGGAGTTTATTAACCGTATTGATGAAGCCGTTGTGTTCCATCCACTGGTTGAAGAGCATATAAAAGAAATCGCTGGCTTGCAGATGCAAGAGCTTGCCCGACGAATGGCAGAAAAAGATTTCAAATTGGAGATTTCCGAAGCCGCGCTTGCCAAGGTTGCTCAAAGCGGGTTTGATCCTGTCTACGGAGCGCGTCCACTTAAACGGGCTATCCAACAGACAATCGAAAACCCACTGGCGCAACAAATCTTGAGTGGGGAACTGGTCCCAGGTCAGCCCGTTTGGCTTGATGTTGAGAATGACCATGTCATTGCAAAACAAGGCTAACCCAGCCCTATCAGGCAAAAGCCACCATTTTTGGTGGCTTTTTTCTTGGTTTGACTCAAAAACGCTTAGGAATAATGCAAATTGTTGGGTTTTTGCGCGCCTGAGATCTTTTTATCAAAAACCCCTTGCGCCAAAAAATTACCTCTCTATAATGCGCTCTCGTTGGCACGGCAAGCCG
>NZ_JABWMG010000038.1:0-6295 GCF_013366455.1 Salinivibrio sp. EAGSL | reverse complement strand
GTGATGAACACGGGCGAGTGAAAGTCCACTTCCCGTGGGACCGTTATTCCAACGGCGATGACAAAAGCAGCTGTTGGATACGGGTGGCCCAAGGCTGGGCAGGTAGCCAATACGGCATGATGGCCATACCCCGTATTGGCCATGAAGTGATTGTGTCTTTCTTGCACGGTGACCCGGACCAACCGATTATCACCGGGCGCACCTATCATGCGACCAATGTGCCGCCTTATACCTTACCGGCACACAAAACCAAGACGGTTTGGCGCAGCGAGAGCCACCAAGGCGAGGGCTACAACGAGCTCACGTTCGAAGACCAATCGGGCAGTGAGCAAGTGTATTTACACGCACAAAAAGACTGGCACACCGAGGTAGAAAACGACCGCGTGACTGAGATAGGTCATGACAACCACCATCAGGTACACAACGACCAATTTCATCGTGTGATGGGCAATGCGCATCATACCGTGGAGGGAGAGAGTCGCACCCGTATTGGTGGCAACCACTCCAATCTCGTCAAAGCCAGTGAGCACTATAAAGTCGGTAAGGTTCATGCGGTGGAAGCCGGAAGTGACATTCACCTAAAAACGGGCGCTAAACTGGTGATCGAAGCCGGTGCAGAAGTTACCTTAAGTGCCGGCGGTAGCTTTGTGAAAGTGGATGCGGCAGGCGTGCATGCTTCTGGTGCCGCGGTGAACTTAAACTCAGGCGGCAGCGCAGGCAGTGGACCAGGCTTTAATGGCCAAATGGCGAAGCGTCCCAAAACTATCGACGCCTTGGCCGATCCCGAAGCCGCGCCACTCCCCGATATCCAAGCGGTTGATGTAATGACCACATCAGAAACACAGCAAGGGGCACCGACGCTTATCGCTGTTCCAGCGACGGCGAGTCTTGTGCAACAAGTTATTGCCGACGTTAAATCTGAAATACCAATTACGCAAGCGTGTCTTAAACAACCTGACGGTAGTTGCCCGCTGTCAGACTGCCCCTGTGGGAATAACGTATGAGCTTACATCTAGCATCCACCCATGGTGATGAGCCGATAAATTGGTATGCGCTAGTGAGTGACTATGACGGCATGCATCAAGAGGTTTATGGACTTATTGCTGGTCACAATATTGAACCACTTTATTTGTCGACGCCGCTATCAGTGATGATAGAGCGTAGTCCACTTGTTATTCCTTTGAGAGCGAATGACTGCATTGTCGATAAGCTATCCAAAGATAGGACTTTATACTTTTCTGCTCCAAACACGGTAGGGCTCGACGCTGTTCTAGCGCAGTTAAGAAATCGCCTTCAAGTGCAGTTTTCAGCCGCGCGAAAAGGCTTTTTACATTACTACGTACCGGCAGTAGCAAGCTATTTTTTGTTGCTTGCTGAACCAAGTGATACCGCTGATTGGCTCGGTATTCTCTCTGGGGCTTATGTTTACCAGAAGATACACAGTCGACAACCTGAGTGGGTGCATATCCTCGGAGCAAATACCGTAGAAGCATCGTCGTCATTGTGGCAGCTGACGGATTCACAGAAAGATGCATTGAACGAAAAGCACACAGAGCAAGAGATACAGCAATGGGCTGAAACGCAAGGCATTGACGTGTTTGACTGGCCCAAACAAAAAGCAGTTAGCCACTTTTGTGCAAAGCATCGAATAGAGAGCCTGGCGTTAATCAATAAGGTTCACGCTCTCCTACATGAGAATGCGATCAGTTTGGACGAAGCATCGTTAACAATCGCACAAGGACAGACTGAAACGAGCATTGTGGAACAATTAGAGAAATGGGTGTCTAGGGAGTATTTAAATGTCTGATAAGTTTTCTTCAGCGCCTGCATGCGATGGCAAAAAGCTTCTTATTGAAGTGACAGGAATACAACATGGAGCTGAGCAGGATTTTGAATTTTATGATCTAACAGACATGACGCAGCAACCTTCTCTTGAAGCCAAGAAGAAGATAGATCCCGAACTCGATGACACCACGGTATATAGCTGGGACTGGAGCGACGAGAAAGAAAATCGTAACGTTTGGTTGAAAGTGGATGCCGACGGTGGACCCATTAAGCTACCGCTATTTGAAAATGTAACAGTGACTGAGAGAAAGCAAGACGAGCAAGATTACTTGGTTCACTCAGTGCTTCCGCTCACTCTTTTGCCGTCATATCAGGGATCCGTGACCAATGCGGACCGTGTGGCACCTGTTCGCGCGGGGTATTTATATGTTTTTTATAACCACAAAGCATGGCGAGAGATCCACATTACACCTGAAGACGGGGAAATGTGCTTAAAAGACGTTCATCTCTATCGTTATCGAGAGGGGCGAGATCAACCCTTTAAAGATGAAGAACGTGTGGCGACAGGAATGCCCTTAGGTGAGATTTGGATCCCCGCCAAAGCAAATAACGAGCAATCCGTTGTTCATATTGCATTTTCTGAAGTGCAATGGAGTGCGCCCCGTCTGAACTATCTTGAGGCACACTCAGAGCATTTAATGCAACGTGCTAAACCGCTAGACAGTCTTAATGCGGTTGATGGGTCAGACATACTGAAAATCACAGCGTTACCTGCTATGCGAATGAGGGCGCCTGAATTAGAGTTCTTCCTTGCCGAGCCGATGCAGCTCAATCGCGATCTCTCCGGCGCTTGGGTTAAGCAAACCTATCAAACGGTGAAAGGAGAGCTCGAGTCCATGAGGGAAGATGGTGCGTCCGCGCCGAATATGCTTCGGTATTATGATCACCAACCTCACCGCTACGAGTATGGGCTCAGACACTCTGCACTGATGGACATTCTTTCTCCTGACGCTGAAGAGAGCGAAATGTGGGAGGCTGAAACGACAGACGACTACCTCGCTCAAGCCAAGCAACGTCATTTAAGAGCCATCGTGCTGGATGATCCGCTTTTTGACCTTAGACACCATACATACCTCGCGCGAAGTGGTGTGGCTTACATGCAACAAATTTACGTTGATATGAGCCAACAACCTCATTACCGCTCTGCGGAGTTAGTGCAAAAGCTCGTTGTTCCTCCCAAGTTTGGCGAAAATGAAAATCCGTCACATGCTGCGTACGATGAGATGGATACTTTCTTAGGGGGACGTTTTCATCGAACACTTCGCACCGTAGAGCGTCAAATATGCTGCACCGATATAGAAAATTTGCAAGGTTACGTACAAAGCATTATTGAGGAACCGCGGCTGGCTGAGGTGATACGAGATATTAGTTCACTCAACGATATTAATGCAGCGGCAGCCCACAAGCTGATAGGGGAAGCGGCATCTGCGCTTTGTGCGAATACGAAAAAGCTTGACCAACTATCTCACTGTGATAGCCGGAGGATGTCTCCCTATTTCGATACGGCAAAAGCCATTTTATTACCCAACAGTGGATCGGCTTTGCACTCGATACTCTTCCCTGCTGAACAAAGTGTTAGCTTGGACGAATGTTTGGAGCAGCCGCCAGAGGCGGCTAATCTAGGCGACGGGTTGGCAACGCCTGAATCATTGGCGTTGTGGTTTAAAAAGGGTCAGGATATTCAAGATGAAGATTTACGCATCTTCGATCTTGCTTTTATGTCGTCTGCCAATAACAACGAAGAGGGCGCATTTGGCCCCGTGCGACAGGTTGCGAATACTCTAGATGGCATTCTTCGAGGCTATTACGAAATATTGTTGGAATTGAGCCAAGATTTGGCTGATGAAGCGAAGGTGATTGAATTTAACAGTGCCTATGCACCTGTTTTGCGGCTAATGAAAGCAGCAAATAGCGAGGTGTGGGGGGACATTACCTATCAGCCCGTTGGCGGAAAGGCGTTTAGAGGGACCGTCGTTGGCGTCGAAGGGCATGGTCTGACTTGGGGCCTAAGTAATACCGATCGAGAGCACATAAAAACTAAGCAAAAAAATGCACCCATGGCACGTATGTATGAAAATGCGTCAGGGAAACTGGTGGCCTCAACCGGTAAAAATGCGTTTAGGCCGAGTGATATACCCGGTGTTGATCGCGCAGCAGTTGGGCCTAAGTTGCCACTTAAAGTGGTTGTGGTGTCAGAAGACAGCCATGTGGCAGAAGCCTTTAATCAAGCCAACACCCGCCGAGCGTTAAATAATGTCAACCAGACGGCCAGCAATGCCTACGAGGGATTACGTGTTCCTTATTTTATTGCGGTTATTGAGCTTGTAAACCTTATGGTTAACACTCAACATTTTAGTAACTTGGCCAGAAGTAAGGATTCAGTTTACTCTGGTGCCCAGGTGATTAGCGTTGCAGCGGATCTCGGTATTGCGACCGTACATGCTTCTAACTTGTATACACAAAATGCCTCTCGACTTGCGACTGTATCAAATGCCAAAGCTTTTAACGTACCCAATTCTCTGGTCGATTGGGTATCCTCTAAAAGTAATACAGTAAGGCTGGTTGGTAAAGTTAGCGCAATAGGTCTAGCCAGCCTTGCCGCAGGCTTTTTAACCGCGGCGATTGCTGGTTGGGATGCGATTCGTCTATGGCAAAGCAATGATATTGATGCCAGTATTGCCAAGGGAATGGTGGCAACAGGAGCCTTGGTTACCACAGTTGCGACAGGGTTATTTACTACCAGCGCACCAATACTATTTGGTATGGGCCCAGTGGCTTGGCTAGGTATAGGCCTGTCAGTAGTGGGATTGGTCCTCTATTCGTTTTGGAAAAACACCCCCTTAGAAGATTGGATGACGCATGGCCCCTTTTCTGAAGAGCCTAATGAAGACTATCAGCACCTGTTAGATCCTAAGTCGGCGTATGAACATTTGGTAGGCTTGTTTTTAAAAATATCTACAAAAGGTTATCATCTCGAGAGTCAAACAGCTTTTTCTGAACAATTGAAACGCCGTATGCGAGCGCTTGGTGCAACACATATTATTCATGTGAATACGAACCTAGCCTCATTGCTAAACCCAACTAGCCTTGATACCGACTTTTATGCACGTCAAGCAATTGAAAGAAAAACGGTGAAGATTAGTCGTGTAGGTAGGCAAGAAGAGAGAGAGATCATCAACATAAGTTCGGCTAATTCAACACTATTAAAGCAAGAAAAAACTGACGAAGGCTACGCGTTCTTTATTAAGTACGAAAAGCACGTGCCCAAAACAAATATGGAATCTCGTTTGCTTTCTGGGCGAGTTTATGAACATCACTACTCGCCAGCGTTAATTACAAGGGCTCAACTTAAAGTCGAAGAAGCTATTTTTCCAACACTGACGATGGAGCAACTTGAAGAGGGAAAAGTTAGAACCCCTGTGCCTAGCTTTAATCTAGATGATGATAGCGATCTAGGTTGGGCGAAAGACTCATTAATAATAAACACACGTGGCTAATGCTTGTAAAACAATAATTTGGTAGTAATTAATGGCATATAATACCGAGTACATCACTCCACAATCATCTAAACCACCGCACGGCTTTTTACAGCGGCTACTGACTAAAGGGCAAGTTTTACCCTTTACCAAGGCAAATGACACCATTGCTTTGTCACTTGCTCGAGAAACAATGCCATCGAAAATAAAAGAGACAGAAGGGAATGAAAAGCCATCATTCTGGACTGAAAGAAGTTTAGATAGTGAATCTCTATCAGGCTGGTCTCAGTTATACTTCTTGATAGTAGGGTTGGTAAAAGTAATACTAATATTATTTCTACCTTTGGCCTATTTGGTGTTCCTTTATCCATTGTTGTTTGGTTATGCAAGTTGGGATAAAAGATGGGATGATTGGTTAATGGTTTCTTACGGCCTAACCCTTTATTTCACACTTCCTTGCTTGCTTATATGGGGTCACTACAAGTTGGTATGTAAAGGCTACTATTTCTTAGCGCCTTTCTTAAAAAGCAAACGTGTTTATAGCTTAAACCGTCAAACAGGGATGGTGACCTTGTATAAGCGTGGCAATAAAGTGCGCTTTACGCATCCTTTTATTGAATTTGATTGTGTATTGATGTCGGCACCCAGCCCGCAAGGCCACCTGAACTACAATTTGATGTTAGTTCATCGCTATCAGCCTTACTCTGTGGGCGTACCTATTAGTAACTTAATTGGCACCAACGAGCGTGTGGTGGAGTACCAGCGCTTGTGGAATATGATCCAGCGTTACATGGATGTGAGCCAACCGATGCCAGATCTGTTGGTGTTAGAAGAAGCTAGAGCCAAAGACTCTGTAACCGCTGCCCATGATCAACAGACTGGCCGTGATCCGCGTTACTGGCGAGATATGAGCGATGATACCTACAAGAAGACGCTAGCGGAAATAGCCGAACAACAAAAAACATCGCCCGCCA
>NZ_JABWMG010000037.1:0-6534 GCF_013366455.1 Salinivibrio sp. EAGSL | reverse complement strand
CCTGGGTTTCGCCTTCAATCGAGATATAACATGGCGTTGGCATAATCGCTCCTTTTTGTATGATTCGAGTTCAAACAGCGACTGTTGCTGTCTATCCCTGCTATTAAGCTAGATTCATGCCAAGTTTTTATGCCCTTATTTTCAAATGCTTATCGATTACGTGACCAATTTTTTGCACGACTCAAGCAACTTTTTGCTTGGCTTGGCAAAAAGTTGCTTGGCATATCGCTGAGCCTTTACGCACTACCTAAACGCTTTAAGAAGTCGCTTAGCCCCAGAAACCATTACTGCTCACTGAGTAATTCGACTGTATTTTTGCTATAAACTTTGCCCACTTTCTCCGTAAGAGGTTAACAAAGGTACTATGGCAAAGCCCGTGTCTTATGGGTATGTGGGTTTATTAACCGCTTACAGAGAGCGCGCTGGATGACTTAGAAGCTAAGTGGGGTGGCAAATACCCCATCGTTATTAAGTCCTGGCGCAATAAATGGTTCACACTCTCTACTTACTTCAAATATCCGGAATACGTGCGTACCGCCATATATACGACGAACGCCGTTGAGGCCGTGCACCGCCAGTTCCGCAAACTGACCAAAACCAAAGGTGGTTTTGCCAACGAGAACAGCTTGCTCAAGCTACTCTACGCAGGTATGTTAAAGGCGTCTGAGCATTGGTCGCATCCGGTGCAGAGCTGGAGCCTGACGCTATCGCAGCTGACCATTCACTTCGAAGGCCGACTGGATGATCACATAGACCTATGAAAATTGGCTGACACAGAATATTGAACACCCTCACACAGAATATTGAACACCCTCCTATTGAGGTCACATGATAATTTAAAATTGCTCTATAGATTCTTCCTGAAGCCTTTAAAGAATTCTACTGTTGTTTCATCAAGGTAAAGGTTAGCTTTATGCCCCTTAGCTTTCTGTCTAGCCTGAGCTTTTACACTTTCAATATCTTCTTTGCTAACATACTCACCTGTATATTTATCAAAATATTTCAACTCATCATTTTCTTCATCATAAAACTCATCGAAATACCTTGTTAATTTACAGTCATGCTTATTATTCATCGAGTGTGCAATCATGCAATAAAAAAAGGCTTTCTTTTCAGACGTATCTTCCTTCTCCCCAATACCAGCCTCTCTCATAAAAGGGATAAACATAATACTTTTGAATAACAAAGAGTTAAAATCATTATTCCTAACGCCATAATCTATCCAATCTATAGCTTTTTTGATATCCCCTCTTTCCTTGTACATGAACGCAGCTTCATAAACAGCCACCATATTCCCATCTTTAGCCATTTTCTCTAAGTATTCCAATCTTATGTCTTCATTAACCCAAGACCAAAAATGGCTATCGAAGAAAAATGTATAACCCTTACTTTTATATATCTTTTCAGCTAACTCGCCATAGCGATATTCTCGATAAATAGGAATATATTGCCACCAGCTAGGGTCATGATATAAGAGTGCGTACATAGCTTTACCATTACCCTCTTCGGCGAGTTTCTTCCAACCTTCAATTGCTTTGTCTACCCATTGCTCTTCACATGGCCAACCCAAATAACCACAAAAAGAACGATCAACTTTCGGCATATATGTACCTGCAAGCGTCGCCATTGCCCAAGGGTTACCTCCCTCAGCGGCCTTTAAAAGGCTAGAACCGGCTTCTACTGTACCTAACGTTTTAAACTGAGTATAAGCTAACCAGTAAAAGGCTTTAGCGTTACCTTTATCAGACAGCGCTCTGAAAACTTCATTTGCCGCTTTATACTTCTCTTCGTTTAGAAGGGACAGTCCCTCTTTTAAGGTCTTTGCTTGAGCAGGAGCAATGAGAAAAAAAACACAAAAAACCAAGAGTTTTATTAAATTCATCTTATCCACCAAGTATATTCCTAAAGCCTTTACTTTCAATATCCTTCTTTCTTTTTTTATCATTCATATGAACAGAAGTATATTCAGCCACTTCTTGATAAGCAGGAAGTATATTTACTCGTTTATAAGGTTTCCAGCAATCAGCTAGACTTTCAAAGCCCTCGACCAAGTCATATTTTATCTCAATGAACTTTCGCTTCCCTTGTTTAAGGTCTACTTTCTCGAGGTTACTATAAGAAGCCTCCCAAAATACTAATATTTTATCAATGTTTTCCGCATAGCGTTGCCATTTCACTTCTTCGGGAAGCTCCACCTCAATCTCTTCTCCGATCCTTTGCATGACATTCTCGAACTTTTTCCTAGCATTGTCACTTACCGGGTGGCTCTCTCCTCTTATCCATTCTAAAAGCTTGGTCATCGCAGCCACTTGATCGAGGTTATCCTTCGCTGCTTCTGCATCGTTAGCCCAAAAACCTAGATCATGATAATGCAATAGAACCGAAAAGAGCTTGGCGTAGGTTTCAGCCGGCATTTTCTTGATCCAGTCTCGCTGACCGGATGTCTCAACGTCACTATTAATGAAGTCCGCCACAAAGGGGGCGTTCGTCGTCTCCAATGCTCGCTGCTCCATGTCTCGAATAAGATGAAAAGGAAGCAGTGCAATTTGCGTCAGGGTAAGCTGATAAGCAACGGCAACTGTCAGTAGCCTGTTAAAAGCATAAAAGGCTTCACTGCCATCGCTTTCATGGAATAGGCCAAAGCGACTGAAACTCGGGTGCTCCATCACATCTAACAACCGTGAGATAAATTCGTCGTAAGCAAGCGGGTCTAACTCAAACGCCAGCTTGCCAGAGAAACCAGCGATAGACGCGGCGCCAAAGTCGAAACGAAAGATTAAGCGACCATTATCTAAGGTACATTGCAAGATAAGTTTCGCTCCAACGCCTAACTGCGCGGTGAGGCGAGTGGCGAGCTTAAACAACTGTTTCATGTCCGAGCTACCCACATTTTTCCATAAGCATTCAAGACTGACTTGTCCACCTACCTCTGCACCAGCAAAGGCCGACACCTCAGTCTTTGCACCCGCCTTAATATTTCGCAGTTTACTATCATCCGCGAGCCCTAGGTCTTGCTTGCTTTCCAAACGTGTTGCAATAAAGGTTTGAGATGTCCGTAAGCCTGTAGCCCCTGTGGCAGCATCTTGACCAAGTGCAATCTCATTCGAGTATTTCATGCTTGCCGCTAACATACCGTGTACAACCGCTTCAATGTCGAAGCGAATGTCTCCTAAGCTCACTTCACGACGCTCATTGTCAACGGTGTAATAGGGAACTTTCAGATCGTACATGTTTTCAGCTGGAATGGAGAATTTTGTCGCTAATTGGCCGCTGGCGAAATCAAGCGACGCCCCCAACTGCGTGTTCCCCACTAAGTTTAAGTTGACGCTTTCAGCTGCTGCCTGCGCTGAATACGTAAATCGCATAAATTGTGCGCCGCCGCTAACGTCCATCTTAACGGTGTTACCGAAAATCTCAGTTTGCTGGGTTCGCCACGGTAGCACATACTCATAGGCCTCATCTAAAGCGACCTCTCCTCCCACGTTAGCCAACACAAACGTCTTTTTAATTTCCGCATCATTACCCAAGGCGTCTCTTAACGCGTCCTTGAATGCCTTGGGGTTTATCGCTCCTTGCCCTGTTGGTAGCGTGGGTTCATAAACTCGCGCACAGCTTTGTTTATTCCTTGCTGGGTCATTATCTAAAACCGCACACGTTGAACGTATATACATCGCTTCGTTTGGCTTGGAAGTGAGCGCACACTCAACAATCGTCGTATTCAGCGCCATGGAGTCAGGGACAATTTGATTGTTCAAATTTTCTGGTGCCCAATCTTTGTGCTCATCCCAAAGCAATATGCGCTTTTTCTCTCGCACTTGCCCTATGAGGACCGAATCCTCCTGACCGTCTAGAATAGGTGATGACAACCGACTCTTGGCAAGCGCTTCTAGCGCATCGAAGCGCTCTTGAATGTGCTTTGAATAAACAAGAAGCCTCCTCACATAGTCCGCATATTGTTGGTTTTTTGATACTAAGTCAGTAAAGGCCGCAATTCGCTTAGCGATTTCTTTGATTATGGTAATTCTTAACGCGTACGCAGAGTAATAGCCTAACGTTGATATATTTAGACTTCCGATCAATCGTTGAATTGTACCAATACTTTGACTGCCGATATTTTCTTGAAGAGAAGTGACAGCGTCCGCCCCATTAAATAGCTCACTTTCATTTAAGCATTGTTCTTTAACGTAAAACCCAAACTGATTGAGCCGGTACATGTAGTAGGCTATTTCATACTCTCCAGTCATGTATACAGGAGGTAGTGTCTCGTGTTTCGGGAGAGCGTCAAAAAAAGCGACAATGCCTCTAAGATATACTCTTCTTTGTTCTACTGGGCGAGGTAGCTTTGTAGAGGTGGACACCTCATTTGAATTAGTGAAGTCACCGAGGGATGCATTAATACGACAATCTACTAAATCATTAATCAAGCGCTGGATATCTGAATCTCTGCTTGAGGTATAGTAGTTCAACTGATCACTATATCTATAAGTCGCACCATCCTCTTCAATTGAAATCGTTTTTGCATGCTGAGTGGCGATCTTCTCTAATTCATCGATAAGCTCGATAACAATATCAAGACAGTCAGATTGTAGTTCCTTAACGATACTCGCGCGTCTTCTTGCGAAGCGATTATCGACATCGGATCTTGGCTCTCTAACATTCACGGCACCACGACCAGTGACCACAATCGTATACTCTAAATAGTTATCATCACCGGTTTCTCGCCAACGCCCCCGCTCGACATTCAACGCTTCTATCCGTTCGTTAAAAGACGCATGAATATCGCGCACGTCCTCAATATCAGGCGTGCTGGGAAGGAATTCAATATTTGATGCCATGCTCATTTCTAAGGCTAATCGCGCTTGGAGGGCTTGCATATAGCGCTGTTTTAATGAAGGTTCATCTGGGTGCTCTTCATCATACTTTGCCAAGAAAAACTCGTGTGGCGTCGCTTTTACCTGATCCATCACACCAAGTTTTTCTAGATTAGCTAATACTGTCTCTTTGTCTCCTTGCACCGCCTCTTCACATAATTGTGCTTCTTTTTCAATAATGTCGTAGGCTTCTTGAGTTAAGAGATAGACACTTGGACGTGGTGAGCTTCCCTCTGCTGGATTATGAGGCACATAAAGCGCATCGACATATTCAATAGAGCATTTTCTTTTAGTCAAATTATCATTAGGAACAACGTCTAATGGCTCTTTTGTCTCAGTGGACTTGTCATCCGGTGTCGGCACAGAAAGCGTATTGCCAACACGAATAGTATCGATATTCTTAATTCTATCGCTGTTCAGCTCTTGAAGAGTACTAACATCCGTATTAAACGCTTCAGCTAATTCAGAGAGGGTATCTCCTTGCTTTATCGTGTACTCTTGGCTCATGCTAGTAACTCCTCAACTATTGAAATAGGCAAATAGACAGCGTCAACTTCCGTCCCTTTTCGGGGATTAAATATTAATTGCGTGGCGTCTGATAATTCAGAGAATGCGGGAGATATGTACGCATAATGTGCCGTCTGTAATAGCGACATCAGCACAGTTTGATCACACAGGCTAGCAAGGTGTAATAACGTCTTGGGCGAGTAGAAGCGCAGCAGATATTGACGTTGGTTTTCATCAAAGACAGTGATATTCGCTTGTAAGCTAGATACTTGCTCGAAGATATCTAGATGCTCTGGCATCGCAAAAACCACGCCACTGCTCGCCCACTGAGGCTCCGTCAGCCAACGCTGATAAACCGAATCTTCCTCACTGACCCTGGCACAAATAGGGCTATTTACTAACTGGGGCTCCCATATAGTATCTCGATACAAAGGTATCCATTCTACATTACCCTCTGCGCAATGCTGACAAATGCCCGGCACGCGATTTTTATCGATTACTAACAACCAATTCATCACAGAATCCTACTTACACGGGCAGTCTTTCAATGGACAAGAGCCGTCAGTCTGCCGTTGACATATCTCCATCATAGGAATATCCAGTTTCGCGATAGCGGGTAACGCACTCGTGAGAGACGCATCGATCGGCGCTGCTGAGTTGACAGGATCAGGAAGCGACTCCACCCCAAACGGGAGGGCAGCGACTTTGCCCGCATAGCCACTACCGGCGCCGGAGCTGCCGCCTGAGTTGAGGTTAATCGCGGGGCCCACAAGGTGGACACCACCGCCATCAATGCTGACAAAGCTGCCGCCGGCTTTGACGGTGATGCTACTCCCTGCCTCAATCACCGCTTTTTGACCGGCTTTGATATGAATTTCGTTACTGGCGTCATTCACCCACACTTGGCCGGCTTTGACATGCAGCGAGCCATCGACAATCAGGGTTTGGTCTTGTTGGGTGTACTGGCGACTCTCTCCCTCCACGGTATGATGCGCATTGCCCATCACACGATGAAATTGGTCATTGTGTACCTGATGGTGATTGTCATGACCTACCTCGGTCACACGGTCGTTTTCTACCTCGGTGTGCCAGTCTTTTTGCGCGTGTAAATACACTTGCTCACTGCCCGATTGGTCTTCGAACGTGAGCTCGTTGT
>NZ_JABWMG010000036.1:0-6915 GCF_013366455.1 Salinivibrio sp. EAGSL | reverse complement strand
ACTAGAGACTAGAGACTAGAGACTAGAGACTAGAGACTAGAGACTAGAGACTAGAAAACATCTTCGGGCCCGCTCTACGCTCTACGCTCTTCCTAGTCTCTAGTTTCTCGAAGCGAAGCGTCTAGTCTCTTTCCGTATTCCGTATTCCATAATCTTTTCCCTAGGACGTAACCATGCCCAACACTTCACCCAACACCTCACTAAAAACCTCAATCAATACCGACACCCTCACCGTCACTCACCATGGTGGCTATCAAACCGTAACTGGCTCTTGTCACCAAGTTGATATAAAACCCAGTGGTTTACGCTTGCTGATTGACTGCGGCCAATACCAAGGCGATGAAGCGCGAGAGGCGATGGTGAGCTTAAATGGCAAACGTATTAATGCGCTGATCCTCACTCATGCTCATATCGATCACTGTGGTTTGCTGCCTTGGCTACTGGCGGCGGGCTTTAACGGCCCTATTTATTGCACTGAAGCCACCGCGGAGTTGGTGCCGCTATTGATTGACGACACCTTAAAGTTGCAACTCAACATGAATTACGGTGATCGTCAGCGGGTACTTGAGCGCATTTGCCAGTTAACCGTGACCTTGCCTTACAATAGCTGGCACCGGCTAAAGCCCAAGCAAAAAGGGCAGCCGGCGACCTATTTGCGCTTGCAACCGGCTGGGCATATTTTGGGCTCGGCCTATGTCGAGTTAAAACTGCCGGACGCGCAGCGCGTAGTGTTCTCCGGCGATTTAGGGCCTAGTAACACGCCACTGCTGCCCGATCCGACACCGCCAAGCCGTGCCGATATTTTGTTTTTAGAATCCACCTACGGCGATAAAACCCATGAGTCCGTCGCCACCCGCGCCCAGCGGCTTGAGGCGATCATTCAACGCTCACTAGAAGACGGCGGCGCGATTTTGATCCCCGCGTTCAGTGTCGGCCGTACCCAAGAGCTGTTGTTTGATATCGAGCAGCTTATCCACCAAAAGCAGCTTGATGAGGCGCTTCCTGTCATTCTCGACTCGCCCATGGCGCAAAAGGTGACGCGTCACTATCGCCAGTTTAAAAAGCTATGGAGCAAAGAGGCCAAAACCAAGCTCAAACAGCATCGCCATCCGTTAGCCTTTGAGCAATGCATCACCATTGATGAACACAGACAACACATGGCGTTGGTGAATCGCCTAAAACAAAGCGGCGAGCCGGCCATTGTGGTCGCCGCCTCCGGTATGTGCCAAGGCGGGCGCATTATGAACTACCTTGCCGCATTGCTTGAAGACAAACGCACCGATGTGATTTTTGCCGGCTACCAAGCCCAACACACCCTTGGCCGCGATATCCAGCAAGGCAACAAACAAGTGTGGATAGACAACACGCCAGTCACCGTCAACGCCCAAATCCACACAATCTCCGGTTACTCCGCCCACGCCGATCAAAACGACTTGGTCAAATTCGTGCAAGGCATCCAACCGCCGCCAAAACAAATCCACTTGATTCACGGCGAACCGGACAGCCAACGGGAACTAGCTGCTCTTCTCCGTAACCCGTAAGCCCCCCGATGCTGCCTTTCCTAGTCTCTAGTCTCTAGTCTCTAGTCTCTAGTCTCTAGTCTCTAGTCTCTAGTTTCTAGTTTCTAGAAGCGAAGCGTCTTATCTCTTTCCGTACTCCGTAAGCGCAGCGCTCCGTATTCCGTCAAATGATCCCATTGGCGTAGGTGACACAAGCCCCTGCACCATGTCAACTATGATGCATTATGCCACCTGGGCGCCTGTCACGATCAATGCCAATATTTGACCGCCAATGTCGGATGGCGCGCGGCGCAAATCACACCAAGCTTGTACGATCGAGAAGGCGCTTATACCGACCTACGCGATATTCAAGATTTTTGAATACAGAACGCTTCGCTTACAGAATACCGAAAAGAGCGTAAAGCAGTTCCTAGGATCCTAGGCCCTAGGAACTTTATCTACCAGAGCTGGCACGATACGCTCTTTCCGTATTCCGTATTCCGTATTCCGTATTCCCTAGCCTCTAGCCTCTAGTCTCTAGCCTCTAGTTTCCCCCATTCCGTGATCTATCCCTTCTTTTTCCGACAGAGTTGACGACAAAACGGTCAAACTGATCTTATCAAGTGATTTCTCATCGGTTTTCACTTTAAATGACCGCTGAGCTATGTAGAATACGTCAGACATTTGACGCACTGCGCTGGGCAGCGAGTAAGCAAACGCGTGTTACCGTGTCGGGCAGTGCTGAATAAATAAAGTGACAGCCACAAACCGCAAATGCGTACAGGGGGAACGACACCTCATGGCGGTAGCGTATCCAATCGACACTGGATGCCAACAGCAGTGCGTTGCACAGAGTGTAAATACACGAGACGGATAGCGTTTTGTGTCATAAAGGCGTCACTCAAATTGTCAAAAATAGGACAAAACAAACCAATCACCGCGCACAGGGGAGCGACACCTCCGGGCGGTAGCGTATCCAAATGGCACGGCTAGCCCGTGACGCGTACAGTCATTTCTTCTCACATTTGCAGCGTTGTTAAATCACTTATGACATGTTCAAAACGGATGAACTTTACATCGCTTCAGCTTGGCTACGGTCAAACCCTGGCGATGCTGGTGCTGCTGATGAGCACCCCGGTGGCGGCGTCGCCATGGCTTGAGGCCAACGACCCTTTTCTGCGCGCTGATCTTACCGCCTTGTCCGATGCCGGTGAACTCAACGGGCCGATTAACCACTACCCGTTACGCTGGTCAAGCTTTTACGATGACACAGCGCCACGTCAACACGCTAACACGGGCCAGTCGGCACGGATGACGGCGCGTGATAACATGCTTAATACCGCCCGCAATCACGTCCGCTACCGCGCGCATGCCGCGAAATTTAATCGTGCGCCGATTGAATTTGACCTGTATTGGGCCAATGACCCGGCCACCGCTCTGGACTACGGTGATACCCCGCGGCATGAATGGCTAATCGGCTCGGCGTATCAATACATGAGCAACCGCTTTGCCTTTAAAGTCGCTAACCAATACCGCCGAGACGCGAATGGCGATAAAGAATACACCTGGCAGGGGTCCTATTTAGCATTAAACGACGGCCGTTGGTTATTTACGCTTGGCCAAATCGACCGCTGGTGGGGACAAGGCTGGCAACACAATCTTATATGGGGCAATCAGTCGTCCCCCGCGCCCAGCGCCTCACTCAGCTATCTAGGTGATTACCTTCCCGTATTAGGGTACTGGTCGCTCGACACCGTCTACCAATTACCAGACAAAACCGGTTACGACACCCACTGGGCAGCACGTTTGGTCAGCCAGCCGATTCGCCAGTTTCAACACGGGATCAGCTATCAAAAATGGCAAGATCCAAACGGCGAGCGGCAAATCAGCGAACAATGGGCATGGGATGCCAAACTCGCCTTGCCCGCCTTTGATTGGCCGGTTGCTCACGCACTCTATACCGAACTGGCCAGCAACTACCAAGGCCAAGAGTTGGCAACCAGCTTAATTGGCTGGAGTGGTCAAACCGAGATCGCGCGACAAAGCGTGCGTCTAGTGCTTGAGCAGCAAACCACCCACGATGGCTTTGAGTCGTCGTTGGCGAATACCCCAGCGGTGGACCAACAGCTATCCTCCGATCAACTTGGTGGCAACAGCACCACATATGGATTAGATAACAGTCGTTCGGTGGCGGTGTATACCCAGTTCAATAACGATCATGCGGTTAAATTAATGCTGGCGGATCGGGAACAAGCCACTCACAACTGGCACGAAATTGAAGCCAGCTATCGTCTGCCGGTGGCAACGGCCATGGTCACCCTAGGCGCCAGCCAAACCGATGACGACGCGCCTAATGTGGCAGACGCCAACACACGTGTTTGGCTCAAATATCAGATGCGGTTTTAATCGCCGCTTAACCTGCAATGACTGATAACAACGACGGCTGATATCAACTATCACTGCGAATAATAAGTACGGAACACGCTCACTATGTCAACGCTTTCATCTTCAACCGGTCGGCCATTAGGCGCCACTATCATGCGCGGCCTGACCCGTTGTGCCCCCGCGCTATTGTCCTGTGCACCTGCTCTGTTACTGGGCGCGGCGATGCTTACAACAGCGCCGCACGCCGAGGCGGCCACGCCAACTGCCAGCCAGCTGCAACAGTTAAAGCAACTGCCTCGCGCACAACAAGAGCAGCTTGCACGCCAGTACGGTGTGGATCTTGATAGCTTATCGACAAGCAGCAGTGATAACGAACAGCAAGATGCGAATACCACCCCCGAAACACCCGAGCGCATCGGCGGTGAGCAAAGCCAATCGGATAATATACGCCACCCCGGCAAGGCCTCAAGCCAAGACGACGACACACTTAAACCTTTCGGTTATGCCTTTTTTGATGGCAAACCCGCCTCCATGGCGTCGGTTGATGATTTACCACTGCCAAGCGATTATCAAATCGGTCCAGGTGATACCCTCGATATTCAAGTGTTTGGTAAAGAAAACCAGCAATACGATCTCACCGTCAAGCGTGATGGCAACATCCATTTCCCTAAATATGGCCCGATGCAAGTCGCTGGCGAGACCTTCGGTAAAGTGCGCGAACAAATCAAAGCCATGTTCGAGCAGCGCGTGATTGGCGTGGATGTTACCGTCGATATCGGCGCCATGCGTACCATGCAGGTATATCTTGCGGGCGATGTGAAACAACCCGGCGCTTACACAGTCAATGGCCTAACCACGGTGACCCAAGCCTTGTTGGCCAGTGGGGGGATCAAAACCAGTGGCTCATTGCGTGATATTCAGTTAAAGCGCAATGGCAAGGTGATTGAAACCTTAGATTTATACGACTTGCTCCTCGCCGGCGATAGCAGCAACGATGTGCGCTTACTCAAAGGCGACACCTTGTTTGTGCCTGCGCGTGGCGCCCAAGTCGCCATTGAGGGAGAAGTATTACGCCCAGCGTTATATGAGCTGAATGGCCCAACCACCCTTGCAAGCGCCATCAATATGGCAGGCGGCGCACTACCAGAAGGATATTTGTCGAGCGTTAGCGTTAAACGCGTGACCGAATCCGGTATTCAGCAATTTAGTCTCGATATGAGCACCAGCAAAGGCCAAGCCTTTACGGTAAAAAACGGCGATGACATTAAAATAGCCCAAAGTAACGACGCGCTCGACAACGCCGTGGTGCTCCGTGGTGAGGTCGTTCGCCAAGGGGCCTACAACTTTGAGTCGGGGATGACCATTGCCGATCTGGTCAGCAATGCCCAACGTGATCTAAAACCCACCGCCGATCTCAATTATGCGCTGGTAGTGCGCGAAATCGACGCTGAGCGCAATATTGAAGTGTTGCAATTTAAACTGGGCCAAGCCATTGACCACCCCAGCTCGTCAGATAACTTGCGCTTGCAACAAGGCGACCAGGTGTTTGTGTTTAATAATGGCATCGACAGCCAATACTGGGATCAACGTCAATCGGCAAAAGTGGATAAATCACGCCTTAACCGAAAGGGCAATGGCGGTAGTTACATTGATGCAGAAACCGGCGCAGAAGTACAAAGCCAAACCAAGCAAAACGAATCAAAACTAGCGAAAAAACTGGCAGAGCGTGATGACGAAGGCGAGCGTTCACTGCGCGAGCAAGAGCTTGAGCCGATTATTGAGCGCTTAAAACACCAAGCCAACAATCAATACAATGCCGCGGTTGTGGAGCTGGGCGGCGCGGTAAAATACCCGGGTGTTTACCCATTACCGGCCAATGCCTCGTTTGAGCAATTGCTGGATGCCGCCGGCGGATTGACCGAAGCCGCGTACTTGCGCCAAGCCGAAATCACCCGCCGCCAAGTGGTGGAGGGCCGTTTAACCGTGCGTCATTATCCGCTGGATTTAAATAAAGCCATTAAAGGCGAGGGCCCGCAGTTTGCTATTCATCGCCAAGACCGGATTAACATCAAAACCAAGCCTAACTGGCATAAAAACAACACCATTGAATTACAAGGCGAAGTGCGCTTCCCTGGCGTGTATGCCTTTGAACGTGGCGAAACCATTCAAGACGTGATTGAACGCGCCGGCGGCTTAACCGAATTCGCTTACCCGAAAGGCGCGGTATTTAGCCGTGAGCGACTCAAGCGCCAAGAAGAAGAGCGCTTAAAAATGCTCAATCGTCAGCTGCAACAAGAAATCAGCAGCCTGGCGCTACGCCGTCAAACCAGCAGCGCCCAATATACCACCAGCCCGTCAGAAGCCCTATCATTAGCAGAAGAGCTACAAAACGCCGAAGCCGTTGGCCGCATGGTGATCTCACTGCCTCGCGCACTTAAAGGGGACGACGTTGCCAACATCATGATCGAAAACGGCGATAAGCTCTACGTACCACCGAAAAACCCGGTGGTCAGCATTATGGGCGAAGTGCAATTCACCTCAAACCAACTGTTTGAACCGGGCATGACCGTCAGCGACTACATCGAATCCGCCGGTGGCACCAAGCAACAAGCCGACACCGACCGCATCTACGTCGTCCGCGCCGACGGCTCAGTAATGATGCCCAACAACAGCTTCTGGTTCAGCCGTAGTCAAAAACGACTCGAACCCGGCGACACCATCATCGTCCCAATCGACACGGACTACCTAGACGGCCTAAGCACCGCCTCCACCGCCACCCAAATCCTCTACCAAATGGGTGTAGCATGGAAAGCGGTTAAGGATTAAAGAGGGGAAGAGGAGCCACGAATAGAGACTAGACGCTTCGCTTCTAGAAACTAGAAACGAGAGAGAGACTAGACGCTTCGCTTCTAGAAACTAGAAACGAGAGAGAGACTAGACGCTTCGCTTCTAGAAACTAGAGACTAGGAAAAGCTTAAAGCGGCTCATAAAATAGTCTCTAGTCTCTAGTCTCTAGTCTCTAGTCTCTAGT
>NZ_JABWMG010000035.1:0-8423 GCF_013366455.1 Salinivibrio sp. EAGSL | reverse complement strand
TCTAGTCTCTAGTCTCTAGTCTCTAGTCTCTAGTCTCTAGTCTCTAGTCTCTAGCGGTGTCTCGCAGAAATGTAAAGACAAAAAACACAAACAGTAGATGAGTTGTATTCTTTGCCACAAAGGCGAGAGGTCTCAATTTATGCTGTTTGAAAAACTGAGTGTTTGGCAACGCTCATCAAAATTAGCTTGTTCGGTATTTAATACATTTGAGCGTAACAAGAATTTTGCGCTTAAAGATCAAGTGTTTCGTTCATCCCTATCAATACCCTCAAATATTGCAGAAGGGGAAGAACGCGAAACATCAAAAGAAAAAGTTCGCTTTTACTACTACGCCAAAGGCTCATGTGGTGAATTGGTTACTCAGCTTCAAATCGCGATTAAAACCGAACAAATAGAACGAGAAGCTGGTTTGGTAATGGTCCGTGAAGCAAGAGAAATTGCAAAAATCCTTGCTAGCTTGATAACACGGCACAAACGCGCACTCAAAGCAGCAACCTGAAAAATAAAAGGAAGGTATGGCACCTGAATCCTAGTTTCTAGTCTCTAGTTTCTAGTCTCTGTTGCCTCATGGTTTATGACTAAGCAAAATATCGAATACTACCAACCCCCCATCCCCCCAATGGCGGCCGATGATGAAATCGATCTGCGCGAATTATTTGCTGCTTTATGGCAAGGCAAATGGTTAATCATTGCGGTGACGTTTGTGTTTGCCTTGGGCGGAGTGGGGTATTCATTATCGCTTCCTAATACCTACAAATCCGAGGCTTTACTGGCGCCTGCTAATGACCAAGGCGGTGGGGGCTTAGCCAGCATGGCCGGGCAATTAGGTGGTTTGGCCTCGCTAGCTGGGGTTAACCTTGGCAGCGGTGGCGGCAGTGAAACCCAAATTGCGCTAGCCACTCTAAAATCACGCCAGTTTATTAGCGAGTTTGTGCATAAACATCAGTTAGCGGTGCCGTTGGCGGCGACTGAAGGGTGGGATGCTGAGACCAACCAATGGCTGATTAACGCAGACCGTTATAACTCAGAGACGCAAACCTGGTTAAAACCGGACGATATGCCAGCAGATCAACCAGCGATGCCAACGGATTGGCAATTATATAAAACGTTTTCATCCAAGCTAGAAACCAATACCCAAAAAGACAACGGCTTAATTACCATCAGCTTTGAATCACAGTCGCCGGTGTTCGCGCAACAAGTGGTGGAGCTGTTAGTGAATGACATCAACGCCCATGTAAAAAAAGAGAAACTGGCAGAAACCAAAACTAACATTGGCTACTTGCGCCAACAGCTAGAAAACACCAACCTCACTCAAATGCAGAATGTGTTCTACCAGTTGATTGAAGAGCAAACCAAAAGCTTGATGCTGGCTGAAGTGCAAGACGAATTTGTGTTCAAAACTGTTGACCCGGCCATTGTCCCCGAAGAAAAAGCCGGCCCGAAACGGGCGCTGATTTGTGTGCTGGCAACGCTACTTGGCGGCATGCTGGGTGTGGCGATTGTGTTAGTGAGATTTGCGTTTAGGAAAGAAGATGTATAACCGTTTAAAAACGCTGTTTAATTTATTAACAGCGAATCAACGCAAAAGGCTCATCCGGCTACAATTATTGGTTGTTCTGATGGCTTTTGCCGAGCTAACCGGCGTAGTCGCAATTGGCCCTTTTATGGCTTTAGTCGGCGATATCAGCCAGCTCCAAGGAGAAGGTAAGTTTGCACAGCTCTATCAGTATAGCGGGCTAGCCAATCCAAGTGATTTTATCTTTTGGGTAGGTGTCATTGTACTTGTTGCCCTTGCCATTGCGGCAATGATTTCTATGTACACCATTTGGCGTCTTTCTTTGTATGCACAACAAGTAGGCGCGGAGCTATCAACGCGTCTTTACCGCTATTACATGAGTCAGCCTTGGCTATTTCACGCCGGGGGGAGTAGCAGTCAATTAACCAATAAAGTTGCGCAAGAGTCAGATCGAATCACCCAAAATGTCATTCAACCGACCATGCAGTTGGTTGCTAAGTCTGTACTGGCGATAGTAATGGCGACCGCAATCTTTATTTATAACCCACTGGTTGCTCTTTCTGGCTTGGGTATCTTTGCGTGTGCCTATATTGTTCTCTATCGGACGGTACGTAAAAAGCTATCGCAAAATGGCATTAATATCACTAATGCGAATCGCCAACGTTTTAACTTGATGAATGAAGGGTTTGGCGGGATAAAAGATACGTTATTACTGGGCCGCCAAACTGACTTTAACCAGCGTTATCAAAGTGCCAGTGAACGCTTTGGTAACGCCCAAGGCCGTAACCGTGGTCTATCTGAAGTCCCGCGTTATGCGATGGAGCTGGTTGCGTTTGGCTCGGTGATTTTTCTGGTGCTGTATTTGGTTAAAACACATGATGGTAACCTAGGCCAAATCCTACCGATTTTGTCAGTTTACGCACTCGCCGGCTTCAAGTTGCTCCCCGCGTTTCAGCAGATTTATACGGGAGTGGCACAAATTCGCGGTAACTTATCGGCGTTTGATAACCTTGAGGCCGATCTTATTGCGAGCCAATATGTGACTGAAACTAGCCCTACGCGTGACAAGCTCAAGCCTGAACATCAGGTGCGGCTTGATAATGTGACTTTTCAATATCCAGGTAAAGAAGAGCCCGCTCTACGTAGCTTGTCTCTCGAACTACCCGTTAACCAGGTGATTGGTTTAGTGGGGGCGTCAGGGTCAGGTAAATCAACGGCCATTGATATTTTACTCGGCCTTATTGAGCCCAGCCAAGGTAGCTTACAGGTAGATGGAAAGCGAATCACTACTGATAAAGTGCGTGCATGGCAGAACAATATAGGCTTTGTGCCGCAGAGTATTTTTCTCTCCGATGCCACCATTCGTGAAAATATCGCCTTTGGTTTACCAATAGGCGAAATTGACGAGCAGAAAGTGCTAAAAGCGGCCAAGATGGCGCATTTAGAAGAATTACTCGAGCAATTGCCAAACGGTTTAGATACGCGCGTTGGCGAGCGCGGTGTGCAACTGTCGGGCGGTCAGCGGCAACGGATTGGCATTGCTCGCGCACTGTATGATGATGCAGATGTGCTAGTGCTTGATGAAGCCACCAGTGCGTTAGACGGCATTACTGAAAAGCTGGTGATGGATGCTATCCATGACTTTGCTGGCAATAAAACCATTATCATGATCGCGCATCGGCTCAGTACTGTTCAACAGTGTGATTGTATTTATATGCTTGGAAATGGCGAGGTACTTGACGCTGGAACTTATGATGAGCTACTAAATCGTAACGCATCTTTTCAAAAAATGGCTCGCCATAGTTGAGAATAGTTAGTATGAAAATTTTAGTCACAGGCGGCGCTGGCTTTATTGGCTCTGCGGTTATTCGCCATATTATTCAACACACTAACGACAGTGTGGTCAATATCGACAAACTGACTTACGCGGGTAACCTTGAATCTTTGGCTTCAGTTGCCGACAGCGCTCGCTACGCGTTTGAGCAAGTGGATATTTGTAACCGTGCCGAATTAGATCGCGTCTTTGCCGAGCATCAACCTGATGCGGTGATGCATCTAGCGGCTGAATCGCACGTTGACCGCTCAATCGACGGTCCCGCGGCCTTTGTCGAAACCAATATTTTGGGTACCTATACCCTACTAGAAGCGACTCGTGAGTATTGGAACCAGCTGGACGACAGTGCTAAACAAGCGTTTCGTCTCCATCATATCTCCACCGATGAAGTATATGGTGATCTCCCACATCCAGATGATGTTAAACAGGGGGCGGAATCAGCGAATGAGCCGCTGCCGATGTTCTTAGAAACCACTCCCTATGCACCTTCAAGCCCTTATTCAGCTTCTAAAGCCTCAAGTGATCATTTGGTTCGTGCTTGGTTGCGAACTTATGGCTTACCGACCATCGTCACCAACTGCTCGAACAATTATGGCCCATACCATTTTCCTGAAAAGCTGATCCCGCTGGTGATTCTGAATGCCTTAGCAGGTAAAGCCTTACCTATTTATGGCAAAGGCGATCAAATCCGTGACTGGCTGTTTGTTGAAGATCATGCACGAGCGCTATACAAGGTGGTCACGGAAGGCGAAGTCGGTGAGACCTACAACATCGGTGGCCACAACGAAAAGAAAAACGTTGAGGTAGTCGAAGCGATTTGTGCCATTTTAGACACATTGGTACCGAAAACGACTTCTTATGCTGAGCAAATCACCTACGTGCAAGATCGCCCAGGGCATGACCGTCGCTATGCGATTGACTCAAGTAAAATGCAAAAAGCGCTCGGCTGGACACCGGTTGAGACCTTTGAAACGGGTTTGAAAAAAACGGTGCAATGGTATTTAGATAATCAAACCTGGTGTCAACATGTTCAGGATGGTAGTTACCAAGGTGAACGCTTGGGCGTAAACTAGCTTTCAAGCTTTTTCAAATTTCTGGTTCTAGACCCTAGCTTTTCCTAGGACCTAGAACCTAGGAACTAGGACCTATTTTTTTATGAAAGGTATTATTCTAGCGGGTGGGTCAGGCACACGCTTGTTCCCGATCACAATGGGTGTCTCCAAACAGCTGCTACCCGTTTACGATAAACCAATGATCTACTATCCGCTGTCCGTGTTAATGCTAGCGGGTATTCGTGAGATTTTGATTATCACCACCTCAGAAGATCAAGATAGCTTTCAGCGACTACTTGGTGATGGCAGCCAATTTGGGATCAAGCTTGAATATGCAATCCAACCCTCGCCTGACGGCCTTGCACAAGCCTTTATCATCGGTGAAGAGTTTATTGGCGATTCGTCAGTCTGTTTAGTCTTGGGTGACAATATTTTCTGGGGGCAAGGGTTTCGGCCTAAGCTGCAGCAAGCCGTCGCGAATGCAGAAAGTGGTAAAGGCGCGACTGTGTTCGGTTATCAAGTGAAAGATCCTGAGCGTTTTGGTGTGGTTGAGTTTGATAAAGAGCAACGAGCGATTTCAATAGAAGAAAAGCCACAAAAGCCGAAAAGTAACTTTGCCGTCACTGGGTTATATTTTTACGACAATGATGTTGTTGAACTGGCCAAAGAAGTACAACCTTCAGAACGTGGTGAGTTAGAGATCACCTGCCTGAATCAGATGTATCTAAAACGCAAAAAGCTCAATGTGGAATTACTGGGGCGTGGCTATGCGTGGCTTGATACCGGCACCCATGAAAGCTTATTAGAAGCTGCCCAATTTGTGGAAACCATTGAAAAACGCCAAGGCTATAAAATTGCGTGTTTGGAAGAGATAGCCCACAGCCAACAGTGGCTATCTACTGAACAAGTGTCTGCGCGTGCGGATCTAATGGCTAAGAATGGTTATGGACAGTATCTTTCATCTCTTTTAGAGGGCCACGTATGAGCTTAATTAAATGGATTGAATTTCCTTGTTTGGGCGATGAACGTGGTAATTTGGTTGCTTTAGAAGGATTGAAAAACATTCCTTTTGCAATAAAGCGTATTTATTACATTTTTGATACCAAATCAGGCGTGGTGCGTGGCTTACATGCACATAAAGCTCTTAAGCAAGTTGCGATTGCTGTTAAAGGAAGTTGTCGCTTTGTGCTTGATGATGGAGCAACTCGGGAAGAAGTTATCCTCGATTGTCCAACCAAAGGAATATTAATTGACTCATGTATCTGGCGCGAAATGCACGATTTTAGCGAAGATTGTGTGCTGATGGTGGTTGCGAGCGAGCACTATGATGAAAATGATTATATTCGTGATTATCCCAAATTTTTGCAAGAGGTGAATAATGAAAATACACCCCCTCAGTGATGTTGCCTCTTCATCGATAGGAGAAGGAACAACCATTTGGCAATTTTCGGTTGTTCTTGCAGGAGCAAGAATTGGTAAAGATTGTAATTTGTGTGCGCATACCTTTGTAGAAAATGATGTTGTATTAGGCGATAGGGTGACGATAAAAAATGGTGTGTATCTTTGGGATGGTATTACGCTTGATGATGATGTGTTTATCGGTCCATGTGTAGCGTTTACCAATGACAAGTTTCCCCGCTCTAAGCAATATCCTAACAGTTTTCCGAGAATTCATATTCAAGAAGGCGCATCAATTGGAGCTAACGCAACAATATTGCCTGGTATAACCGTTGGTAAAAATGCCATGGTTGGTGCGGGCTCTGTTGTCACTAAAGATGTACCGGAAAAAGCAGTGGTGGTCGGTAATCCGGCAAGAGTGATCAGGTATATAGAGGCGTAGAAAAGCGTGGTTTCATTTTTAGATTTAAAAGCAATCAACCAAAAGTATCAACAAGAACTAAAACAAGCTTGTGCACGAGTGATTGACTCTGGTTGGTATATCCAAGGCCAAGAACTGCAACAGTTTGAGGCGGAATTTGCAACCTATTGTGGTACCAAGCAAGCGATTGGTGTGGCGAATGGTTTGGATGCACTGACACTGGTGCTTCGAGCGTGGAAAGAACTAGGTAAGCTACAACAAGGGGATGAAGTGATTGTCCCAGCGAATACTTACATAGCCAGCATTTTAGCCATTACTGAAAATTGCCTAACGCCAGTACTGGTGGAGCCGGATCTCAATACCTATAACTTAAGCCAAGAAGGTATCAAAGCTGCGATAACGCCGAAGACCAAAGCGATTCTACCAGTCCATCTGTATGGCTTAATCTCACCCATGCCTGAGATTATGCAAATCGCGCAAGAGAATGATTTACTGGTACTTGAAGACTGTGCCCAAGCACATGGCGCAGAGATCGGTGGCAAACGCGCAGGTAATTGGGGCCATGCGGCAGGCTTTAGTTTTTACCCTGGTAAAAACCTAGGGGCACTAGGCGATGCGGGAGCCATTACCACTGACGATGCCGATCTTGCTGAGACTTTGAAAGCTTTACGTAACTATGGCTCCCACAAAAAATACCAAAACCTCTATCAAGGTGTGAATAGTCGCTTAGATGAAATCCAAGCGGCGATGCTACGTGTAAAATTGGCACATTTAGACAGTGACACCGCTCGTCGGCAACAAATTGCGGCCATGTATTGTGAAGGGATCAACAACCCAAACATCGTGCTACCCATTCAAGATTCAGAACTCAACATTAAAGATGATAAATCCCACGTTTGGCATTTATTTGTTGTACGTTGTGAGCAACGACAAGCATTGCAACAATGGTTGATGAAGCACGACATACAAAGCCTGATTCATTACCCAATCCCGCCGCATCAACAGCAGGCTTATGCAGAATGGCAGGATGAAAAACTCCCTATTACGGGGTTAATTCACGAAGAAATTCTTAGCTTGCCTATAAGTCCCATTATGACAGATCAAGATGTACATAAGGTGATAAAGAACATTAATGATTTTATTTTTAGCATCTAATGTGTAAATAATTTTTGCTCTAGCCCGTATTATGAAATCTTTAAGCCTAATAAGTATGTTTTTCTAGATGGCTATTTTTTCTGAAAATGCACATCCTGACTGGATAAAGCAACGTGAAGAAACTTTTAATATTATAAATGAACGCACTATACCCAATTAACTTGAAGATGCATGATTAAACATCTGAAAGTTATCGTTGATACGAGACGTCAAAGACCCTGCGATCTCAGGGAGAGTCACAGTAAAAAATTGGTCAATCGATTGAGCAAAATCCCGCTTGGTTTTGAAGTAACAATTATTCCGTGCATGCTCGTTCATGACCTTCCATAACCGTTCTATTGGATTGAGGTTTGGGCTATAAGGTGGCAGGTAATGAAGCTCTATATTGAGCACATAGGCGGCATCTTTCACTAAGTCAGTGCGGTGATAGCCCGCACCGTCCAAGATAAGATGAACCTTGTGATTCAGCGGATAGCTTTCCCTTATCTTGCAGAAAAACCGAACAATGTTCTCGCTGCAGGGAAAACGCATGAAGATCCGCGCCATGCCTGGGCTAGCGATTTAATGACTTATTTGTCAATTAAAGCTTAAAACCGTGCGTTGTACCATGTTTATTAATTAAAATGAGTGAAAATAGAGGATCAATTTGTTGATCATTTTCAGTGCGATTTAATGGTCTCCTAATGTTTAGGAGATTAAAAATGACAGAAGAAAAAAGTCCATTTATGCATTTCGTTTCCATCAAAGATATTCGCCAAGAAGGAAAAGTTGAACATACGTTATCAGATATTATTTTGATAACGATCTGTGCGGTGCTCTCTGGCCATGATACCTGGAAAGGCATTAGTGATTATGGCCGTAAGCAGCGCGATTTCTTATTACGTTTTGGCTTTTCAGGTAAAACGTCACCGTCGGCAGATACGATCGCAAGAGTGATGGGGACCATCAGTCCAAATGCATTACAAAAAGCCTTTATAGAATGGATGAAATCGTGTCATGAATTAACGGATGGCGAAGTGGTTGCCATTGATGGAAAAACACTAAGGG
>NZ_JABWMG010000034.1:0-8885 GCF_013366455.1 Salinivibrio sp. EAGSL | reverse complement strand
GTATCTGTATATGATCATCGATATTTACAGTCGGAAAATCGTCGGTTGGGAGGTTGATGACCGTGAAATCTACCGAGACGCTGCGCTTCTAGAAACTAGAGACTAGGAAAAGCTCAAAGCGGCTCATAAAATAGTCTCTAGTCTCTAGTCTCTAGTCTCTAGTCTCTAGTCTCTAGTCTCTAGTCTCTAGTCTCTAGTCTCTAGTCTCTAGTCTCTAGCCTATCTCCCCATCCCGAATAACACAGTCTTCACTGTCAACGCCAGGATTTTAAGCTCCATTTTCCAATTCTGGTGTTTGATGTAATACACATCATATTTATGCTTCCAAATCGCATCTTCAACTGAGGCGCCATAAGGGTATTTTACCTGGGCAAGGCCGGTGACGCCGGGTTTTACCGCATGGCGGAACCGGTAGTAGGGGATCGACTTTTCTAACTCTGCAATAAACACTTCGCGCTCTGGGCGCGGACCCACCAGTGACATCTCGCCTTTAAACACATTAATCAACTGCGGTAGCTCGTCGATGCGGGTTTTACGAATAAAGTTACCCACTTTGGTCACACGTGCGTCGTTCTTCGTCGCCCACTGCGCGCCGTGTTTTTCGGCATCGTTGCGCATGGAGCGAAACTTAATTACCTCAAATTCGCGGTTATATTGCCCCGTGCGGGTTTGTTTAAAAAACACTGGGCCGGGCGATTCCAGTTTGATAAGCAGTGCGGTCAGTAAACCAATAGGCAAAGCGAACAAACCAATACAGGCTGCAAAGAAAAGATCAATCGCACGTTTTTCGCGGCTGTTTTTGCGCACAGAGAGGATAGAAAAGGCTTTTTGATGCAAAAAATAGCCGCTGTGGAGCAGTTCAGTTTCTGTGTAGCCTAAGGTGCGATCAAAATAGCTCACTAACGGCTCCACCCAGGCGCCAAGCTCGGTGGCGCCAATAAGAAACTGCTGCTGCTCACCGGATAGAAACGAGCTTTTAAAGTGACATAAGGTTTTACCATTAAAGTCACGGATATCGTAGCAGTTGATACAGGCATTGATTTCGGGGTGGCGAGCTAACAATTCACTGAGTTTGGCGACATCGTCATCGGGGCAAAATACAAACAGCGAGCAGTGGCTGTAGTCACGCTGTGCGTGTTGCCATTGGTAAGCTGCCGCAGCGGTTGGCGCTTCGTTTAGATGCGGTGTATCCATCTCGCGGGTTTGAATCTCGTTTTGTAAGGTATCTGTCATAATTATTAACTTACTAGCCAATCATTCAAGTTAGTCATTCAAATTTTTGCGCGTAAACCAAGGGGCACGGTCGTCCGTTAACTCATAAAGCGAGTATTTGCGGTTAAGTTTTTGCCCGCCATCGCGCTGCAGTGGCTGCCAAGAGAGCCCGCCACGCGAGGTGGTCGGTTTAACCGAGAGTAAATCAAACGGTATCGAGACATAAAAACCCTTGGTAAAGCTGCCTTCGCCAAATTCATCGGCGGATAAATCGGTTTTGCTGGCGTACGCGCCCACGGTGATCCCACTATCAAACTGCTTGGCAATATCTACTGTCACGCCGACATCTTCTGTTAAATAGCGACCGGCGCTTATTTTGGCTGATGTGCCATTAAATAAGCCTAGCGGGTTTTGCCAGTAAAGGGTAGCGTGGCCAGTGGTGGTGCCGGTTTGTATCCGGAATCCTCGGTTGCCATTTTCTGCAGGTTGATATTCGTTTTTAAATAGCCCAAACGCTGAGCCGGGCTCGCGTTGCTTGACGTAGTTGGCATCAAGCCCAATCGCGAACTGGCTATTCATAGGGCGGTAAAGCACTTCGCCGCCGACACCGGCAAACATGGTCTCTAAGTAGCCGCCATAGGTTTGGGTGTACCAGTTATCACCCCAGTGATCTAAGTAGGTCAGTTGCACATTGGTGACTCGCACGGTGTCTTCGAGATATTGGCGGTTAAGGGTGCGCACCGCTTAAGATCGGTGCCATCGGGCGGCACTGTGTATTTAAATTTGTCGTAGGTATCGGCAATGTTGACATACACGCTAGACGAGGCAATAAAGTGATCGCCTAATCGGGAGGCGGCGTTGCCTGTCACGCCCAGTGAGTACATGTAAAAATCTTCTGAGCCGCCAAACGATTGCACAAACACAGGGGCGAGACCGGCATCAACATTATCGCGCTGGTTGGCTTTTTCGGTGCCCGATGTGGGTTGCGGCTGCTGGCGCGTGCGTGCATCGTCGGGTTTGGCGCCCACATAGCTGTTAGTAGCGACAGCGGCATAGGTGTTGGCATCAATCACGGTTTCAGTGATGGGCTGACGTTCAGCTTGGTCAATAATCCGGTATTGTTTGGCATCAATGCCGGTATTAGCAATCAGAGTGGCCGCGCGCGTTTGTGCGGTATCTTGGTTGCGGTATTTGCTTTGAGTGCCTGCCACTGTGACGGTGTCGCCATCAAAGTGTACTTGGTTATCTTGATACCCAGCTACACTGGCAAGTTGGTGGCTCAAGGCTTGCCATTGGTCGTCGCTTAAATCTGCTTGTTTGGCGGTTGGGCGATAGCTGGGTGCATTGTCGTCAAGCCAAAAGGGACTGACTTGATTAAAGTTGGTATGCAGGCTTAGTCCCGCCGTGATCACCGCGCCGCGCTCGTAGGCTAACCGCGCGCTCCCCCAATCACCAAAACGGTATACTGCTCCCACATTCCAAGGGCTGTTGACCTCCATGGGAATGCCGGTTTTGGTGCTAATAAAATCGGCTTTGTAATCGTTACCGTCGTATTCAAGCTTTAGACTTAGCGGCGCATAGGGGGTTTGGTATTCCACCCCGCCAAATAACGCGGTACAGCCGGTAAACATGCGATTAACATCAACACTGCCGCCTTTGCCTGAATAAGTGGTGTCACGGCCACAATCCACCGATTGGTTTTTATCGCCGGTGAGGTTGGCGCGATTACCCATATAACCCCAGCCAACGCCGAGTGAGAAATCAAATGGGCCGGCGTGTTTGGAGCCGACAATATATTCACCATCAAATAACCCGGTGCCACCAATATCCCGCACACCAATGGCGAGTTCCGGTAACCAGTAGCTTTCTTGCATCAGGCGTAATTTGGCATCAATGCTTTTGTCGGTGTATTTAGTATCGCCGCTAAAGTCCGGGTCGTTACTATAGAGTAAGTCGTGCACCTGGGTATAGCGGACCGTGGTTTCTAGCCAAGGAAACAACTGCAGCGAGGTATTAAAATGCACATAGTCTTCGTTGTAGGTGCTGCCTAGGGTAAATTCCCCGTCGGGAGCCGTGCGCGCGGTGGGCATTTGCATCAGGCCCACGCCACCAAAATCGGTTTGTGAATGGATAAGCTCGGGATAATCGAAGCTGTCGGCTGACACGGCATGGCTAACGGCTAATGCCACCGCAGACAGTAAAAGGCGTCCGGATGCAGAAGAAAGAGACATCATTATGGGATTAACCTGTTTTGTAAATACGTCAGAACATGCTGGTTAGGCGCGATCGCTTGGCCTTTAATAGTTTTGCTGGGCAAGGGGATATAAATCACGGAGCCTGACAGAATATCGCGATGCTGGTGATTCCAATAAGCAATTGGGTATTGGGCGCGCTCACCGCTCGGGCTAATGACCCACACGTGAGAGATGCCTAAGGTGTCTACCTTGGCTTGCTGGATGTAATCACTGGCAGTGTGTCGCTCGCCCCAAGAGTAGTCACCGGGTTTATCCACCGCGCCGAGCACTGTTACGTTTGTTGGCCGTTTTGGCAGTTGCACGTGCCAATTCTCTTTTAACACCGGGTTGGTATTGGGGGTGATGCGGGTGATGTCGGGGTCAACCGTGCCGGGTATACGCTCGCCAACCGCCATGTTGTTTAGTGTGTGATACAGCGTTTGCCACTGTTTTTTTACTGTGCCGGTATTAACGGCGATTTGATGACGAACCGGTTGCAAATCGGCAATTTGCTTGGCTTTTTCACTGTCTTGCTTATAAAGCCCGGCGGCGGGCCAATAGACATCATCAAGTGAGCGTTGTTGAGCCTGTGTGATGGTTAGTACCGCCTCAGCCAGGCGCGGTGGCTGCGTAAACGACAGCGCAACATCTTGATTGGCAGTGAGCAGATTAGCCTTGGCTGGGAGAACGATTAGCAAGACGGCGGCACATAATCCGCGTTTAATCACCTGATAATTAATCATCTGCGCCCCCTTGATATGGCTTTAAATGCGTCAGTGTTACCGCCGGTAGCCCCGGTGCGAGATGTTGATAGGATTTGATGATTTTGCCCGTGTCGTTAGCGATCCAATAGTCATTAGTATATTGAGTATCGAGTGCCGGAAGGGTGACATATTCGGTATAGTGCGTTGTTGCCACGGGTGTGCCATTCACGGAAATATTTTGTAGCTTGCGGCGCTTAAAGGTGGAATCGGCTCGGTAGCCACTGTGGTTGCCTGGTTGCCAGTCAATGGTGCGCGACCATGTGTGCGGCATGGAAAGGGTGTTAAGGCCAACACTTAATGGATCGGGAGTGTCAGTGTGCGTCGCTGCTAGGTTACCATCGACTAAGTTCACCGTTTTTACCAGCCGACCGTTACGCGTCACCAGCATTTCATTCTCGCCGGATAGCCATTTTAAATTCGGACTCGGATGGTCGCTGGGCTCAACAAAGGCGAGCACCATAAAACCTCGTGGCCCGTTATCGAGTTGTGCATAGAGGCTGGCATAGGGCAGTGCGTTGATCTCGTCCCAGCTTTTTTGCGCATCGGGAAAGCCTTGATAAGCGAACTTGAACGAGTCACTGAGATCTTGTATGCGCTGCGTGCACCCAGTTATTGTGAGCGCGATAAAAATAGCTAAAGTAGAAAAGAAGGGCTTATTCATAGGTTATTGGTTGACGGGCTACATTGATTAAAAAGTAGCTACAAAGCCGGCTTTGTAGCTACTTGAATGGCTATTGCCTTTAGTTATTTGCGTTAGCGCTAGCAGAGGTTGACGTGTTGTTATCGTCATTGTTAGCAGCAGCAACCGCCACGCCAATGGCCGCAGCAGCAGCGACACCAGCAGCAACTGCACCAGCGCCAATACCACCGGCTGCAGCGCCAGCGGCACCTGCTCCAGCAGCGCCCGCACCGGCTCCAGCCCCTGCGCCAGCAGCACCCGCGCTAGCACTTGTACCGGCACCCGCGCCAGCACCAGCGCCACCACCACTTGCGCCAGCTCCCGGCGCGGCTTCTGTTGCGGCCATTGTGCTTGCTGCGAACAGCATAGCAATCAGACCCGTTGCAATTTTTTTCATTCGTCTCTCCATGATTTTTGCATTAATACAAAAACGTCTGCAAACGCAGACACCTGTAAACTCTAATGGCTATATGGCGAGAAGTAAAATAAATACCGCACACATCACAGATCTTTCATCTTAAATGTGCGGTAAAGCAGCCTCGTGCTTGCATTGGGGCTCATGCTTTTTCTGTACTCTGTATTTAAAAGCTCGAGTACGGAATACGGAATACGGGGCGCTGCGCTTACGGAGTACGGGGAAGAGTAGCCTCGTGCTTGCATTGGGGTTTTTGCTCTTTCTGTACTCTGTATTCCGTCATCGGTAATCTTGATCTTGAATACAGAGCGCTGCGCTTACAGAATACGGAGAAGAGCAAGGCCAGGCACGATACGCTTTTTCCGTATTCCGTATTCCGTATTCCGTATTCCGTATTCGGGAAGTTCAGGTTGTGTTTTTTGTACTTTATCTAAACACTCGATCAGTGTTGAACACTTTCATAATGAGTGAGGATGTCGATTATGCTACTCTTCTCGAGCTTACCTGCAGTAGTGCAAGGAAAATCCATTACTGTGCGTTATCTGGTTGTTTCTAAAACAAACTGTTAATCGTTTATGGCGCCAGCAAACGAAGGATGTGACCTGAGTCGTGTTTTTGAAAGAGTGAATGAATGCGTCCGAATAGAAAAACAGGGCAAGATGTACAGGTTTTTGTCATTAGCTTACGCGAGTCTACAGAACGCCGAGCCCGAATAAAAAAACAGTTGGATCAAAAAGGGCTGGACTTTCAGTTTTTTGATGCAATTGATTCGTATTCCCACGCTTCTCTTTTAGAAGAGCGCGAAAACATTCAAAAAACCCAAAGGGTGAAAGGCTATCGGTTGCAAAATACTGAGTTAGCCTGTTTTGCAAGTCATCGTTGCCTATGGGAAAAGTGCATTGAAAATCAACGCTCTATGATAATCCTTGAGGATAACGTCGATCTGAAAGACTTTTCCGTTGAAAGCTTATTAAAAATATATGAGCAGAGTCGTGATTTTTTTTATATCAAACTATCCGCGACAAACAAGAAATCATTCATTAAAATTAAAAAATTGGATGGAAACTATTTCTTAGGGCAATATACTGGTAATACCTGTGGTACGACTGCTTATATTATTAGCCCGGCTGCGGCTAAAGCGTTTCTAGGTGATTCTGAACAGTTTCTTGAGCCAGTTGATGATTATATGGAAAAAACTTGGAAGCATGGCGTCAAAACATATAGTGTTTCCCCATGCCTCTTTGAACGAGCAAAAATAAGCTCAACTATTGGAACATTTTCTAGTAGAAAGAGAAAGCTAAATATCACGTTAGCTAAGCGACTATATATTGAAGCTTACAGAGTGGTTGAAGACTGTTTTAGGTTTTTCTTTTTTATGGATTGGAAGAAAATAATAAAATATAAAATTCAGCGCCACTGGTTTTAAGGAATGGTTTGGCATGAAGAAGAATATTGCATGGAGCGTCCAGCTGTCCCAAAACAATCGGGCAGTTGTTGTTTTTATGATTGCTTGTTGCGTAGGTTATGCGTTATTTAAAACATCTTATCGATGGGTTGGTGATATATTTCAAACGCTTGTTATTTTAGGAACGCTTGTCTCAATTTATATCAATAGGAGAAAAGCTACAAAAGAACCGCTCGTATGGTTGATGGTGTTGGCTGTCATCACCCCTTTTTTTAGTTGGTTTAACGCCCTGTTTGAACATCCAAGTATAGTCAGTTCAACTCCCGACTTAGGTGCTATTTTTAACTTCTATTTTTTTCTTTTCGTTGCCTATTGGATAAGGCATGACAAAGTGTATATCAATAGTTTTATGATTGCATTTTGCCTCGGTGTGTTATTAACCATGTACTCTTATGCGCCGGATATGGTGAATGAGATTACTCGCGGACTCAATGGTCAACGTGTTGATTTTTCGTATGTCAATGCAAATCATCCAGCAGCACTCCTGGGAGCAGCGGTAATCGTTGCAATTAGCTTTTGGGTGAAACAACAAAATAGCTCTGCATTTTTCGGAGCTACCCGAACGTCTATTAATATCATGCTTATTCTTTTTACCACTATTTCTTTGATGATGCTCGTTTTCACACAGTCTCGGCAGTCATGGCTTGCACTGGTGATTAGTCTGGGGTTGATGGCGTGGGCGTATGTGTATCGGCGGTATGCGTTTAATCCAGCGATAACATTGTTCATCATGGTAGTTTTGACCGGTTTGTCGGCCATCATTACTGCCCAAATTCCTATTATTAACGATCGATTAATGGATGAAAAAGACGTGGTATTGGCTTTGTTGTCATTGGACTTAGACAATATTCCTTTCTCAAGTATCGGTATTCGTGTTCACTTATGGTCCGAATCATTCGCATGGATTAAAGAGAACCCACTGTTGGGTCTCGGCCAAAATGGCAGAGCCTTGGTCATCTCATCCTCTGAAGTGATGCCAGCGTTTGTAAAAAAGGACTTTACCCACTTACATAATGGGTATATCGACACCCTAGTGAACTATGGGATAGTAGGATTAATGATTTTTATGGTTAGTATTTACAGCTTATTAAAAAGAGGTATGAGTCAAAGTCAAACAATGCGGTGCGCGTCTCTGACTATAGGCTTTGTTAGTTTCTTCATGGTCATTAATCTTTTTGAGTCCTTTTTAACCTTTAAATCTGGTGAGTTCATTTTTAATTCAGTGGCTGCGATGATTCTATCCATGATTTACAATGATAAAAAAGAAGTGGGGCTTTAAATGTTTACTAAAATACATGCTGTTTGGCTAGGGAATAAGATGTCACCACTCGCGCTTGCTTGCGTGGATGATTGGCGAAAACAAGGTTACGATGTAAAGGTTTGGACGGAAAAAGATACAGAGATACTCACATGGATAAATAACTGTCAGTTTGCAAAAGAATGCTTCTCGCGTGGGTTGTACGCGTTTGTGAGTGACTATTTGAGGCTTAAAGTTCTAGCTGAGTATGGCGGGTTATATTTAGATACTGATGTGACGATTAGACGTAATCCGTTTGATTTATTTAGTGGTTATGAGTTTGGAGTGGGCTATGAAGATAATGAGAATATCGGTACCGCGGTAATATTTGCACTACCTCATTCGACTGTGCTCAAAGATGCCATTACCTTTTACGAAAATGAAGTTCTGACATCCCCTCTCTTTATGGGGCCGAAGATCATGACAGAAATCGTGTCTCGGCATCAATATAAATCAGGCTTTGTGCATAGAGTGAAACTGTTTGATAAAGAGTGCTTCTATTTTTATGATGGTGATGGAGTGTTACCTGATTTCTCATCAAAATCTTATTTAGTCCATTGGTTTCAACATAGCTGGAAAAACCCAAAGAAAGAAGTCTACCTAAAAACGAAGCATCTAGGCTTTTGGGGTAAACTTTATGTACACCAGAAGTACTTGTTTCGATTTAAATCAAAAAAATAAGCAAAATGAGAAGACGAGACAAGACGAGACAAGACAAGACGCTTCGCTTCTAGAGACTAGAGACTAGAGACTAGAGACTAGAGACTAGATAGAGCAGATCGTGCTTGCATTGGGGCTCTTAATATGGGGAAGAGCGAA
>NZ_JABWMG010000033.1:0-9398 GCF_013366455.1 Salinivibrio sp. EAGSL | reverse complement strand
GGATTCGAACCTTCGAAGGCTGAGCCGTCAGATTTACAGTCTGATCCCTTTGACCACTCGGGAATTCCACCTAAATTTTGGTGCCGGCTGCCGGAATCGAACTGGCGACCTACTGATTACAAGTCAGTTGCTCTACCAACTGAGCTAAGCCGGCGACAAGTGCTGCGCATTCTATGCCATGGATTTGAGGGGTGCAATAGGGAATTTTAAAAAAATGGGTGATTTTTGCGTCTTTTGGGTATTTTTTTGTGTGATTGTTGGGAAAGTAACCAGCCAACACCTTGATGACAATAGGCAAGCGCTTTTCCTTCCCGCTGGTTTGCGGTATCGTCACTCTCTTTATTGGCTTAAGGCACATGGATCATGAACGCAACGCTAACGCCTTATTTGTCGTTCGACCGTCAACAATGGGCTGAACTGAGGGATGCAGTGCCCATGACGCTTACCGAAGATGACATTGACCGCTTACGCGGCTTGAATGAACATTTATCAATGGATGAAGTGCGCGATGTCTATCTACCGTTGTCGCGCTTACTCAATCTGTATGTTAAAGCGCGTAAAAGCCGAACTGAAGTACTTGATGAGTTTCTTTCTCAGCCCGTGTCAAACCATGTGCCTTACGTTATCGGCATTGCAGGCAGTGTGGCGGTTGGGAAAAGCACGACGGCAAGGCTCCTAAAAGCGCTTCTAACCCGGTGGCCGGATCACCCTAAAGTGGCGTTAGTCACCACTGATGGTTTTTTATATCCAAATGCTGAGCTCGAATCGCGCGGCATCATGCACAAAAAGGGCTTCCCGCAGTCGTATGACATGCGCAAGCTGGTTGAATTTGTCGCTGACGTCAAATCAGGCAAAGACTGTGTCACTGCGCCTGTTTATTCTCACCTTGTCTACGACATTACATCGGATGAGCAAAAAGTCGAAAAGCCCGATATTTTAATATTAGAGGGGCTGAATGTGCTACAAAGTGGCATGGATTATCCACACGATCCGCACCACGTGTTTATTTCTGATTTTCTCGACTTTTCTATTTATGTAGACGCCGAGCCTGACTTACTCAAACACTGGTACATCGAACGCTTTATGAAGTTTCGGCGCGGGGCATTCCTCGATCCACAAGCTTATTTCCACCATTACACGCGCTTGTCCATCGAAGAAGCGACACAGAAAGCAGCCACCATTTGGAATGATATTAACGGCAAGAATTTACTAGAAAACATTTTGCCAACCCGTGAACGGGCAAGCTTAGTGTTAGAAAAGGGCCCGAACCATTCTGTTCAGCGCGTTCGCGTGCGTAAATAGTCCGCATTCGTATAAGGACTAATCATCGCGCCTTAACGAGATTTCCCCTCCCAAGTAAGGCGTGATGTTTCCATCAACCTCCAGCAATAAGGCGCCATGCTCATCAATACCGCGCTCAATACCTTTTACCTGGCGGTCGCCCATTAATAGCTTAACGGGGCGACCGATAAAATTATCCAGTTGTGGCCAATCAGCCAAAATACTAGCCATACCTTGCTGTTCGTAGGCGATAAGCGATGCCTTGAGACGGTCAATCAAGTTCGCTGCTAACGTATTACGTGACGGCATCGGTGAACACGCCTGTGCAAGCTTCGCCCAAGGTTGATCAATATTGTCGTTAAGATGGGTCCCCATACCGAGGTTAAGCCCCATACCAATCACTATGTGTGCCGCATCACCCGTTTGCCCGGTCATTTCAACCAAAATACCCGCCAACTTTTTGTCTTGATAATAGAGGTCGTTTGGCCATTTTACTTTGACACCTGTCGCACCCAGATCGTGTAACGCTTTTGTCATTGCTACTCCGACGACAAGGCTGAGCCCCATTGCCGCCGCAGGCCCTGCATCTAATCGCCAATACATGGAGAGGTATAAATTGCTACCAAACGGCGATTGCCATGCACGCCCTCGACGACCACGGCCTTGTTGCTGATACTCGGCCAGGCACACACTACCAGGACTGAGCTGCCCCACTCTTTCCATTAAATGCTGATTGGTTGAGTCTATCACTGGGATCACAGCCAAAGCAGGTATATCGGTATGGGCACTTAACCAAGCTTCATCGAGCAGCTCAATCGGTTGTGATAAGCAATAGCCTTTGCCCTGTACTCGATAAATATCAAGCCCCCAAGATTGGAGAACCTTGATGTGTTTACTGATCGCCGCACGCGTCATACCCAGCGCTTCCCCCAGCATTTCGCCAGAGTGAAACTCACCATCAGATAAACGTGTAATCAAGGCGAGACGTGCCGAATGCGCGCTCTTCATTGTGCCTCCAAGGTTGTTTCACCCTGCTGATCAATCAAGCGCACTTCGTGTTCAAGCCTCACACCAAAACGCGTATAAACGTGCGAGACGACATGCTTAGCTAAACGTATCACATCATCACTGATCGCATTCTCGGCATTGGTAATAACCAGTGCTTGCTGAGGATGAACGCGTGCGCCGCCTTGGCGTTTCCCTTTTAAGCCACATTGATCAATCAGCCACCCCGCTGCGACCTTCTTTTGCCCCAAAGGCGCGGAAAAGAGCGGCACATCAGGGTAAGAAACCTTTAACTTTGCCGCTTGCTCGCTATCAAGCACCGGATTTTTAAAGAAACTCCCAGCGTTACCGCACACAGAAGGATCGGGTAATTTAGCGCGCCGAATCGCACACACAGCATCAAAAATGCCTTTGGGGATCGCTTGTTGAGAATCCAGTTCAGCTAACGCGCCATACTTGAGTACCGGTTTCCACGCTTTATCCAAGCGAAAGCCAACCTGAGTAATGACCCATCCCTGCATGGCGGGGGTTTTAAAAATCGAATCGCGGTAACCAAACTGACATTCATCGCAAGACAGACGACGTTGATTGCCCGTGTCAGGATGATAGATATCGACGTAAGCGCAACGCTCCGCAAATTCGACACCATAGGCACCAATATTTTGAATCGGTGCCGCCCCCACACAGCCGGGAATTAATGCCAGGTTCTCAAGCCCAGGCATCGCATTATCAATACTCCAGGCAACAAACGCATGCCAAGGCTCACCGGCGCCAACATGTAATAGGTAATGGTCAGCGTGGTTATCGATCGTGATCCCCTTTAGGCGGTTAAGGACCACCACTCCCTCAAAGTCTTGGCAAAAAAGCAGGTTGCTGCCTTCACCAACCACTAACTTCGGTGAGTTGTGATAATCAGACGCTTGCCAAATCTCTTGTAAGTCTTGCACACAATGTGCTTCTACAATCGCTTGGGCGCGCGCGGGCAAACCAAACGTATGATGGGGTGTCAAAGACACATCAGATAACCACTTCATCGTTGCATTACGCTGTTAGAAAACTCATTGATGGGTATACTACCTGTCCTGCTCGTATTGCGCATCTATTAGGCTATGGATAATTATCACATTCACCCGCTAGAGCCCTTGCGGTTCCCACTGGTAGCGCGGTTCTACAAAACACACTATCCTCCCGGAAAACCCAAGAAAGATGAACGTATTTGGGTCATTGATGGCCCGAGTGGACTATGTGGCGCGGTACGCTTTCAGCAACGTCTCGAGTATCAGTTACTCACAGGCATGTTGCTACACCCTGATCTGCGAGGAACAGGTTTAAGTCATCGTTTACTCGACGCAGTGCAAGAAACACTGTGTCAACGTCCTAGCTTTTGCTTAGCTTTCCGTCCACTGACTACCTTGTATGCGCAGCATGGTTTTACGCCTGTCGATCATCACGTATTACCCGATGATCTGGCTGCACGCCTGCACCGTTATTGTCAAAGTGGCAAAGATTTAGTGGCGATGGAATACTCACCCAAAGCGTGACATTAGCAACAAAGCCATTGCGCGGTGATCCGTAGCTTGACGCAATTTCTGGTATCATTCAGGGTTTAGTATCAATGCTCGACTCTGGCCGTCGAACAAAAAGAGGTAATAATGGATTCAGCGAACGCAAACCGGCAGCTTATTGATCGCTTGCCCACCATTGCGCACCAGCCAGAAAATCTCGAAACCTTATTAGACGCGGTCTCATTTAGAGAACGGCTCCTTAGCGAAATTAAAAAAGCAACATCACGTATTTATCTGGTGGCTCTGTACTTACAAGACGACGAAGCAGGACGAAGCATTCTGGATGCGCTTTACGAAGCAAAGCAAGCTAACCCTGCCCTCGATATCAAAGTATTAGTCGACTGGCATCGCGCACAGCGAGGGTTAATTGGTGCTGAACAGTCGGACGGTAATGCAGGACTATATCGAGCTTATGCAGAGCGCTACCCACATAAGATAGAGGTCTTGGGTGTGCCAGTTAGAAACCGCGAAGTCTTCGGCGTTTTGCACTTAAAAGGATTCGTATTTGATAACACCGTTATATACAGCGGCGCCAGCTTAAACGATGTCTATTTAGCGCAACATGATAGATACCGTTATGACCGTTATCACGTGCTCGCCAATAAAGTACTCGCCGACACCATGGCAGACTTTATTGTCAACACGTTAATCGCCGACAGTGCCGTCAACTGTCTCACCTCGCCCGACCGCCCCAACAGCAAAGCACTAAAGCCAAACATTCGTGAGTTTCGTGGTCAGCTACAGCAGGCCAGCTATCGATATCAAGATGAGCCGATTAGTGAAGACCAAGTTGGACTTACCCCGATGGTCGGGTTAGGTAAACGGAAAAATAAGCTCAATCGCTATATCTGTCATTTGATTGCCAGTGCCCATGATGAATTAGTCATTTGCACGCCCTATTTTAATCCACCACGCAGTGTCGTTCGCGAAATCCGTCGCGCACTTCGCCGAGGGGTAAGCGTGAGGATTATAGTGGGAGATAAAACCGCGAACGATTTCTACTCACCACCAGAGGCGCCATTTAAGACGATTTCAGCTCTGCCTTATTTGTATGAAGTCAACTTACGCAACTTTGCCCGTCGCAACGAAGCAGCGATTGCAAAACGTCAGTTAAATATCCATATCTGGAAACATGATGACAACAGCTTCCATTTGAAAGGCATTTGGGTCGATCGCCAGTATATGCTGTTAACGGGAAATAACCTCAATCCGCGCGCCTGGAAGCTAGACTTAGAAAACGCCATCTTGATTCATGATAAGCATCAGCAATTAGAGGCGCAGAAGCAGCAAGAGGTAGATACGATCTTGGCTCATACACAGCTGGTCGGCAGTTATAAGCAGATAGAAAAAATGGAGGATTATCCTGCGCCAGTCAAACGCCTACTTAAACGGATAAAGCGGGTTAAGGCCGATCATATACTCAATCAGATACTTTAGGGGATAACCGCAATGAAACAGGCCAAAATAGCTGCCATTGACGTTGATGCACAGCGCACGTTTACGCCGTTATGTCCTGACGAATTACCCGTCCCCGAAGGCGATACCATCGGACCGGCACTCAACGAGCAGGCAACGTTGGCTGACGTACGTGTTTTGACCAAAGATGCGCATCCTGCTAACGCCATTTGGGTGGTCGACGACCCCGCTGACATGCTCCAGCCTTTGCCGCATAAAAACGCCGATCTGACTTGGGTGCAACACGCGGTTCCCGGAACGAAAGGGTTTGAGACGATTGACGCATTGCCAGCAGTGACCGAATATCATTATGTGGTTTGGAAAGGCATCGAGCCCGATCTTCATCCGTATGGTGCTTGCTTTCATGATATTGAAGAAAAGCTCAGTACTGGATTAATTGAGTGGCTGCATAGCCAAGATGTCGAAACAGTAATAGTGGGCGGGCTGGCAACCGATTACTGCGTCAAAACAACCGCTATCCAACTGAAAAAACGGGGTCGTTTCGACGTTGTCGTTAACCTTGCCGCTTGCCGAGGGATTAATGCTAAAACCGTATCCTCTGCCTGTGACGAGATGCTGGCCGTCGGTATCAAATTAGTCGATAGTCAACTGGCGTTGCGCTGTCTACTACCCCGTTAATTTGTATCGCAGCAGCACATGATTGCTTGCTGCGATCTTGCTCGCTAGTTTAATGTAAACATTATGCTCACCGCATGAATAAGTTTGAGTCCTAAGACATAAACACACCTTCGCCGATAAGATTACTAGGCTTCTTTGTCGCTATCCTCTAGTGTCTCTTTAACTATTTTTACAATGAAAAATAAGTTTGGAGAATAGCATGCAAAAACCAACAGCTTTGGGTCTATTGATCGGTGCATCTTTATGTAGCACCGCTTGGGCAATGCCCTCATCTCAACTTAATGCACTAGGTAATGGTCTCGATGTTCAATACCAAGTGATTGATAATACGCAAGATGACTGGCGCTCTTTCACCGGCAAAGTCGCCTTTACTAACCAAAGCGCCAAGACACTCCCCAAAGCTGGCTGGGCGATTTATTTCAGTCATATCCGCATGATCAAATCGATCGACACTGATCAGCTTAAAGTTTCTCATGTTAACGGCGATCTGTTTAAACTCGAACCCACTGATGCCTTTGTTCCGCTTGCGCCCGGTGACCAATTAGTGGTTGGCTTTAATGCCTCTGATTGGCAAGTAGCGAAATCCGATATTATGCCGAACTGGTATTTGACGTCAGACGATGAAACTGGCACTCATACCGCGTTAATCGCCAGTACCAGTAACCACAAAAATGGCCAGGTGCCCACCAAGCCGGATGACGAACTCACCTTTGTGGGTGAATTTAACTCCCCTGCACAGTGGAAACGCTATGGTGGTGCACTGATCGATCACTATGACCCCTTTTCCGCGCAGCAACGATACGAGCGCAACGCCGACCTTTCACAGGAAGAAGTCCAAGGAAAAATACTGCCAACACCGGCCAGTCGCGTTGAGAAAGAAGGCCATGTCACGATTAACAGCGATTGGACTGTGGTGTATGACAATGGTTATCAAGCACAAGCAAAGTGGCTTGCCGATCAGCTTGGCATCTCAGCGAGCGACTGGGTTCCGACGAACCAAAACGTTATCTATGTTGGCTGGGAAAAAGTGACGCTCAAGGGCAGCGATCAATGGCATGAGGCCTATCGTTTAGATGTCCAGCCTGATCAGCAACGTATTGAGATTGGTGCTCCCGATGAGGCGGGTGCCTTATACGCCGCGCAAAGTTTACTACAACTCAAATCAGGCGACAGCATCAAGGCGGTGACGCTGACCGATGCGCCCCGATTTGCCTATCGAGGCCTTTCTGTTGATGCGGCACGCAACTTTCGCAGTAAAGAAACCATTTTTAAATTACTCGATCAGATGGCCGCACTAAAGCTTAATAAACTCCACTTGCGTCTCAGCGATGATGAAGCGTGGCGCATTGAGATCCCAGCCCTCCCTGAGCTGGCCGAAGTCGGTAGCAAGCGCTGTCATGATCTATCAGAAACCCGCTGTGTATTGCCCTTCTTAGGCGCAGGACCGGACGGCACAGAAGCATCAGACGGGTATTACACCACGGAAGATTATCAAGCCATCTTGCGTAAGGCGGATGCACTCAATATTACCGTGATCCCTGAGGTAGACATGCCTGGTCACGCACACGCCGCCATCAAAGCGATGGAAGCGCGATATCACAAGTACATGGCACAAGGCGATGAAGCCAAAGCAAAGGAATATTTACTGACTGATTTTGAGGACGATACTCAGTATCTTTCCGTGCAAATGTTCACCGATAATGCCATCAATGTTTGTATGGAATCGAGCTACCGCTTTGCCGATACTGTTGTCTCCGCTTTAGTTGATGCGCATCGTGATGTTCAGCCACTCAGCACATTCCACTTTGGTGGTGACGAAATCGCAGGTGCATGGACCGACTCGCCCATTTGTCAGTCCTTTATAACGAATAATGATACAGGCGTAAGTAGTGTCGATGATTTAAGTCAGTACTTTGTCGAACGTATCTCACACATTGCCCAACGCTATCAGCTGGATCTCGGTGGTTGGGAAGACGGCTTAATGCACACTAATCAGGTCTATCCACGATCACAACTTACCAATCAACAGGTATATGGCAATGCATGGCAAAATATCTGGGAATGGGGGGTTGCCGACCGAGCTTATAACCTCGCTAACAGTGGTTATAGCGTTATCTATAACCAAGCCACACACCTCTATTTTGACCATCCCTACGAGCCAGATCCGAGTGAGCGTGGCTACTATTGGGCACCGCGTTTTACTGATACCCGTAAAACGTTTAGCTTTATGCCTGATGATCTCTACGCTAATGCCAACACAAAACGCAATGGCGCACCAATTACTAAAAAAGAGGTCATCGAGGCCGCAACAGTGAAAACGCTCACGCGTCCAGAAAACGTACTCGGTTTGCAAGCATCGGTTTGGAGTGAAACCATTCGCTCCGATGGCCAGTTTGAATCAATGACCTTCCCTCGCCTCTTTGCCATGGCAGAACGTGCTTGGCACCGTGCTGATTGGGAAGCGAACACACAAAACGAGAAAGAGGCGAATCAAACGCAGCGAAAAGTGGATTACAACCTCTTTGCCAATCAGTTAGCAAACTACTGGTTCCCGCAATTGGAACAACAAGGCATTGGCTTCCGTTTGCCTGTTCCTGGTGGGATGATAGAGAATGGCGAACTAAAAGCGAATTCACCGTTCCCAGGACTCGCCATTGAGTACTCAACCGATAATGGCGCAAGCTGGCAAACCTATGATGCGGCAAACACTCCTCACGTGAGCACTCCTGTGCAGCTGCGCACCGTTTCGGGTGAACGTGTAAGCCGAATCAGTAAGATTGACTAATCGAGCCATCACGCAATATAGAAAAGACAAAGTATAGAAAAGAAAAAGCCCCGTTCACAAAACGGGGCTTTATTGGATCACAATATATTTATCAATAAGATATAGATTTGAGTTGAACGTACTGGCGCCGATCATAACAAAACAGCCTAAATCATTAGGCTAATGCTTAGGGCTTACACGTATTTAACATTAAATGATGTCGGTTTGGCGGGGATGTGATGACGCAAGGCTACAGCACTGGTATACCTCTCAAATACAAAAAAGCCCCGACCGTTAGGTCAGGGCTTCGTATTTCTACTTATCAAAGTCTTACACATATCTGCTTTGATGCTTAAATTTTTGCTAACTAAAGCCTAATACTAAGCTCTAATTAGATTATCTTGTTTGATGCGATGAGGATTTTGAATCGAGACGCGCAGTGTATGCCAATACATGAGCATCGCAGATATCAAAAGCATCGAGCTATCAACAAGATAAGCAATGAGAGCCTGGCGATGTCCTACTCTCACATGGGGAGACCCCACACTACCATCGGCGCTGCTTCGTTTCACTACTGAGTTCGGCATGGAATCAGGTGGGTCCAAAGCGCTATGGTCGCCAAGCAAATTTGGTCATCTAGAAAGCTGTTCGTTCTCGCCACAATCAACTGGCTTATTTCGAGTCCAACC
>NZ_JABWMG010000032.1:0-9970 GCF_013366455.1 Salinivibrio sp. EAGSL | reverse complement strand
TTAAAATCCCTCGACGTTCGCGTTGTGCCGGTTCAAGTCCGGCCCGGGGCACCATTACAAAGTAAAACGGCGACCTTAATGGTCGCCGTTTTTGTATGTCTCGCTATACCATACTCAAGCATTGTATTTCGTTATGATGCGCTAAACGGTATTGAACCTCTTGTTGATCGTGACAAGTACATTGGCGGATGATCGTGCCCCGCCTGATCCAAGTCTCCATCATGGCCTCAATACCGTCGGGACTGAGGCCGTACTCTTTTGCAAGCGCTTCTCGACTAATGACACCCGCCTGAGTGACACTGGCTTTGAGCTTTTGCAGGATCATAATAGGTCTCCTTAAACCAATGAGGATGGCGACCAACATAACGCATTACGCCGATCACGGTAATCAGTAGGGCAGAAAGGCTGACAATATAAACTGTCGCCTGAGTGGTCGCCACGCCGATTTGACTGACTTGAAAGCACAGGGTGGCACCACTGACAGCTAAGAGCATTGACCATCCCGCGATAAATAGCGCAAATCGACGGCCAAACTCACGGGTATAAGCTCCCATCGCGGCAACACAGGGCGTATACAGTAGGATCACAATCAGATAAGCCATAACACTGGCCGTCGTCGTGAATTGGCGGTGTAAATTGTCAAACGTTGCCATACTCACTGCTTGCTCTTGCGCAGCGGCTTCGGTGTTTTCTATCTCACCCACGCTCATCGCGAATGGATCGCTGTAATCAATGCCAAATAAGTTTTCCGGAATGCTTTGAACGGCGTCAACAAGCGCATCACTGATCGAGCCTTCGTCTTGTTCTGCATTGGTTGGGGCATAGAGGCTATTTAAGGTACCAACCACTGCTTCTTTGGCGAATAGTCCGGTCACTAAGCCGACAGTAGCTGGCCAATTATCTTCTTCGATACCAATGGGTGAGAGAGCAGGGGTGACAACTTGAGCCGCTTTCGATAACACGGAGGTCTCGCTATCTTCATGGCCAAAGCTGCCATCGGTACCGAGAGAGTTAAAGAAAGTTAAGAGGGTTACCACAATGACGATGGTTTTACCTGCCCCCAATACGAAACGGCGCAGCTTTTGCCAGGTATGACTCAACACGTGGCGCATACGAGGGAGCTCGTAGTCCGGCAGTGTCATTAACAGACTTTCACTCTGGCCCGGATAAAGGGTGTGGCGCAAAATCAAACCAGTGAGCACGGCCGCTGCAATCCCGAGTAAGTAGAGCGCAAATACCAGGTTTTGTCCGTTTTGCGGGAAGAACGCTGCGGCAAACAAGGCGTAAACGGGGAGCCGTGCACCACAGGACATAAAGGTGGCCATTGCTGCGGCGGTTTTGCGCTCATGAATTTGCTCAAGAGTGCGCGTTGCCATGACGGCAGGCACTGTGCAGCCAAAGCCGAGGATCAGGGGGACAAATGCTTTACCCGGTAAGCCAATTTTTTGCATCAAACCATCGAGCAAAAAGGCGGCGCGCGCCATGTAACCGGTGCTTTCTAGAACGGTGAGAAAAAGATACAGCCCAGCAATCACCGGGATAAAGGTCGCCACGGTTTGAATACCACCACCCACACCATCTGCAACGAGTGTCACTATCGCTTCGGGCAATATGCCATCTAATAGTTGATGGGTGCCATCCACTAAAACAGCGCCAACGGCGATATCAAAAAAGTCGATAAAGGCGCCGCCAATATTGATGGCAAATACGAACATGGCATAGAGTACGGCAAGCAAAATAGGCAGCGATAAAAAAGGATTGAGGATCACCTTGTCGAGTTTTTCGGTTTTATTGCGGCTTAAATGGCGGTGCTCGCGTCGTGTGTCATGTACCAGATCGCGAATATAGCTGTAGCGTGTATCGGCGATAAGAATGTCGGTATCTTGTCCGGCCAGCGATTGGCAAGCCTGGGAAAATGACGCTTGTAGGGACGTATCATTGCCATCGGGCAAACGATCTCGCTCTAGGCACTCAAGCAAATGGGCGCGTTGATTCACTTGTGCCGCTGCCGAGCCTGCAAACGGGGCGCCAAGATGAGATTGGATCCATGCCTCGATATGCTCACCATAGTTTAACTGCATGGCGTCGCAATGCGGAAGTTCCATCATCATGTGGGCGAGCTGATGGCGGAAAGTCGCCACACTGTCGGCTTGGCATGCGGTAACGGTAAGCACGGGACAACCAAGCCATTCTTGTAGCTTCCCGATATCGAGCTGTTGTCCGTTGCGATCTAACCGATCCATCTTATTGATCAGCACTATCATCGGGACGCCGCGCTCGCGTAATTGCAAGGTAAGGTACAGTCCTCTTTCAAGACTATTGGCGTCTAGCACGTTAATGATCGCATCACAGTCGTGGCTATCAATTGAATACGTCGCGATTTGTTCGTCTAGACTGGCATCAAAGCCTGCATTTAGGGCGTATAAACCGGGTAAATCGGTAATTTCACACTCTGTATTGTCGTTCGCTGTTTGATTGAACGTGAGCTGGCCGACTTTCTTATCAACCGTGACACCAGCCCAGTTACCGACTTTTTGGCGAGAGCCGGTTAACGCATTAAATAATGTGGTTTTGCCGCAGTTTGGGTTACCGGCAAGAAGAATGCGTTTTTTTCCCATTACAGTGTCTCCACATCAATCAATTTGGCAACGTCACGACGAACGACGAGTTGTTCGTTATCGAGCCGGATTTGTAATGGGTCTCCAAGCGGTGCTCGCCGAACCAGCTCCACCGCGGTGCCCGGGATTAATCCCATAACAGCAAGGCGGTGACGGATAACAGCGGGCACATGATGGACACTGGTAATACGCGCGGACTGACCGCGACCAAGCGTTGACAGTTTCATAATGCGAGATCCAAATAAGAATGGTTTTCATTGCATATTACGCGCAAAGGTCGCTATTTTTTTTGCGTCGGATCAAGCTATGGTGAAAGTCAATAACGTGATTGCTGCCACAATGAGAAGTGACGATCCTGATGTGAACTAAGAAGCAAAAAGCGGCCAGTGTGGCCGCTGTCTTTAACTTGCGGAAGTACGATGTGCATCGCGTTGATTGTTCAGTTTATCCATCGCGATGGTCAATAGTCCGTTGGGGGCTTTACCCTCGGGACCGAATCCCGCTTTCTCTCCTGATAAAAGCGAGAGTGCTTCACTGACGTGCGAAACGGCATAAATATGAAATTCGCCTTTTTCAACTGCCAGCACCACATCTTTGCGCAACATCAGATTCTGAATATTGGTGGCAGGAATAATTACCCCTTGCTGGTGGTTTGGCCCTTTGAGTGTGCAGACGTCAAAGAAGCCTTCGATTTTTTCATTCACACCGCCAATCGGTTGTGCTTCGCCAAATTGGTTCATGGATCCTGTGATGGCGATATCCTGGCGCAGTGGCACCTCAGTCATTGCCGAGAAAATCGCACAAAATTCCGCCATGGAGGCGCTATCACCGTCGACGCCGCCATACGATTGTTCAAAGGTCAGATGCGTTTTAAGCGGGATCTTATCGGTTTTACCCAAAAGCGTGGCAAGATACGCGGATAAAATCATTACCCCTTTTGAGTGAATACGCCCGCCTAGTTTTACGCTACGCTCTATATCGAGTACTTCACCTTCGCCAAACGCGGTGGTCGCGGTAATACGATTAGGTAAACCAAAGCTGTAGTCAGAGGTGCTGAGCACTGACAGGCCGTTAATCTGGCCGAGAGCCGTTCCCTGGGTGTTGATCAACGTTACCCCGTTTTCTACATTCTGCATCATGCTGTCTCGTAAGCGGCTTACCCGCATGTTTCGACTGGCAAGGGCTTTTTCAACATGCAGCGCGCCAACGGTATTCGCTTTTGCTTGCGTGGCCCAGTAATTGGACTCGCGCAATAAGTTAGCGATGTCAGCTGAATGAAGCGACAAACGGTTTTGATCCTCAGCTTGTCGTGCACTGTGCTCGATAATACGAGCGATAGCACCGCGGCTACAGTGCAACAGGTTGCCATCATGGATAATGCTGGAAATAAATTTGGCGTATTGGTGCTCAGTACTCTCTGTTCGCGGCATGTCATCTTCAAAATCTGCTGTGACTCGGAACAGCTCACTGAATTCTGCATCGTAGCGTTGTAAAAGCTGATACGTTTGATAATCGCCAAATAAAACAATTTTGAGATCAAGTGGAATGGGGGCCGGATCGAGTGACACGGTTCCGCTGAGGGTTACCTCTCGCTCTAGCGCACTGACGCTGAGCTGACGACTGCTCAAGGCACGTTTAATGCCTTCCCATACGTAAGGTTTTTCGAGCACTTTGATGGCATCCATCATCAACACACCGCCATTGGCGCGATGGAAACTGCCGGCGCGAATGAGAGAAAAGTCAGTGAAGACCGTGCCTTTAAAGGTGGCGTTTTCAACATAGCCAAATAAATTGTGATAGCTGGGGCTGTCTTCGACCACGATGGGGGCTTGCGCGTCGTGTTGGCTAACTAATACATTGACTTGATAACGGCGAGGGAGCTTTTTATCTAACGCCGCGTAGGCGAGTGCCGCTTGCTCTTCGCTGTCTTCTAAAAAAATATCAAGGTGTTCCAGCATGTCGGCCTGCATTGCCTCGAGAAAAGTGATGATCTCGGGCAGATCTGCGAACGTCTTTTTCAGTGGCGCGATATGGGTGGCAATCACTTCTTGACCAATGTCTTCATCAAGCGCTTTTTGTTTGTCTGCGTATTCTGACTCCCATTCACCCAGTTGGCGAACAACGCCGCGTAATTCAGTCTCAAGCTTATCTATCACTTTACCGAAGGCCATCTGTTCATCTTGTGATAACGCATCAAAGGTGTCTTCGGTATGTGGCTCCTCACCGTTAAGGGCAACGAACTGATAATCCCCTTGTGGCGTGATAGAAAGACTAACACTGTTTTTTTCTGCGGTTTCACTTAAACCTTGCAGAATCGTTTGTTGCCGCTCAGTGAGTTGATTTTTTAATGTTTCCGCACGTTGGTAGTACATTTCATTATCAAACGCCATTGGCAGGGCATTGGCGAGCTTACCCATGAGCTGTTCAATATGCTTTTTTAATTCACTACCTTTTCCCGCGGGGAGTTTTAGGACTTGTGGTGAACGTGCTTCTTGGAAATTCGCAACATAGCACCAATCATAAACGGGTGAATCAGTCTGCCAGTGCTGGTTAAGGTAGCGCATCATCATGGTGCGTTTACCGAGTCCGTTCTGACCGATGGCGTAAATGTTGTAACCTTTCTCTTTAATTGACATCGCGAATTCAACGGCGTGGCGAGCACGATCTTGACCGACAATTTCGTCAAGTGGCGCAAGATGCTTGGTTGACGTAATGTCGCTGTGTTTCAAGCTAGATTCACGATACAAGCGGTCGCTGGTGAGCTGAGTGAGAGCCATGGCTGTCCCCGTATTGGCGTTTAATCGTTACTGATTTTAGTGTAGCGACTGTAAGTGATTGTTTTAGTGACTTTGGTGGAGAAAGCGATGATAGGGTCACAGTTTTACATCGGCTGGTTATTTTATAAACAAAAAACGGGCTAATGTGCCCGCTTTTTATCGATTTTATCGCGAAGGAAGAAAGTCAGCGCTTCGATGATAGCGGCTAAAGAGAGTCGGCTATCGCACGAATAAGGGTATTGATATCCTCACGGCTGATGTCTTTATGGGTCACCAAACGAGCGGGATGACCACTGAATGTGACACGAATATCCTTCTCAATCAGCCGCATTTGAAGCCGTGTACGCTCGATCGTATCGGCGATATCGACATAGACGATATTGGTTTGGACCTGATAAGCGTCAGTTGAAAAGCCGTCAAGTTGATGCAATTCACTCGCTAAGTACTGCGCATTGGCATGATCTTGAGCCAGGCGATCAACATTTTCATTGAGTGCTTTCTGACCGGCAACCGCTAAAATTCCCGCTTGGCGCATCCCCCCACCGAGCATTTTCCGTATGCGTCTTGCTTTATTGATAAAGGCTTGAGAACCAAGAAGAAGAGAGCCAACGGGGGCGCCAAGTCCTTTGGATAAACAAATGGTCATTGAATCAAAGTGACAACTGATGGCGGTGATATCGACGCCTAACGCGACTGCCGCATTGTAAACGCGCGCGCCATCGAGGTGTAATTGCAGCTTATGGTGATCACAAAAAATGCGCGCCTCGGCTAGGTAGGATAAAGGTAAAACTTTACCGCCGATGGTATTTTCTAAGCTTAAGAGTTTCGTTCGCGCAAAATGGAAATCGTTTGGCTTGATTGCAGCCGCGAGCTTATCAAAGGGAAGGCTGCCGTCTGGGGCATTGTCTATCGGTTGGGGCTGAATCGAGCCTAATACGGCGGCGCCTCCGGCTTCATACTTATAATTATGGGCCTGTTGACCACATAAATATTCATCACCACGCTCACAATGGGCCATTAAGGCCAGTAGGTTGGCTTGGGTTCCTGAGGCAGTAAAGAGGGCAGCGTCAAAGCCATGGCGTGAAGCGGCCCACTCTTCTAGTGTATTGACGCTAGGATCATCGCGATACACGTCGTCGCCGACGGGGGCATTCGCCATCGCCGTTCGCATCGCCTCGTCAGGCTGAGTCACTGTGTCAGAACGAAAATCAATCATCAGGCAACATCCTTATTATCAAAGGCCCTCTATCAGCGAGGGCCTACGGTTGGCGTAAGCTCGAAAAGCGTCACTGTTTAGCTTTTCAGCATTTGCCAGTATTTTTGGTAGATCTTCACCGCTTCACCAACATCATCAGTAAATTCACCGTTATTGACGGCTTCATCAGACGGGAAAATCGTTTTGTTTTCTCGTAGGTCGGCATCTAAATACTCCGCGGCGCCAGTGTTGGGGGCGGGGTAGCCAAACTCTTCGACTAATTTTGCTTGGTTTTCAGGCTGATACATAAAGTCGATAAACTGGTGCGCCAAGGTTTTGTGCTCAGCGTTTTTCGGGATAATAAAATTATCCATCCATAATATCGCGCCCTCTTGTGGATAGACAAACTCAATCCCATCGACCTCTTGTTGAGCCATATGGGCATTGCCATTCCATTGCTGACCAATATTGACTTCGCCTGTAATAAACGGGACGTGTGGCGCATCGGAGTTATAAACCACCACGTTATCACGCAGATCGCGTAGGGACTGATAGGCTTGCTTAATTTCCGCTTCATCGGTGCTGTTAATGCTATGGCCCTGGGCTTTTAACGCCATCCCGAACACGTCACGCACATCATTCAGCAGCATGACTTGGCCACGAAAATCGTCGCGCCATAAATCTGCCCATTTTGTCACTTTGCTACCGTCGATGTAATCGCTGTGGTAGCTAATACCCGTGACACCAAAAACATAAGGAAGCGAGTAGTCATTCTTTGGATCAAATGATTGGCCGAGCAAGCCTGGGCGTAACTGGTCAAAATGACCAATCTGGCTTTTATCAATTTTAGCGAGCATATCCTCGTTGATCATGCGCTCAATAAAATAGGTTGAGGCAAACGCCAGATCATAGCCTTCACTGTTTAGCAGCTTAAGCTTGGCATACATGGATTCGTTACTCTCGAATGTCGAGTAGTTCACATCAACCTGGTATTTTTCTTCAAACGCTTCAATGACATCCATGGGCATATACTCTGCCCAATTATAAAGATTGAGCACCTTATCTTCAGCATGGACGCCGCTTGCGAATACCGTCGTGAGTGCAAGTGCAAGTGCTGTTGCGGTGATTCCGTGAGTGATTTTCTTCATTATCATGGTCCTTCAATGGCTGACTGGCCGAGTACACGTCGAGCGCATAATATTGCACCCAGACTCTGTATAAAAGCCTTTTCTTGATCAATCTCGGCCTTTTTAAAGGTTCCGCTAAACAGTAGCATAATGCCGTGCTCGCCCCCTAAACTCGCGCCGAATACAAGGTGAGTGATATGGGTGATGACACAGACGGTTCGATAAATAGTCCTTATCGTCACGATAAAGAAAATAGGTTGCCCCCCAGTCAAAAGGCAGTAAGGTAACCGTTCTAATTGGCGGCGGAGATAAGTATTTGAACGAACTGACCATCATCGATGATATTGCGACTCATGGCCTTAGTGTTTGTGACGATTTTTTATCGGCGCAAGCGGTTAGCGATTTGCAGGCATGCTTACCCGCTCAGTGGAATCAAGCGGCAATCGGCCGAGAGCGTAAACAGCATACCAATACCCAAATTCGTCGCGACAAAATCTATTGGTTAGAACGTGATACGGCGCCCGCTATCGATACGCTTTTGGATAAAATGGCGAATTTGCAGTACGCCTTCAATCGGCATTTATTCTTGGGGTTGTTTGAGTACGAGGCGCATTTTGCTAAGTACAATCCCGGTGATTTTTATGCCAAACATTATGATGCGTTTGAGGGACGATCAAATCGTAAAGTCACGACGGTACTCTATCTAAACCACGATTGGTCTGAGCAAGACGGTGGTGAAATCGTGATTTACAACCCTGATGGGTCGCATCGCCAAACGCTGTGGCCCAAAGCGGGACGGCTGGTCACTTTTTTATCCGAAGCGTTTCCCCATGAAGTGCTCCCGGCCAAAAGGCAACGGTTTAGTATTGCGGGTTGGTATCGGTTAAATGGCATGAGTGGCCGACGTGTTGATCCAATTCGTTAACCACAGCCATACTGAATGCCATATGAGAACCGAGGTGACAATTGTGTATGGCACGCCCCCCACAGCAACAATGTTTTTTTACCGACACGACGTTTGATCCGCAGCAAGGTGTGGCTATGCCCCAAGCTGACGTCTATTGGTCCCCAAACTGGCTAGCGAGCAATCAAGCGGACGCGTTTTTTACATCGCTTCGCGAACAAGCGGCTTGGCAGCAACTTCCTATTTCGATGTTTGGGCGGACCGTGATGCAGCCGCGCTTATTAGCTTGGTATGGTGATCATGCTTATACCTACAGTGGACTCACATTATCTCCCCGCCCTTGGACACCAGAGTTACTGGATTTGAAAGCGCGTGTTGAAGCTGCCACCCACGCCCGTTTCAATACCGTCTTGCTCAATCTCTATCGAGATGGTAGCGATTACATGGGCTGGCATAGAGACGATGAATTGGAATTGGGGAGGCAGCCGACCATTGCCTCGGTGAGTCTGGGCGCGAGTCGTCGGTTTTTATTCCGTCACCCCAAGCGACAGCTAAAGCGTGAGTTTTTACTCGATCATGGCTCACTGTTAGTGATGGCAGGCGAGACGCAAACCCACTGGCAACATAGTGTGCCCAAAACGCAAAAGCCGCTGGGTGAGCGAATCAACCTGACGTTTCGTTGGTTAAACAGTGAAGAGGCTAAGTAAAGCAAGCTGATCGCCTGCGGTGAACAAGTCACTATCGCATTACGCCTCGTCCATGCGATCGCGTGAAATTTTTAGGAAAGACGCGTGAGATTTTTAGCAACGAATAGGGGAATGGCAGTAATAAATGCTGAAAATAACAGCGGATTGGTCGAAGTTTGACGCTTTTGTTTGTAAAACAGCCATCTGAAACTTTTATTAAATAATAAGTGTTGACTCGATCACGTTTATCCGTAGAATGCCTCCCCGTACCGCAGAGACGGAAACAAAACAAAGGCGCGTTGGCAGAGTGGCTATGCAGCGGATTGCAAATCCGTGTACCTCGGTTCGACTCCGGGACGCGCCTCCAAGTTCCTCTAGGTGCACAGTAAAATCGGACGCGGGATGGAGCAGTTTGGTAGCTCGTCGGGCTCATAACCCGAAGGTCGTTGGTTCAAATCCAGCTCCCGCAACCAATTTTTACAAAGCGTGATGCAACGCTTAATTGCATAGGCGACATTAGCTCAGCTGGTAGAGCGCGACCTTGCCAAGGTCGAGGTCACGAGTTCGAACCTCGTATGTCGCTCCAAGTTTTGCCCACATCAAGCATAATTGATGTTACGGACGCGGGATGGAGCAGTCTGGTAGCTCGTCGGGCTCATAACC
>NZ_JABWMG010000031.1:0-11547 GCF_013366455.1 Salinivibrio sp. EAGSL | reverse complement strand
GCGCCTCCGACATTGGCGGTCAAATATTGGCATTGATCGTGACAGGCGCCCGTTGGCAATGTGCACATACCCAACACCGTGCCGAGTCTTGTGTCATCTACGCCAATGGAATCATCGATATATAAATCAGGCGTAGGTCGGCATAAGCGCCAGCACAGTGCCAATAAGTATCACAATGTGGGCCGCGCGCCATCCGACATCGGCGGTTAAATTTGGCGCCGAACGTGACAAGCGCCCGTTTACAATGTGCTCGTATCTAACACAGTGCTGGGGCTTGTATCATCGTCGCCAATGATACTTCTGGCTGTTTACTCCGCATCTTCCGCCAATGCTGCGCCGTGGTGGGTGAGGCCACACAACATAGTTGGCATGGCGTTGAAGATTTCCTCAAACTGTGCCAACTCTTCTGCGCCTTGTGCTTCCATGGTAGAAAGGGCGGTTTCTGGATCGTAAAGCAAGCTGATGGAAAGCACCACGCCGCCGAGTAGGGCATTGCCATCGGTGTTTTCCGGCATCAATGTTTCCCAATCATCACGGGTGAGGCTCCAGCCTTGCAACAAGCCTTCGGCAAAATCGCGCGTGGCTTGGTTGACAATTTCGGCGTCATCCAACAAACACCCTTCCGGCCACTGCCAATTTTTTCCAACAGCTGTTGGCGCTGCGCATTCCAAATATCGACAATCAGGTTCGCGTACTGCTCAAACTGCTCATGGCTTTCAAATGGCGCTTGCTCGTCACCTCCCCACATTACCGGGAGCCACTCACTGGGGCTAATGACATGGGGCGCGGCAGCCATGGCAGTCACCACACCACGGGTTTGCATTTCGTTAAGCAGTTGCGCGCTATCAGCATGTTGGATAAGGAATTCGGATAAAGTCATCAGGCTCTCATTCGTATTCGATTTGTGTGCTGAGTTTAACAGCTTTCATGCTCACTTGCTTCCAGCTGATGTTATCCATATGGATGCGACTGGTGATGGAATAGCCATTTAAACGCAAACCTATCACCAACAACTTGACCGCAAAGCAGCAACTCTCTATAGTACGCCCCGTTAACGCGACAGCGGGGTTATAAGCCACCCAGCGTAAATGTCGTTTAACACACAATATGGTGAGGTGTCCGAGTGGCTGAAGGAGCACGCCTGGAAAGCGTGTATACGGCAACGTATCGAGGGTTCGAATCCCTCTCTCACCGCCATCATTAAAAAAACCGCCCTCGTGGCGGTTTTTTGCTATTTGGTTTTTTGCTATTTGTTTTTTTGCGCAGCATCTAATGCGTTTTGGTACGGCACCTTTCAATCCCTATCACGCTCCGTAAGTAGCGCTCTTAACGTATCAGGAGAAGAGGGGAGCAGCCCGACCTGTAAGCCAAATGGTTTGAATACCTTATTGAGAACCTCCGTATTGTAGCTGCCTCGATCATTCTCGATATCGGAGAGTGTTTTTCTTGAAACACCGACAAGTTTTGCGAACACATCCTGCTTAAGTCCCAGTATGTTAACACGCAAGCCTTTCAACGCTTTGCCTTGGGTTAACTCACCAAACAATAGGCGTTTGATGATTTTGTTCGCTTCGGTTTTACGCTCTGCGGCACTGACAGCCATGGTGTTTTTTGAGGCTTTCGATCGCGTCGGCGGGTTACATTGCGGTTGGTCGTTGATCGAATGAGCGGTCTCTCCCTCTTTTGTGCTCTCTTTTTGGCTGCGGTTTGCCCTCAGGCGAGCGACCACATCTTGTACAGACTCTTTGCTGCTCGGCTTATTCATAAAAGCCCCCAGTTGGCGAGCTTTTGTGACAGATGATTAAATCCAATCGCTGGCATCTCCAAGATTTGTTCGGGAACGCCTCGCAACGCTAGCCGCTGTTTAAGATCCATGCATTTACTTGCCGTCACCTTTAACTCTTTTAATAAGACGTCCTTCGGCACCAGATCAGAGAGAGTGTCCGCGATAGCGACAAAATCATATGTTCCGCCAACTTCGAGCGGCGCTTTCCATTTTGTGGTTCTTGGAATGCCTTCAGGATCCGCTTTCATTGGTGCGAAGTCATAAACAGGCGCGAGCTTGATGACGCCATCAGCTTTTAAGAATGACGTGTTTCTGCCGTGGTTGTCACTATTGCCAAATAAAATGTTGAGAAGGTCTCTTTTCACCCACTCAATCACAAATTCTTGAGAGTTAAATATATACCCTTGGCCTTGAACCGTATGGCTGTTAGTGATTTTCTCGATGAGCGTTCGGATAGTGGTTTCGTGATCAAGGGTAACGCCAGCACCTTTGTTCAACATAGAATACACAGATTCCATACCCAACCTTTCTATTTGTTGGTGACTGACTTGAACATCAAATCGAGGGAGCCATAACGAGGGGTAACTTAAACCTTCTTCCAAGCGCATACCGTCGATGGAGATCGTTTCGACACCCATTTCAGTTAGCTCATGATAATAGTGGAACTCCGCCCTTAGAATGTTGCAGTCGATAGGGCTTCGCGAACCTCTAGGGTACTTGACCAAATAATGGGCGTCGTGGTTATGGTTGTCATCTTGGTATGGATCGATCCATATTTTTCGCGTCCCGCGTGATGATCGAAACCACAACGTAGGACAAGTTTGGGGGCTTCACCGCCAGCGCCCGTTGCCCCACCTGCGGCTGCGCCTCTTTGCTGCGCATAGTCGAGGAAATCACCCGCTCTATTTTTGACATCATCAACAGAGAAGTAGAGGTTGTCTGCCACGTCGTAGCGCTCAGGCAGCGAGTCTTTGATCCTTAGATTGCCAATTGGCGACATGGTACCAAATTTGAGCAAAATATAATTTTGTTCATCGACGCTAAGGTCTTCAATATCCAAGTGCTTAACCCAATACCGTCGGCTAGCACCGCTTGGCATAATATCGTCGAGAAATCGTAACCATCCGGGCTTGCCCAAGTCATCAAAAAAGAATGAAACAGGGTGATTGATTGAAACGGCATGATAATCATCTTGATCATGATGCGCCAATGCATAGTCACTGAGGTAATGGAGCTCCGTCACTCTGAAGTTATGTTGATGACTTTTAGGGAAAGATATTGTACCCACATCTACCCACTCCCCTTTGATAAACGCTTGCACGTTGAGCGCTTCCATCGTCCATCCCTCCACTTACTCATGTGTAAAATACTACTCGTAAAGAACATTTTTTGCAACTTGAGAGTAAAATATTACTCATTAAAAAGAAGTTAGAGTATTTTATGAGTACTAATTTACTCATAAAGTGTGCGGTGTGTGAAGATGTCGCTCACCAAACGATTACCTTCAAAAAATCATTCCCATCCTCACAGCAATTGCCCAAGTTGCTTTTATCCCTTATCCAAAAACGCTAACCTAGTCGCAGTTAAATTTGAGATATAAGCAATAAAGCATGGAATGGATGAAGTGGGCCGCGTATTGGCGTAACTGTTTAGCGGATGCTGACAGCACCAAGGGTGTTTTTAACCGAAAGGAGTTGGCACAAAAGCGTAACATATCCTCCTTCTCATTACGGTCAGGCTGCCTTAATGCAGAAGAAAATGACGGCGAATTATTCAACGATGAGCAGGCGGACGCCATTGCGGTTAAAGCGCATATATGGACGTTCTCGTTTGTTAAACGGAATATCATCGAGCACGGGAAACAGAAAAATAGCGCTTTACCGGACTCTATCGCCCCGATTATTTGCCCCGTGTGGATAACGCGATCAGGCCGGCTTTATCCCGCCTCTGCGCCTTTCGTCTCCCGTGACACCCTTGCGCCTCAACATCAAGACGTGATTACCGTATCAACCGTTGAACAGGTCGATCGCTTTTTATCTAACGCGTCGGTACAGAGCTTAACAGAGTCCGCTGTCGAGGAACTGGAACGTGATAACCCAGAACAGCACTCGTTGATATGGGATCAAGCGTATAACACAGCGCGGGATCTATACGCCTCAGCCTGCCAAACCTACCTAGACGAAAGGGGCTTTAAAGACTTGTATGAAGTGTCCCCCGACGGTGCTTATCTAGAAAAAATTGAAGCGTCAGGTAGCGCATTTCATATCATCAATGCGTATGATTTGATTCGTGAAAATAAGCCGACATTGCCGTTACTCAATACCTACGCGACCTGCACATGCCAGAACAGGCAGCCATGCGAAGACTACATCACGTCGATAAGCAAGAGAATTGCGCATTCCGGTGAGGCGTTTCCCTCAGCAGATGCTCAGCGTGATGCATTGACCAGCACTTTGGATATCGAACCAGGAAAGATGATAGCCATCAATGGTCCACCAGGAACGGGGAAAACAACGTTTGTACTTTCAGCGGTTGCGTCGCTATGGGCGAGAGCCGCACTCAAAGAGGGTGAGCCGCCGATCATCGTGGCAGCCTCCACCAACAACCAAGCGGTCACTAATATTATCGAGGCATTTGGTAATGACTTCGGTGAAGGAAAAGAAGAGTTTGCAGGTCGTTGGCTACCGGATGTAACAAGTTATGGTGGCTATTTACCTGCGAGATCCCGAGAGAAAGATGCTGCCAAAAAATATCAAACGAATGGATTTTATAATGGCCTTGAGAACCGTGATTATCTCGACAAAGCGGCGCATTCCTTTATCGAAAAAGCAGCGTTAGCTATGCCTCATTTGGATCTAAATTCAGACCCAAAACTTGCTATCGAAGCGATAAAGATACAGCTACATACATATTTAAAAAATGCGACAAAAGAATTAGAGAAGATCCAACACAATTGGCAGTGCTACGAAAAAAAGCGCAAGCTTTATTATGAAAACCTTGGCAATGATCCTAAAAAAACACTCGAAGATAACGAAAGAGCACTCGCGCGAGCGAAAATTAAATGCAAAACACTAGATAAAAGCCTAAACCAGTGGCGATATCTCTTATCTAAACAGTCAATAATTGAATCGTTTTTTTTGTTCTTACCCATAGTCAAAAAAAAGCGTCAAGCTAGAATTAAGCATTTTGTTCACACTCAACTGTGTAAAACGGCGCAACTCGTCTATCAAAATGATAGAGAACAATCATTTGAAAAAGAGCTTGAGCAAGCGTTGATCGAACAAAAACATACACTTGCAGCGCAAAATCGACGGCTAAGAAATCTATATCAATGCCAAGAGGAATTTTTTGATTGCCAGCGGAGCTGGAAGAATAGCTGTGAGGCTGTGTTTGATAAATATGGTTCTGATCCAAACGATAAACCTACGCCAGAGCTTGATAAAATAGATAAGTGGCTAGATACGCATGTTCGTTTTTTGGTTTTTCGGCTTTCAGTCCATTATTGGGAAGCCCGCTGGTTGTTAGCGTGTTTCTCCCTCGGAAAAGACATTGATACGCAAGCAAAGAAAACAGGAGAGAAGGCTAGCCTTGCTCGCTGGCATCGAAGAATGATGATTACTCCTTGTATTGTATCAACTTGCCACGCATTGCCGGATCACATGTCGATCACTAGATACCATGAGAGTAAATTTCATACAGATTATCTGTTTAATCATATTGATTGGCTCATTGTCGATGAAGCGGGTCAGGTGTCTCCAGAGGTGGCAGGCGCGAGTATGAGTTTTGCTAAACGGGCGATCGTGATTGGTGATACCCAGCAAATTCAACCGATAAGATCCTTAACCTCAATGGTTGACCAAGGTAATCTAACAAAAGCTGGGCTCACCGAAGTTGCGTCTGATTATGAAAAAACCAAAGATATGGCACGCCTGGTCACGCGAGGGAGTGTCATGCAGATCGCGCAACAGGCAAGCCGCGTACATCATCACCCCGATGCTGAACCAGGTATACTACTGCGAGAGCACCGACGCTGTTACGACGATATTATCGAATACTGTAATCGACTCTGTTACAACGGGCTGCTGATCCCAAAACGTGGTGCAGCTGAACATAAGACTGAAATAGACAGCGAATGTTTCCCAGCATTGGGTTATGCCCATGTCGATGGGGCGGCGATTAGGCAAGCGGGAAGTACCTCGAACCGCGTCGAAGCAATCGCCATTGCCAACTGGTTGCGAGACAATCGCAAGCGAATAGAAGCGCAATTTGGCGAGCCATTGGAACAGGCGGTTGGTGTTGTCACGCCTTTTAGAGCGCAAGTGAACGCGATAAAAGAAGCCTGCCAAGATAATGACATCCACTGTGACAATGACAAAAACAATGACAATAAAAAAAGCATGACAGTTGGTACGGTGCATTCGTTGCAAGGCGCAGCAAGGAAACTGGTGATATTCTCTCATGTGTACAGTCGCCATCAAGATGGACAGTTTATCGATATAGACACAACCATGCTTAATGTTGCCGTATCCCGTGCGAAAGATAGTTTTATAATTTTCGCCGATATGCAAACACTCGCTCATGCGCGGGAGGGATCACCACGGAAAATATTGGCCGATATGCTGCTGTGGCGTGACAACAATGCGCTAAGAGTGGATCCAGTAGAAAGGTCTGACTTATTAAGCAACAACAAAAAGCCTCAGTCCTTGGTGAATGCGCTCGAGCATGATCAATTTCTACATTATATATTAGAATACTCTAAATTAAATATCGACATCGTCTCACCGTGGATACAAGCACACACGTTAAAAAAGACCACTCTCGACCAAGCGATGAAAAAAGCGGTGAAACGCGGTGTAAAGGTTCGCATTTATACTGATAGACATTTTAATACGACACAAAACAACCGTTACAACCCTCAAAAGCAGCAACAGCTCGAAAACTGCATTGCAGAATTGAGTGCCAGTGGTATTGATGTTTATGTCGTTGATGGCGTGCACAGCAAAATAGTGATGGCTGATGATACACATATGGCAGTGGGCTCATATAACTGGCTCAGTGCTGCCAGACAAGGCAGATATAGCAATATAGAAACGTCCCTATATTACTCTGGCCAACTCAAACACGAGTGTCAGACTCACTTAGCCACGTTAGTGCCAGAAATGGTTGCTGAGGCGACACCAACATAATATTGTAAATCATGCCAATGACAGCCGTATCTTATTCATGCACGTCAGTCACTTGTAGCCAATCCGGCTCACTTTTTGCATCACCCACGCCATCATGCATTCAAAGGCAAACACTTGCCGTCAGATTGGCACCAAGACTCAAAGAGTATCAACTATGTTTAACAAGCAACTTTTAGCGATCCTTATCCCTCTAACCTTATCCGGTTGCGGCGGCGGCAGTGACGACAGCGGCGGCAGCCAACCCAAGCCAACCCCTAAGTATACCTTTGATTTCGCACAATTTTATACCCAGTTAAGTGCTGGTAATTGCTCAATTTTTGGGAAAAGAATAGCAGGAGGAAAAGAGTTAAGTGTACTGGCGAACACGGATGTTAGCTTGAGTTTAGATCGTGACAAACTGCTTATTCAATATGCTGATGGAGTAGTAAAAGAAGAAGTACCATTAGATGGTAGTCGCCAACAAATAAACCAAACAGATGTGCCAGAAGGTGGTTACGTTACTTTTTATATTGAATTGTTGGATAAATATTTTGCAACATCCATCCAAAAAAAAATACTTAAAATCGAATGAGATAAATTGGTTAGGGTATGAGAAAGTGGATGCGCCAAATAACCCTCGTTGTGTAACGGGGAATAATGCGCCTGCAACTACATCATATAATGCGATAAGTATAAGTACGGATACAGCCCCGGGTATTATAGGCGTGGCAACGCCTGATAGTCGGAAATTAACAGCTAACCCAACACAATCAATCGATATTGAATCCTCTTTTTCTGTCGGTTTGGGTGTTGCACATCAAGCTGCTAGTGGTGACGGTGAGGTTGAAATTCCTGATAGTGATTTGGACAACCCCCGTGAAATAACCGATTATAAATTCTTTAATCTGTCCGATAATGCCACAGAGGAACTAGACAAGTTAATCGAAAGCAACAGCTGGACAGCTCCCGCAAACACCTACAACCTAACCTCCGCCGCCCTCTATGCTGACTACCAGCAAACGCCCTATATTTGGCAAAACTTGCCTCACAGCGCGAGCGATACCATCACCTACCGCTATGATCCAGACATTAACAATCTGGATTACTTTTTAACCGCAGAAGGAAGCGTGGACGCTTCAGGTGATCAATGGCAACTATCGACCGCGCAACAATTGTCTGATACACAACTAAGCGCGGGATTAGGTCGTACGGATTTGGCAGATAGTGTCACAGTTCCACAACAGGAAAACGCGAATATCGATGGAAGTGGAACGTTAACAGCCTATGGCAATGGTGCTGACGGCCAAGCGGGAATTCAACGTATTGCCTATCAAGCCACAGAGAGCTCGACAACAGTCACACATGTTATCTATGCCGAAGCAAATGCAGAGCAAACTATTCCGATGTTTGATGACAACGGTATTAATGCTGTAATAAGTGGTGCAGATACATTATCTAACTATGACATCAGCGTGATGTACACCAGCGATAACACCGATCAACGCCAAGCTCTCGCGGCGCTCATGGCAGAACATACGGATCCAGGCCAAAGCGACATCACCGATCTCAGCCTTGATAACCTACCTGTTCTCTTCACCACTTACGAGCGAGAGCAACTGGCACGACAAAAGAAAATCATCGATCATTATCAAATATCGACGAGTAATCCTTAGGGCCTAGAGCCTTTCTTGCTCTTTCCCGTCATCTGTAAGCGAAGCGCTCCGTATTCAATTTCCCGAATACGGAGTACTGAATACGGAATACAGAAAGAGCAAGAACCCCAATGCGAGCATAAGGCTGCTTTACCTAGTCTCTAGTTTCTAGAAACGAAGCGTCTCGTCTCTTTCCCGTCATCCATAATCTATTCCCTAGGCCCCAGGACCCTAGGAACTAGGACCTTTATCTACCGGAGTTGGCACGATATGCTTTTTCCGTATTCCGTATTCCGTATTCCGTATTCCGTAATCTTTCCCCTAGAGCCCCCCACGTGATACCATTTTTCCAGACATTACCTAAGGAAAACCAATGAAAATTGCAGTTGCTGGAACAGGTTACGTTGGCCTGTCAAACGCCATGCTACTGGCGCAACATAATGAAGTGGTCGCACTCGACATCGTAGAAGAAAAGGTCAACCTGCTTAACAACCAACAATCACCGATTGTTGATGCCGAAATAGAACAGTTTTTAGCAGAAAAGCCACTCAACTTTACCGCGACGCTCGACAAAGAAAAGGCCTACCAAGGCGCGGACTTTGTGATCATTGCCACCCCTACGGACTATGACCCCGAAACCAACTACTTTAATACCAGCTCAGTCGAGGCGGTGATTAAAGATGTGATGGCGATTAACCCCGACGCGGTGATGGTGATCAAATCGACCGTGCCAGTCGGTTATACCGCACACATTAAACGCAAGATGGACTGCGAAAATATCCTCTTCTCACCCGAGTTCTTGCGCGAGGGCAAGGCGCTTTACGACAACTTATATCCATCACGAATCATTGTCGGTGAGCAATCCGAGCGCGCCCGTCAGTTCGCCACGCTGTTGCAACAAGGCGCAGTCAAATCGGGTATCTCTGTCTTGTTTACCCACTCCACCGAAGCCGAGGCGGTGAAGCTGTTCTCCAACACCTACCTGGCGATGCGCGTGGCCTACTTTAACGAGCTGGACAGCTACGCCGAATCCCACGGTTTAGACGCCCGTCAGATTATCGAAGGGGTAGGGCTAGACCCGCGCATTGGCGATCACTACAACAACCCCTCGTTTGGTTATGGCGGTTACTGCCTACCGAAAGACACCCGCCAACTGCTGGCTAACTACGAAGACGTGCCCAACAACATTATTCAAGCCATTGTTGACGCCAACACCACCCGCAAAGACTTTATTGCCAATGCGATCATCAAGCGTGAACCTAAAGTCGTCGGCGTCTATCGCTTGGTGATGAAATCGGGCTCAGATAACTTCCGTGCCTCAGCCATTCAAGGGATCATGAAGCGGATTAAAGCCAAAGGCATTGACGTGGTGGTATACGAGCCCGTCCTTGAAGAAAATACCTTCTTCAATTCAGACGTGATCAAAGACTTGGAGACCTTCAAACAACGCGCCGACGTGATTGTCGCCAACCGTATGGTCGACGAGATCCGCGATGTAGAAAGCAAAGTCTACACCCGCGACTTATTCGGCGCGGATTGAGGGAAAAACGCAAAGCAGTTCCTAGGACCTAGGATCCTAGGCCCTAGGAACTTTATCTACCAGAGCTGGCACGATAGGCTCTTTCCGTATTCCAATTCCCGAATACCGATGACTGAATACAGAGTACGGAAAGAGCAAGAGTCCCGATGCGAACACGAGGCTGCTTTTCCTAGTCTCTAGAAGCGAAGCGTCTAGTCTCTTTCGGTATTCCGTATTCCGTATTCCGTAAGCGAAGCGCTCCGTATTCCCGAATACAGAGTACGGAAAGAGCAAGAGTCCTGATGCGAGCACGAGGCTGCTTTTTCTAGTCTCTAGTTTCTAGTCTCTTTCCGTATCCTCCCTCGCAAAATCCCCCAAACACCATACAACGCAACCGCCGACCTCGCTTATCCTCACCCGCACATTCATAACCGGTGGATGATGCCATGTTATTTATTACTAGCCGTATACCCGAACAAGGGCCGACCAGTGAGCCAGGCCGCTGGCTAAGCTTTGATAACCAAAATACCGACATCTCAAAGTGGGTGTATTTTTGCCAGCGCGCGGGGCAGGGTGAATACCAAGAGCTGACCGCTGCGCCGTTTATGGCCAAACTGAAAGCCTTACCCACCCATACCCAAATACTCTTTTTGCTCCACGGTTATAACAACCAAATGGAGCGCAACATCTTCCCAATGGCCCAGACCTTACAATACCAATTTGATCGCCTGTCACCCAACGCCATACTGGTGGTGCCGATTATTTGGCCGTGTGATGATGATGGCCGGCTCGGCGCGATTGATGATTACTGGGACGACCAACTTGCCGCCACCGCGTCAGGCTTGGCGTTTAGCCGCTTACTGGCGATGTTTGATGACTGGCGCCGCGCCCCTGAGCAACAAACCAATCCGTGCAAACGGCGCATGAACCTGCTCGCGCATTCTATGGGCAACCGCACGCTCATCAGCACCTTTACCCATTGGCACCAACATGCCGGGCTCGACACCATGCCACAATGGTTTCGGCATATCTTTATGATGGCCGCCGATGTTGATAACCAAGCGCTAGAGCCGCACCAGCCAGGGAAAGCCGTCCTCGATGCCGCCAAACAAGTGCATATTTACTATGCCGCCGACGATTTAGCCATGGCCGCCTCAAAAGTGGTGAACGTCCGTCACCGCATCGTCACCCGCCGCCTAGGCATGACCGGCCCCGAAAACCTCGACGCGCTCCCCGCCAAAAAAGTCACCGTCACCGACTGCGATGCCTTTAACGACCACTTCGACCCAAGCTGGGGGCATACCTACTTTCTCACCGACGACAACAACCACCCAAGCCCATTGATAGAACAGATGATGGATAAGATGATAAGAGACTAGAGACTAGAGACTAGAGACTAGAGACTAGAGACTAGAGACTAGAGAC
>NZ_JABWMG010000030.1:0-11692 GCF_013366455.1 Salinivibrio sp. EAGSL | reverse complement strand
TCAACCGGCCAGGATAATTGTCGGAAAACCGGCCAAGATAATTGACGCTACATAGATAGAGAGATACTACCTGCGCCCATGCATATTCGCAGTGAAAATGGAACCGCAGTTTGGAACGCAGACAGATGCTGCGCTGATTTTAAAGGCTTTAAAGCAGACGCTCAAATAATGGATTTTTGGGAATTGTATTCATTCAAACACTCCCAGCCTGATGATCAGAATATTGAACTGATATCTGATGACGTTAAAGCGTCATGGGGGGATGACCTACAAAGTGTAAAGGTTAGTGTCGATAAAGGCCTATGGAATGGGAGGCTCTATCTGCTGCGCAGGGATATTCTTAAGGTACACAAAGCAACACACGGCATAGAAGATTTACCCAATCGTTACAACGACAGCGCTATCGATAAAGAGATCAAAGAACGAAATCGAGAACCGGAAGTGTTATTTACGAAGTTCAAAACGTCACAGGATACGAGAGGTATTGCTCTAGGAGTTATGGCTAAGTTAATCGCTCAGTCTAAGCCGAATAAGTTGATTCGCGGGGGTAAAGTCAATGCGTCAGAACTTGTGAAGATGATGGAGCAAGAATGCGCACGTCTAGGTATCGGCTCCCTCTCCGGTGAAGTGAGAAAGGATATTAGCCAATGTGTTGATGCCGTTGAAAAAGAAATAAACAAAAAACATACAAATCAATAAGTTAAAGAGACTCTCCGGTGAGTGTAGCCCAACAATTTTTCGGGCGCGCCCAATCTATCGGAGATTATCACGGTAGCCTAGCTCCTGTTCGCATTTGAACTTAACAAGGAGCAAGCGATGTCAATTACACGCATTGTATCTCTTAAAGAAATGTCAGCCCTTGTTGGGCGTTCTCCTAAAACTATTTGGCGCTGGTGGCGCAAAGAGCAATCATTCCCCGCGCCTCGGCAAATCAACGGACGCACCATTGGCTGGCGCGAAGCTGACTATGAGGCATGGCTTAATGGGGAGTGGCGACAATGAGCAAGTTTTCTGCGCTAAGCAAGGTCAAGCTGGCGGAACTGTGCCTATTAGAGCTTTTACGCCGTGGCAAAACTGGCCTACATTCGCTGGACGTAAATATCCGAGACCTTACCTATTCCAGCTTTTTGGGTGGAGCCGGTATATTTTGTAGTATCACATTGCCTACGGATATGAATATCTTTTGCATACGTCATGGTTTGCGAATCATCGGCCAACCCGCACCGTTTATCAGTCTGCCCGGTTGCAAGGCCATGTTTAAACGCTACTGGCTGGCTGATCTCGATACGGCAAAAAGCGCGGTTGGTTTGATTAATAACTGGCGAGCCAAACGAGGAGCTGAACCGTTATCAAAGCGCGATTGCAATGCGCTGCTAGCCGCTTTTCAGTCGGAACCACAAGCGTTCAGTGAGGTAGCGTAATGACGAGTGTAACCAAGCATCCCGTTGATCACGCTGAGCTGGCGGATAAAGCCTTGTGTCAGCTAGAGAGCCTAACTGTCGTACTGGGTACTGCTCATTTTGAGGTCGTTGATAACCAACATTGTAAGGGGGTTATATGGGCAATGCAGGAGCTCGCGACAACGGCTAAACGTCACTTACAGGCTAGCCGAGGCGATGTGCCTCTGCGCCGCCGATAGTAGAAAATCATTCAAACCAATGGCTGTCAGTGTTGGCAGCCATTTTTATTGGCAATAGAAAAAGTAAGTACCTGCTATCAGCTAAAAACCCTATTAAATGGGGATGGGACGAGGTGAGATATGTTTTCAAGGTTTTTTAGGCGTATTTCCGCTTATTTCAAACCGCTTAGTTACTGAGAGCGACTTGGCAGCCTTGCAATCACGTTGATAGTGGCCACTTACCGATCCTGGGGAAGCATGTCGGGTTTTATTAATATCTTCCACTCAATATCCATATCACTGATAAGAGAAGTAAGGGCAATACATTTTGGTTCGGCAGAGTTTCGATAGCGTGGCAGTATTGTTGAAACCGAAAACCATGATGAAACAGGAGCTGGCGGAGTAATGAAAAGGAGCTCAGGAATTGGCCTACTCCACTAACACGGGATTTTTCAAAACCAAAGACGGTCGCTGCTGGTCGGTGAATACGGGGCCAGGCTTATCGCCGCTCTACACTGATATCCTTCGGTGTTTGGCCGATCAGTTGGAAGCGATGGAATCTCACTACGCGAGAGTGTTCTGCTTTCGGTTTGATTTGCACCTAACGGCGTACACCGATAATAACGCAACAATGAGCCGCTTACTCTCGCTGGTGGTACAAGCCCTAAAGCGATACTACAAAACGCCTAATATTGGCTATCTATGGGTAAGAGAACATGAAAAGGCCAAACAACAGCATTACCATTGCGTGCTCTTTTTGGATGGCTCAAAGGTGAATCACTTCCATACCATTCAAACCACCATTGACGATTACTGGGCAGCCTTTGAAGGAGGCCATGTACAAGGATGCGGTTTTAAAGTATTACCTAGAGGGGACTCACACGCCAAAGCTGAGATCATCTACTGGCTGTCGTATCTCGCTAAAGTGCGTGGCAAAGCCAATGGCAAAGGAAAACGCTATAGGCCCAGCCAAACTAAACGCTACGGTGTCAGCAGGGTTAAAATAAAAGCGAAAAATTGCGCACTTGTAGACAAAAAAGAAAAACCGCACACCGATGACATTTTTGCGTCGCTAGCCTTTGCGGGGCGCGGGTCTTGAGTCAAAAAGTGAGCAAAACACTGCGCAGTTTTGAAGGTGAAAAGTGCGCAGTTGCAGACAAGGTGAGCTCTGTTTGCACCTATCAACATTTGTTGCTGCCGAACACCGCAACATAGTCATAATCTTAAATTCGATGCTCAGAGACAGCGTGATGTGGGATAAAAAATCTCGCCAAAATTTAACGATTGACGACATACTCGTTTGTTATAGCGATTATCACCACATCACCACGACTGTATGTCCCAATCACCTGTTTTAGGGTTCCTGACCATCTTGGTATTACTTGGATAATCACTACCAACCAATTTGAAAATGTTTATTACCTGCTCAATAGAAACTGAGTAAAGCTTTTTATTTCGATCTTTGTCTGACGTAACATAAAAACTTACAAAGTGCCCTTCATCATTTATTTCTGGCATAAATACATAGCTATGCACAATAAAATTGCACAGTGCTCTGAGAGTTTTGGTTTCACACTGTTTGCCGCTAAGATCATACAACTCGTCCACTCTATGCCAATTCATATAATCTACAGGCTTCAGGTTAGAGAAACACTTCAAACTAACATCAAAGCTTTTGGTTGAGTCTGAGATTTTGGATGTATCCATTAGCTTTCTAATGGCATAAAAACCGATAAAAACATCTTTTTCAATTTGCACAAATTCAAATTCATTAATCTCGTTTGATTTACTTAGTTTCTGCAATCTAGATGCGCTTTCTAGTAAAGGTTCTTTCCAATCAGAAGAATCCCAAATCATTTTTTCCTCTATCGCTATCGCGAATCTTTGCGGCAACTTTGGAACCGCGCAGCGGTGGAAAAGTTGTCCGACAACAGCGTATTTTTATGCGCATCAACCTCTTATCTTATGAGGCATAAACCTTAGTTAAATTATCATTCGTCAGTTTCAGGGCTGAAAACTCTGCGGTAGAGCAAATGGTCAAATCCATTTTTGGCGCTTGCTCTCCTAATCCAGATTTTAAAGTTACGGAAACTCGCTCAACCGCGTCTTTCGCCTGAAAATTCGAGTAAACGATGACCGCATCAATATCTTCGTATAGCTTTCGCCGTAGATAAGAACCGAAGAGATATACTTGGAGGCCTTTTGGCATACTTGTACGCTCGAGCGGCCGTTTAAAAGAATTTATTCGATCTTCTCGTTCGGACCTAAGCAGATAATTTAAAAAATGTTCGCCGGTCTTCCGTAACGCTCCCATAAACTCCCCGAACATGAAAAGCCCTATCCCATGTTCTATACATAGTTGTTTGGCATCTTCAGCGTATTGCCCTGCTGGGCACGAACAAATAATAACTTCTACTTGTGGGTCAACAGCCATCACCTTTTCGAGAGTGTATTCAGTAAAATAATATGTATTCGTTACGAATACTCGAAGCTCCCTGCCATCCTTTAGTGTGATAGACATTGTAGCTCGATTAAGCTCTTCCATTTGAGCTATAAAGTCGTGATTGGCCAAGAACCGGTTAATGAACGTAGAGACCTGACTGTGACGAAATTCAAGTTCTTCTTCCCCTCTTCTTTCGAGAGGAGGCATTTCTACGCCCAACTTTGTCTTCACAAAATGATCAAACTCCACTGGAAACAGCTTATAATCATTAACCTTTTGCCCCAGCAGACAGTTATCTTCAAAGGCATCAACGTGAAGCTTATAATTGAGCATCGATCTATAGACATCCCAAGGATATGGAAAATTTCTTTTGTTTTTCTCTATTAAATTAACGATGCGGCGGTTGTTTGGAAGAATTGTATCAAGGCACCTCCTTCGCCAAATAATTAAGGCATCACCAGAGTCCCCCTCTAAGACACGCTGAGAATATGGACCGTATTCTCGAAAAATCGCTCCGTTCTCATCCAGAAGCTCACTCACCTCAATCAATAGTTCGCGCTCATCTGTCACTCTCGGAATATTGAAGAACTGCCTAACTTTCCTCTCATGATCAGATTTCCAAATTCGAATGGCCTCGACGCTAAATTTCTTTTCCAACTCATCTACGATTTTGTGACATTCAAGGCAGAGCATAATTAAGTTGTCGAGACCATCTCGATCTATTAACTCCGCTAGCTCATGGTCACTTCGAGGCCCATTTTCACCGTGACCAATAATATGTGCTACGTTGGCTAGGCTTACACTATCGTCCCCTACGGTGGCGAATAAGAAGCGGGTACAACTCGGGTTTTGACAATACCCTCCACAACCTGCCCAAAGCTGCCTCGCGACGTTAACAGGTATAGATTTTCTGGCCATTTCAACAATTTCCCTACATTTGCTTTGTGCCTAAATTGTTCAGACTATGGAAGCGCATAGCGCCTGCTTAAGCGGCTGCCAATGCACTGCACCCAAACAGACCACCCTAATAACGTAAGCCAAACAGAACCAAAAATGCCATAGGTTGGCAGTCCGACTTTAAGCACTTGTTATGCAATCATTCCGATCGATTTCTAAGTTCATTTCGGTCATGAACTTGTTGATTCCATTCAGAGATTTTGTGACTACATTCTTCATCAAAATCACTCAAGGCATGTCTGGTTTGGTAAATTTTTTCTACTATTGCATCTAGTGATTCAACAGAAAATTGGCATAGCTCGTGTTCAAGCCCGTCATTTCCGACTTTGAACTTAACTTGAGTATATCCGTCTTCATCTGTGTATTCCCAATTGGCATGAACTACTTTATTCCTTAGTACTCCACATTCTTTGAGGCTAGATATCAAGGGCTTGTACTCTTTGATATCCCACCCAAAGCCACGAATGAAATCATCATTAAACTTTTTAAATAGATCAACTTTCGTTGAATACATCATGGAATGTAAGACAAGTAAGCCTTTTTGATCTGATCGATCAGAAAATGTCTCGCATAGCATACTATCGAGACTTGCCTCTAACGCATTAAAGGCAACAACTATTTCACCAATTATTGGCAAAAAGTCTTGTATCACCTCGTAGCTATTTTCCGTATCACCCAATCCGTCCAGTATATTCTGCCCGACTGGTGTCTTTTTAATTTTCATACTGAACCCTAACTATGTTGCATAACGCCCGCATCTAGCGAATCCCCTCATAAATATCAGTTGAAACAATGAGGTAGACACGCATCGCTCCCTCTGATCTAATGAATTTCGCCAAAAACACACTCGATACAGACAGATTTAATAGCGATGCTAACGATGCGTAATGACCAAATCCTACTACAAACACTGTCAAAGCAGTGCCCTGAAATTCACAAAAAACGGCTTATTTCTCTTACTCTTGCTACTAAAACTTTACTCGGCGGCGCTGATTTAACTCTCACCAAACTTGGGCGTGCGTTTGAGACGCAAACCTTGGTTGTGTACAGCCTACGATATGGTACTTCGACACAACCGGACGCGCTGTGTAAAACGACTCAATATCCTGCTACTCATTGCCCTGCTTGCCGATATTTTAATGTGGTGGAATGGCTTAGTGGCAACTCAAGCAGGTTGGCATTATCACTTTCAAGCCAACACCATTAAGCATCGCCGCGTACTCTCGATACCTCGTCTTGGTCGCGAGGTGAGAAACCATCGGCGATATCTGATTAAGCTAACCCAATATCAGTGGGTCATCAGGCATATCAACGGCTAACGCATTCGATGGGGCTCGGTCAATTATGAGGGGATCCGCCAGCGCCCTTACAAAGTGCAGTCCCACTAATATAACCATCAGCTAATCGCTGAGGGATAATTTCACCTTCCTCCACTCGAGGAATTAAAGCTAATTGCTCCATATGTACTCCGTATGTTTAGTAAAGTTAACGCTCGCAACACCGTGAAATTTGGGGCCCAGCGGTAAATTTTTCCGGCAAAAGCACCTTGTTATGTTTTTTGCTCATCTGCTAGCTTACGAATCTCATTTGCATGTAGTTGCTCAATAACTCCTGGAATTTTTATAGTTCTAAATTTCCCACCAGTGTCAATATACTTATGCTCTTCTTCGGTTTTTCTCTTTGAATGGCCAGCAAAATCACATAGATTGGTAAAATAGTCATTCGCATATCGATAAGCAGCTACCAAATCATCAGTTGTGGTACCAACTGACAGAAATTTTTCCTTATTTCTTCCATTGACTTCAACTTCGAGAAGAACGCTTCTATCAGCTAAGTCTCTGTAGATTTCCGGAAGACCCAAGCATCTACTTAGATGATGCATAGTTACACAAGCGTTAAGCAAATAATGGCTAAAAGCCTTGTCTGGATCTTTGTTTCTTAATACAACGTCTATTTGCCGCCTAGCACTAGCCAATGAGTTCTCAACGCTTTTAAATATTTCAGCATTAACTTCGGGAACTCCCGAGGTAGGATCACCTAAAAAGAAAGATTTATGAACCCTTGGGTGTATTTTGAAATGGCCTTTTAAGGCGCCAAAATAGTCTGTTTCTTGAAGTCTATCAAAGTACGAAAAAAGCTCATTTCTATGTGAGTAGAAGGCATCTAGATTGTTTTTATGATTTGTGATTAATATCTGCCGTGCTGTTTGCTCAGTGGAATGTAAACGGGACACCAAAACAGTTAGCGGCAACGCTAGAGAAAGGAAAGCAAGAGGAATTGCGCTAATACTAAAGAATTTAGTGAGACCACTAGAAGAAAGATCAACCTCATATCCATCCCATGCTATAATCCCTAATACAAAAAAATATGCAATGGGAAGAAGAGTGCTCAGCCAAAGCAACCCCTGTTTTAGGAGTCCTCTTTCTGGATTCAGCTTGAACGAACCACGACCTAAAACAGCTCCTATTAACAAAGATACGAGAAGCACTGGGCCAACAGCTAATGCCAGCAATATTAATTCTTCCTTCAATCTCTTAGTTCTCCATCAGCATAACGCCACGCTCTGCGGAAAATTTGAAGCGCGGCGTAAAAATTGTCCGACAACAGCAGTTGGTTATGCATTGTGGTAGATATATCGTCCACTTGCTTCAAGCACAGTTTTGAGTAGGTCAGATGCGTACCTCAAGTTCTCCCTTTGTCCATCCAAATACTGAATGTCTTTAGCACCGTGAAATAGGTTGTTCCGAAGACGATACGTTATAAGCAGGGTTGCGTAGATTTTGTTGACGAGGCTGTCGTCGCTTTTAATAAGGACGTTTTCTACCAAAGTCCTGTGGGGCCGGTGTGCCAAATTAAGTCGGTCAAATCGGTGATTGGTACTTCCATCAGCTATGTACCTATCGGACCAAAAAGTCACGAACTCATCCAATCTTTGAATTGAAAAATCATGCGACACTCTCTCGGCGATTGATTGCAATTCATCAACTACAATTACGTCTTCGCCGTGAGCTTCAGTCCCCTCGAATAGTGCCCATATTAGGGTGAAGTCAGCTACAAGAGCCAAAGTTTCCTCTGTCAGGCGCTGTCCACCACTAACATGCGTGGCAATCCACTCAACTGCACTCAAACTGTCACCTCCCTATGCCTAACGCCGCCAGCAGGGGCCAATAAACCAGAGCGAAGCGGCGGTTTTTTGGTCCCTCTGGCTGGCTTTGTTAGGCATTTAGTTTATCCATCATTTCTTTTATCGGCAGCTCTGCCTCAAAGAACTTTTTAAAAGCTAGGTGTAACGCTCTGATCCAACTTTCACTTTCAGGAAGCTCTAGGAATTTCATAGCTTTTTCAGGTATAGGGTCCTTCTGAAAATGAAATGTAGAGTTTCTAAAAAGTCGAAGTGCGTCTACAAAGTGTTCTTGAGAAAGGAGCTCATCCACTTTTGGATTGGTACATTTAAGCTCCTTGTAACCTTCTATTACGACGTAGATAAGCCCGTAGAGCACAGATAGCCTTGCAAATGACGAATGAAGCTCTGCGAAATCCGCCAAGCCCTCCGGAAGGCCATGGTCATCCCCGATCTCAGTCGCAATGACTTCTTTTACAGAATCTGCATTGAGCCAGTGCTTGTGGAGTGATATTAGTTTTTCCATGTACCCTCGTATTGCCTAACGCTTGCAGCATGCGCGCCCTTGGAATGGAGCCGAAGGCGCAATGTAAAGGGCGTCGCCGTGCCTGCACTGGTTATGCAGTTTTACCAACGAACGGGGTCCGATTCGAATTCGCTCTGTTCGAGCCGCTCCAAAAATGAAAAAGATCCGGGAACTTCGCTTTTCACCTCGTACCATATGCCCGATATCAACGGTTTCTCTAGATTGTCCTTTATGCCACTTCTCCACTCGACCCAACGCGCCTTACTAACCCGCCTTTTTGACCTCTGATAAACCTGCTCGTTACAAAGGTCAAGGTAGTTATATATTGCTTCACGTGCTTCGTTATGACTGGGTCCATTTAGCTTCTTGCCAAGAAGAGCATCGACAGGAACTCTGTACATTAACTCTCGGTACTGCTGATCGTAAGAATCCTCAAAAGATGCGCTAGCCAGCTTCCTGGACTGCCAGATTTGCCAAGCCGCGATAAGAACACCAATCGCTGTAGCCGCTGATGCGATACTGTTTAGATCCATGAGCTACCTTCTACTGCATAACGCCGCGTTAAGGGGTGAGCAACGCGACTACCAACTCACCGCATTGCACTAAAAACTAATAAAATCAAAGCATAAAGAAAATGCTACGCGTTGCGAATCCCTCTTTAACGCCTTGTTATGTGTGGCTTAAAAATGAAATATTATTAATAGAGAAAAAAGTACAAATAACAACCACCAAAAGAAACTGATACGAAAGAAACTAAACCAAATCTGTATGCTAGCTTTTTACATGCGGCATATTTTATTTGTAATTCTTCTGAGCAACCTACATGTGGATATGGAATATCATTAAATAAAAATACAGGATTCATTCTTATCCATTGAACGAATGATATTATTGCTAAAACTCGAGCAAAAGCAATTAAATAACTAGATTCATTAAAATATCGAAAGTAATACAATTCAGAACATACAGCTATCGAGAACAGCCATAGCCCTCCCCACAAGAAGCTATGAAGATATTCACGTTGAAAACCATAAATCCGATTCGCTAAGTATTTTTCATAATATTCTTCACTCAAGAAACACCTCATATAAAATCAAGCACATAACGCTTGGTACACGTGCCGGTTTGGAGCCGCAACGCGGTGGAAAACCGGTCACCGTGCTGCCACTGGTTAGACATCTCTTGCACAACCTATTCCTGCCGTTCATCGATCTTATTCATTAGCAGGCTCGCCAAACTTATCAGGTGGAGAGACTTTGTGCTGCTAGGGTTGAGATTTTCATGTGCTTTCGGGTTTCGGATGCCAGTCATCGAGCCAGCAAAGATCTGCATGTAACCCTGCTGAATATTTCTATCGCTTTCAGTGGCAAGCTCAGACAGGCGGATGACCGGATTTTGCGGCGAGAAAACGGTTGTCATTAAACCAGCCCCATCCAATTCTCGCCCGTCCATCCCATGAAGTATGCGTTTGACGGCATCGTTCACTTCCTTGAATGATGCCTCCACCGCATCGCCAAAAAAACCAGCCTCAAATCTTGGCCTCGCCAGCGCACTGATCCTTGGGTGCACGAACTCCCAAAACCACTGTGTGGGACTGTCAATATTATCAATATTCGATGCCTCAATGCGGCGTCTGGCCTCAGGAATAACAAAGGCTTGGATCAGATCTAATGCCTCGACGGCATCACCTTGAAGTGGCGTCATGTCCTTCATGTGTTCAACGAGCTCAGCCCACCCAAGAAGCTGGCAGAAAGCACGAAGGCTGTTGATCTTACCAGTTAGGATGTTGTCGATTACGCCTTGAGGCTCTGCGTCGTCGTAGTAAGGATTCAATGGAATCTCAAACTCCGCGAGTTCGTCTAGCATCTTCGTCAAAGCTTTTTCTCGGGTTTTTGGCATGGTGCTCCTTCAGATGTCTAACGCCCGCGTAATAGGCGCGAGCTTGCGAGCGTCCTAATTGACGCGTTTGTTAGAAATTACTCAGCCTCCACGCAAAACACTATTAATGAGGGATTCCATGTCTTTGGGAAGCTCGTACTCAAACCACATAAAGAAATTTCCTGCAATCAGGTAGTAAGAAGCCAAAAGGAAAACTGAGATGAGTATTATGTTCTCCCAAAAATGTGCATATTTCCTAGTTCTTTTCGCCAGCCAAGGCTCTTGCCCCTCTTCGGTGACTATATAGTTACCCATTACAGCAAAGTAGGTAGTAGATAAAGTTAGTCTCATCATGGCAAAGAAGAGCAATAGAACTCCTAGAAGGTGAAACATAAACCACCTAAAATCCAGCATGGAAAAATAATCACCCAGCCCCAAAAGACCATAGCTATTGATAAGTTCCTGGCTAAACTTGAAATTTTCGGGGGCGTAGTTTGGCGTGATAGCTTTGTTTACTATATGAAAAGATGCCACGAAAAAAGCCCCATAAAAAATCAAGTTTGCAAACCAGCGCCACCCTGCAAACCTACCCTTGAACAAACTATGTAGAATACCTCCGGACCAAAGAGAAATGACAAAGATCGTCAAATAGTAAAGAGAGTTGAGAATTTCCAGCCTGTTAAATAGATATATAGTTCCAGCTATTAAGAGGAAAAATCCGATTACAGCCACCAAGCCTTCTTCGTTTGAAGATGAACTATTATGGCTTTGCTGAGGCTTAACAATATTATTAACCGTGACGGAGATAGATGTGCCGTTGTTTTCGTTAGATCTAGAACCTTTTCCTTGTCTGATAGAGTCGATAATTAGGCCTAAAACAAGGCCAAATATAGTCATGAAAAATGATATATAAATGTCTACTTCTTTTGACTTAATGACTTCCAAAATTTCCATCTGCGGTCTCTTAATCTTCTTTGATTTCTAACGCCCTGTTAAGGTGTGAGCAACGCAATACCAATGCCGCCGCATACCACCTTAATCATTTAAACCAACGCATAGTAAAAATGCCACGCGTTGCGAATCACTCTTAAACAGTTTGTATGGATAATCTCACCCGTATTTGGGTAAAGTGAGACCCAGGCTTTAGCT
>NZ_JABWMG010000002.1:0-215555 GCF_013366455.1 Salinivibrio sp. EAGSL | reverse complement strand
CAGCGCCGATGGTAGTGTGGGGTCTCCCCATGTGAGAGTAGGACATCGCCAGGCTTTGATTACAATTGATTAAAGCAAAGAGATATAAGCCTTTAGTCATACAGAATTGGTGCGGAGTGGTAGTTCAGTTGGTTAGAATACCGGCCTGTCACGCCGGGGGTCGCGGGTTCGAGTCCCGTCCACTCCGCCACTACTTAGAAACCCTAGCTGAAAAGCTGGGGTTTTTTGTTATTGGACGACCAGACAGATCGCTTTATAAATAAGCGATTAAACGTTTGACTAGTAATTGATGGTGGTAATTTGTCGCGAGATCGCTACAATAGGCAACTATCTACAGGGGTATAGCTCCAACTGGCAGAGCAGCGGATTCCAAATCCGCGTGTTGGGGGTTCGAATCCCTCTACCCCTGCCAAATATTAAAGCATCGACATTGTCGGTGCTTTTTTTGTATCTACTGTCTGTAGTAGTAACCACGCCTTTCTTCCCTTTTTCTTCCTCCTGTTTCTTGTTCACATGTCGCGGTATGATGAGTTTTTACCAATCGAAAGGAGCACCCAGTGGTAAGCATATTGTGGGTAGGGCTTGGTGGCGCATTAGGGGCGTCCTCGCGTTTTTTAGTTTCAGAGTGGAGCGTCGCGGTGTTTGGTCGAGGATTCCCGTACGGCACCCTAATGGTTAATGTGCTGGGCTCATTAGCAATGGGCGTCTTTTTAGCGGCGATGAGCCAAGAGCTAATTGCCCCGGTCCCTTGGCGTCAACTGATTGCGATTGGCTTTTTAGGGGCTTTTACCACCTTCTCGACGTTCTCTGTCGATACCTTGATGCTGTTCCAACATGGAGAAACGGTGAAAGCCTTGCTAAATGTTGGTTTGAATCTCGCCTTATGCCTCGGAGCGGCAGCGATGGGGGCTTGGCTGTTGGGACGTATTACCGGGTAATAGAAAACATCGCGTACGTCGCTTGTTGTTGCGGCGGTGATTTCTTATACTGGCATTGAACTTGTCGGAGTGCCAATTGGCTGAGACCACATAAAGTGGGATCCGTTGAACCTGATCTGGTTAAGACCAGCGAAGGGAACAAGAGATGCTTCAGATCACAGACGCAACCCGTCTGTCAGTTTGCTCACATCTCAAATTCAGCGTTTTCCGGCAAGCATTAATTCCCATAATGAACACCGGAGTAATGCTATGTCGACCCGTAAACAGGCCCGCCTTGAGGCCAAATCCTTTATCGATTCCCTTTCTGCGCAAACCTACCCCAACTCGGAAAAAGTCTATGTCGAGGGCTCGCGACCTGACATTCGCGTCGGGATGCGCGAGATCCATCTTTCCCCCACCTTTGTGGGCGGCAGCAAAGAAAAGCCTCAGTATGAAGACAATGAGTCCATTCGGGTTTATGACACGTCAGGGCCTTATACCGACCCACAGAGTACTATCGATATTTACCAAGGCTTAGCGCCAGTGCGAAAAGCCTGGATCGATGAACGTGCCGATACGGAGTTTCTTGATGCGGTGAGCTCTGACTATGCCCAAACCCGCCTCAGTGATGAAACCTTGGATGAACTTCGCTTTAGTGCCTTACCATCTATCCGCCGTGCGAAACCTAATCAGTGTGTGACTCAACTGCATTACGCACGCCAAGGCATCATTACCCCAGAAATGGAATTTATCGCCATTCGCGAAAATATGGGGCGTCAGCAGTATCGTGAAGAGCAGCTGAACCGCCAGCATCCCGGGGAAAGCTTTGGTGCGGATTTGCCATCACAAATCACCCCCGAATTTGTGCGCCAAGAGCTCGCCGAAGGGCGGGCGATTATTCCGGCTAACATTAATCACCCAGAAGCGGAGCCGATGATCATCGGGCGTAACTTCCTGGTGAAAGTGAATGCCAATATTGGTAACTCAGCGGTGAGCTCCTCAATAGAGGAAGAAACTGAAAAATTGGTATGGTCGACTCGTTGGGGTGCGGATACGGTGATGGATTTATCGACGGGTCGCAATATTCACGAAACCCGCGAGTGGATTTTACGTAATAGCCCAGTCCCGATTGGCACTGTGCCTATGTATCAGGCGCTTGAGAAAGTGAACGGCATTGCCGAAGACCTGACCTGGGAAGTCATGCGCGATACCTTGATAGAGCAAGCCGAGCAAGGGGTCGACTACTTTACCATTCACGCTGGGGTGCGTTTGCACTATGTGCCCATGACCGCCAATCGCGTGACTGGGATTGTCTCGCGCGGTGGATCGATTATCGCCAAATGGTGCTTGGCGCATCATCAAGAAAGTTTCCTGTATACCCATTTTCGCGAAATCTGCGAAATCTGTGCCGCTTACGACGTGTCTTTGTCGTTGGGCGATGGGCTGCGTCCCGGCTCAGTGGCAGACGCGAACGACGAAGCGCAATTCAGTGAGCTACGTACCCTGGGCGAGCTCACCAAGGTGGCATGGGAATACGATGTGCAGGTGATGATTGAAGGCCCTGGCCACGTGCCCATGCATATGATCAAAGAGAACATGGACGAGCAGCTCACCCATTGCCATGAAGCGCCTTTCTATACTCTCGGCCCGCTAACCACCGACATTGCTCCCGGTTACGATCATATTACCTCCGGCATTGGTGCGGCGATGATTGGCTGGTTTGGGTGTGCGATGCTCTGTTATGTCACGCCCAAAGAACATCTGGGTCTGCCCAATAAGGAGGATGTTAAAATTGGGCTTATCACCTACAAGCTTTGCGCGCATGCTGCGGACTTAGCTAAAGGACACCCGGGGGCGCAGGTGCGTGATAACGCCATTTCTAAAGCGCGCTTTGAATTCCGCTGGGAAGACCAGTTCAATCTATCCCTTGATCCGTTCACGGCACGCGCCTATCACGATGAAACACTGCCTCAAGAGTCGGGCAAGGTCGCACATTTTTGCTCGATGTGTGGACCGAAGTTCTGCTCCATGAAAATCAGCCAGGAAGTCCGGGACTACGCCAAAGAAAACGGCTATGCCGCCGCGGGTCAAGCGATTGATGTCGCTATGCTGGAAGACCCGTTAGCAGGCATGCAGCAAAAATCGCAAGAATTCCGAGAAAAGGGCAGTGAGCTCTACCTGCAAAAATCCCATCTTCAGCCACAACACGGTACTGAGGTGGAAGACAGCGACAAGGTGGGATCATGAGTTTGACTCCGTTTGCGCCTATGTCTGAAGGCGTAGGCCCATTATATCCGGTGGTGGACGATGTGGATTTGCTCGAACGCTTACTTTGTTTGGGGGTGAAAACTGTGCAACTGCGCGTGAAGCAGCCAGCGCATCCACAATTGGCGGATTGGATACAGCGCGCGGTGGCATTGGGCCGCGCGCACCATGCGCAGGTGTTTATCAACGATCACTGGCAGCTCGCGCTTGAAGCTGGCGCCTATGGCGTCCATCTAGGGCAACAAGACTTACGTGAGGCGGATCTTGACCGGCTTGCGCGGCAAGGGCTGCGTCTCGGTGTGTCGACGCGCAGTCCAGAACAGCTCGCTGCAGCGGTTGAACTCACGCCAAGCTATCTCGCCATCGGCCATATTTTTCCCACCACCACCAAACAGCTCGCCGAACCACCGCAAGGTATTTCAGCGTTAGCGCAGCAGGTGGCGACTGTGGAGGGCCGCTTCCCGACGGTGGCGATTGGCGGTATTGATCTCGACCGAGCTCCCGAAGTCTGGCGCACCGGCGTGGACGCCATTGCGGTAGTCCGCGCCGTGACGCAAGCGCCCGATTTAGCGGCGCGCATTGACGCGTTTAATCGCTGTCTGAATCCATCCAGACAGCAAGGAGAGTGTGATGCTATCGGACAGTGAATACCTGCGTTATAGCCGGCAAATTATGCTGCCAGAGGTCGGAGAGTGCGGGCAGCAGGCACTTAAAAAGGCGCACGTGTTGATGGTCGGTGCCGGTGGGCTTGGAACCACCGCGGGTCTCTATCTTGCAGGCGCTGGCGTGGGACAGTTAGCGATTGCTGACTCGGACCACATTGAGCTATCCAATTTGGCGCGTCAGGTGGCGTATCGGGAGGCGCAAATCGGCACCGGTAAAGCCGCAGCGCTAGCTGCTAACTTGGGCGCGCTGAACCCACATTGCCAGTGCCGGGCCATCAATGCCTATCTCGAGGATGAGCGCCTGGCGCTCGAAGTGGCGATGGCGGATGTGGTGCTTGATTGCAGTGATAATCTCGCCACTCGTCATGCGGTCAACCAAGTCTGTGTAGAGACTGGCACGCCGTTGGTGAGCGCGGCCGCGATTGGCTGGCAAGGCCAGTTATTGGTTTATCAACCGCATAGTGCATGTTATGCGTGCGCCTTTGCAGACGTGACGCCCTCTGAACCCACACGCTGCGCTGAAGCTGGGGTAATGGGACCTGTGGTCGGCATGATGGCCACTGCGCAAGCGCTTGAAGGGATAAAATTATTATTAGGGCAGGCGGTCGGTACCAATCGCTTGTCACGACTGGATGGACAAACCATGACATGGCAGCACTTTTCGCTGCCTGTTCATCCGCACTGTGCGGTTTGTCAGCCAACGCGGGAGGTAAGTGATGCAGTTAATCATTAATGACGCACCCACAGAGGTCAATGCCACGACCGTCACGCAATTGATTGAGGAGATGAAGGTGCCGGCCGAATCAGTCGCGGTCGCGCTAAATCAGACCATTATTGCGCGCGATGCTTGGTCATCCACGTCACTTGCCGCTGGCGATAGCTTGGCGGTCTTTCAAGCGATTGCCGGAGGATAATTATGTTAACCATTGCGGATACGACGTTTTCATCTCGGCTGTTAACCGGCACGGGCAAGTTTGCCAGTCGCAAGGTCATGGCCGAATCACTGGCGGCCAGTGGTACTGAGCTGGTCACCATGGCGCTAAGGCGAGTCGATGTGCATGCCACACAAGACGATATTTTAACCCCGCTGCGTGAACTAGGTGTGCGCCTGCTGCCCAATACCTCGGGGGCGAAAAATGCGCAAGAAGCGGTGTTTGCCGCGCGTCTTGCTCGAGAAGCATTAGGAACGCCTTGGGTAAAGCTGGAAATTCACCCCGACCCTAAGTATCTGATGCCTGATCCGATTGAAACCCTTCAAGCGGCGAAAACCCTTGTAGATGAGGGGTTTGTGGTGCTGCCATATTGTCATGCCGATCCTGTGCTGTGTAAGCGTTTGGAAGAGGTGGGGTGCGCGGCGGTGATGCCCCTTGGCTCACCGATTGGCTCCAACCAAGGACTGGCCTCAATGGCGTTTCTCGACATCATTATTGAGCAAGCTCGCGTGCCGGTGATCATTGATGCCGGCATTGGTGCACCGTCAGATGCGGCGTTAGCGATGGAGCGCGGTGCTGATGCAGTTTTGGTGAACACCGCCATTGCCACGGCTGGCGATCCGACTGCTATGGGTGCGGCGTTTAAACAAGCGGTTGAAGCAGGACGCTGCGCGTATCGCGCTGGGCTGGCGGGCACACACAATCACGCCCACGCTTCTAGCCCCTTAACTGCGTTTCTTGACGCTAAGGAGGCGTGATGAGCTTTTCTGAGCGGTGGGCGGCACTCGATTGGGATCATCATCGCCTTTCGATTTACAGCAAAACGCGCCAAGATGTCGAGCGGGCGCTGGCTAAATCCTCGCGCAATTTGGACGATTTCGCTGCCCTGATCAGCCCAGCCGCTGAAGCCTATCTTGAGGCCATGGCTCAGCAATCTGCGGCGCTGACGCGGCAGCGTTTTGGCTACACCATGGGGTTTTATATTCCGCTGTATCTCTCCAATTTGTGCGCCAACGTGTGTACCTATTGCGGTTTTTCGATGGAAAACCGAATCAAACGGCGCACGCTGGATGAAGCTGAGATCGCCGCCGAGTGTGAAGCGATCAAAAAAATGGGCTTTGACAGTGTGCTCTTGGTGACCGGTGAGCATGAAACCAAGGTAGGGCTCGAGTATTTTCTCCGCGCCTTACCGGTGGTGAAGCAATACTTTCATCATGTGGCGATGGAGGTGCAGCCGCTGGATACCGACGCGTATCGCGCCTTGGTGGCACAAGGTGTGGATGCGGTGATGGTGTACCAAGAAACCTACCACGCTCCAACCTATGGGGAACACCACAAGCGCGGGAATAAAACCGACTTTCACTACCGGCTGCAAACCCCAGATAGGTTGGCACAAGCAGGGGTCGATAAGATCGGTCTCGGCGCCTTGATTGGCCTTGAGGACTGGCGCACCGACAGCTTTTTTACCGCCCAGCATCTGGATTATTTGGAAAAGCAATACTGGCAAAGCCGCTATTCGCTATCTTTTCCGCGCTTACGCCCTTGCGCGGGGGCGTTACAGCCGAAATCGGTGATGACGGATAAGCAGCTGGTCCAGCTGATTTGTGCCTATCGGTTGTGGAATCCGCAGGTGGAGCTGTCGCTATCGACACGGGAGTCACCCCACTTTCGCGACAATGTGTTACCGCTTGGTGTCACGAGCTTATCCGCGGCGTCAAAAACTCAACCGGGCGGTTATGCCAACCCTGAGCCACAATTAGAGCAGTTTGCCATCAGTGATGAACGTAGCGCGGCAGAGGTGGCCGCCAGCGTCCGTGCCCTCGGGTTTGAGGTGGTATGGAAAGATTGGGATAACATCTACGATGTCGCGCGTCAGGTGCAAATGGCTTCACAAACGGCAGCGGGTTAGCGACAATGCGGGCATGAAACGTATTACTGTATATGTGGGCCCGCGCTGTCCTCACTGTGAGGCGGCCAAAGCTTACTTAGATAAAAAAGGGCTGCGTTATCGTGTTGTCGATACGGCCACGCCCAAAGGCAAGAAGCTGCTGGCAGCAACAGGCTCGCGGGGTGTCCCAGTGATTTGCATTGGCGATACTACTTTGCGCGGCTTTTCGCCCAAAGCGGTTGAGAAAGCCCTGAAAGGGGAATAAAAAAAAGCGTCCAATCGGACGCTTTTTGTTTTTTTATACTTAGTGAAGACGCGACTTAACGGCTTAGCGGCGCGGTCGCTTGTTTTAACCAAGCTTGGTCTTGATCATCTAAAGATGGGCTAACTTCATCCCACACGGTTTGATGATAGCGATTCCACCACTGGATTTCCGCCTCGCTGAGTAAGCTCACATCGACCAATCGACGATCGATCGGTGCTCGCGTGAGTGAGGCAAATCCGAGCATCGTCATGTCACCCTCGGTGGGCTTTTCTTCAATCAACTCGAGGTTTTCAATCCGGATCCCAAACGCGTCGGCGCGATAGTAGCCCGGCTCGTTTGACACCACCATGCCCGGCAATAGCGCGACGCTATTGGGCGCTTTGGAAATGCGCTGCGGACCTTCGTGCACGTCCAAGAAATGCCCGACACCGTGACCGGTGCCATGGTCAAAATCATAGCCGTGTTGCCACAAATACTGGCGTGCTAAGGCATCAAGCTGGCTGCCTGAGGTGCCTTTCGGGAACAGCGCAGTGGCCAGCGCAATATGCCCTTTAAGCACCAGCGTGAAGGCCTTTTTGATCTCAGCGCTGCATTCGCCCACCGGCACGGTACGGGTAATGTCGGTGGTGCCGTCATAGTATTGGCCGCCTGAGTCCACCAAGTAGACGTTGTTGCTCTCAATCACGCTCGGTTTGGGCTGATTGTTGTGGTTATAGTGACACATGGCCGCATTGCCACCGGCGGCGGAAATGGTATCAAAGCTTAAGTCGACCAGTTGATCGTCTTGTTGGCGGAATTGATACAGGGTGTCTGCGAGCACAGCTTCATCAGGGCGTTCACCGGCGTCGACTTGACGGTCAAACCACGCCAAAAAGCGAGTCACGGCAACACCATCGCGCACGTGGCAGGCTTGCATACCGGCGATTTCTTGCGGGTTCTTGGCCGCCTTTTCAAGCGCACATGGGTCTTGCGCTTCCACCACGGTGACTTGCGCTTGTTGGAGCGTGTCCAGTGTCCACGCATTGGCACCGTTTGGGTCGACCAATACACGTTGACCACTCAGCGCTTGCAGGGCATCAACCAGGCTATCAGGGTGCGCGACGCTCACTCCTTGGCCCACGTGTGCATCAAAGCCGTCGGGGAGACGGTCAGGGTCGATAAACACGGTGACGTCACCGGATTGCTTGATAATCGCTTGGGTCAGTACCACGGGCAAACGTGGGATATCGCGACCACGGATATTGAGCAGCCAACAGACGGCATCGGGTTGAGTGAGTACCGCGGCATCAAGGTTCTGATCGGCTAACTGCTGGCCAATGGTTTGACGCTTATCTAAGCTGGCGCGGCCGGTTTTCTCTTCACCCAGTAAAATGGCAGGGCTATTAAGCGGGGCGGGGCGATCGTCCCATAAGCTTTCAATCGGGTTTTGCTCAACACTCACCAAAGCCAAAGCCCCATCCAGCGCGCGTTGGGTGCGTTTGTACCAAGCGACGCTATGCATGCGAGCGTCGATAGCCAGCTTGGCACCCTTGGGCAATTGTTGCTGGGCCCATTGCACCGGTGGCTCATCAATCAGGTGGCAGTAGTCAAACAGGCCGGCGGGGACTTGCTTACGGACTTGAACCACATAGCGGCCATCAACAAAAATCGCTGCCTTGTCGCGGGTGATCACCGCCGCCCCTGCGGAGCCGGTAAAGCCGGTTGCCCAGTGGAGGCGTTCGTTGTGCTCGGGCACATACTCACCGAGATATTCGTCTTCGTGGGGGATGAGTAGGGCGTCATAATCGTGTTGATCTAGCCAGTGTCTTAGCTGCTCAACACGCTTGGTAAGGGTCGCGTCCATTATTCTTCCTTCTTTGTATGGGGTGAACTTGCCATGTTCGGCCACGCGTAAAAAACCAGTGGATTAGACCCTAGCGCGATGGGCGATAGGCTGCAATTTTGCCGGGCTAAACTGCTGACAGCGCGAAATAATTAAATCTTTCAGCCATTGGTGCCCCGGGTCATTTTCTTGATTTTGATGCCAAAACAAGGTGTACGCCATCGGCGGTATTGGCGTCGGTAACGGCCGTACCACCAAATTGAGCGACGCGGCAATATAATGCGCAAACTGGCTTGGTGAGGTAAACACCAGGTCGGTATAGGTACACAGGCTCGCCGCACTGTTAAAATCAGGCACGTACATGGCAATGTCACGCTCAATATTACGCTCTGCCAGTTTATAGTCCAACAACCAGCGATCATTTCCATCACATTTCACCTGTACATGTCGCAGTCCAAGGTAACGCGCTTCATCCCATGGGCCCTTGAGTGCGGGGTGATCGGCGCGCATCAAGACACACTGGTGATCTTGGCAAAGCTCTTGGTAGCGCACACCCTTGGGCGGCATCATGGTCAGCATGGCATCGGCGGGATTTAAATCTTTGCCGGTAATACCAAAGTCGATATTGCCACGGGCGAGACCATCAAAAGTGGTTTGATCCCAAGCGGCGGTATTGAGGGTGATCGATGGGGCGGCCTCTAACATATCGCTAATAAATTGGGGCAGCAGTAATGGGTAGGCGCTCTCTACAAGCGCAAAGCGAAAACAGCGATCACTTAAGTGTGGCTGAAAATGGTCAGGTTCGGTCATCGCCGCGATATCATTGAGCAAAGCGCGTAATTTAGGTTGCAAGGTTTGTGCACGAACCGTGGGTTTTAAGCCGTGGGCGGCTCGAGTAAAAAGCGGATCGTTAAATTGCGATCTTAGCCGGGCCAGATTTTTACTCACCGCCGATTGACTTAAATGCAGGCGTTTGGCTGTGCCCGTGACATTGCACTCTTCTAAAAGTACATGCAAACACACCAATAAATTGAGGTCGGTACGTTGCAGTTGGTCCAAATCCATCTTTGGTATTCTCCTTAGGAATAACTGCTTTTACTATAAACCATTATGGTTCATATCCTGAAGCCACTATACTGCGTGCCTGTATAGAGGAGTAACCAATGACGCACACTGATTCACCGACATCAAATCGCTTACTGGTCGCCTTAATGGTGTTACTGGTGCTATTTAGCCCCATGGCGATTGATATTTACCTACCGGCACTATCGCATATGGCGGGTGACTTTAATGTGAGTCCTACTTTGGCTCAAGACACTGTGACCTGGTTTATGTTTAGCTTAGGTCTTGGTCAGCTGTTTGCGGGGCCGTTGGCCGATCGCTTTGGCCGTAAGCCTGTGGCTATTATTGGTATTTCGCTTTATGGCCTTAGCTCTTTGATGGCGTGGCTCGCCACCTCGATGGATATGATGCTGGTGGCGCGTTTGCTGCAAGGGTTTGGCGCGTGTGCAACCTCCGTGTGTGCCTTTGCCGCCGTCCGCGATCGTTTTGGTGCCGAACGCAGTGGCCATATGATTAGCTACTTAAATGGTGCGATTTGTTTTGTGCCGGCTCTAGCGCCTCTACTTGGTAGTTGGTTAACCCAGGTGTTTGACTGGCGTGCTAACTTCACCTTTATGCTCGGTTATGCGGTATTAGGGTTGGTGCTGGTTATCGTCTTTTTGCCCGAAACCCGACCATCGCATACTGATACCTCTGGCCGCCTATTCAGCTTACGCCGTTATTGGCAGGTGCTGCGTGTACCTACATTTACTTATCACATAACCCTTTGCATGTTGGCGATGGCGGTGATCCTCGCTTATGTCACCTCCGCACCTGTGCTGTTGATGGACAGATACGGTATCTCCATGAACAGTTTCACCTTTTGGTTTGGCGCCAATGCGGCGTTAAATATTGCCGCGGCAATGTTAGGGCCACGTTATATGCAAAAGTTTGGTAGCCGCCGGGCATTAAATATTGGCCTTATGATGCTGGTGGGATCGGGCGGGTTGATGCTGGCGCTTAGCCCCATCGCTGAACCTTGGGCCTTTATGTTGCCGATCTTTACCTCTTCATTCGGCTTTGCTTGGGTGTTAGGCGCGTCAGCTGGAGCAGCATTAGCGCCGTTTTCGGACCGCGCGGGCACGGCCGCGGCATTGCTCGGGTTATTCCAGATGAGCGGGGCTGGGCTACTCGTGAGCTTAACCCAGCGTCTAGGCTTATCGGCCAGTGATTTGATGACGGTGCATATGTGGTTATTAGTGCCCGGTCTGATTATTTTATGGTCACCGAAAGGTAAGCAATGGCATGCCAAAATGGTAAAAAGCTAAATAATCAATAAAACAACGTCTCAGTTGGCAAACAATAATAAGACGTGCAAAACGCAGGGGTCTCGACAACCCATCATCCTTTTGCGCTGGCCTCGGCCAGCGTTTTTTTATTTTGCTAAACGTGCGTGGTTCAGAGTATATTTACTAAGCAAATCGAATTAACGCTCATTCCTTTTCGTTTTATATCCAAAGGTCAGTTATACACTATGTCATTATCGACAATCGAAATGGCGCGCGTCCTTGAACAACTTGAGGAATCGCCGGAAAAAATCATGTTTGGTAAATTATTGGTAGAGCTAGGCAGCCAAAGTGAAGAGCGTGTCCGTAGCGCCGCCCATCAAGTGCCGCTCAAATATTTACGCGAGCTGGTTTATCAATTTAATCACGTGATTGAAGATCGTCGTGCTGAGCGTATCGAGGAAATCACCCAAGGTTTGGAGCAAGATGGCTTGTCGGCTGACGAGCTATACCAGTATATGATCCAGCGTAAGATGGGTTAATGCCGATTGACGCCGTGCAACGGGCGCCGTGCAACGGGCGCCGTGCATTGTGAGCGGCATTGGCAACCCTTAAGCAATAAAGGTTACGCGCTTGCGGCAGGTTGTTTGCGCTTTTTTGGGGTACGCTGTTGGATCAGTAACCCCACTACAATAAAACTTAGCCCAACCAAGGTACTGATATGAATTGTCTCGCCAATAATGGTGGCTAGTAACACCAAAGAGATAAAAGGCGAAATAAAAATCAGATTACTGATCCGAGAGGTGTTCTGGGTATATTTCATCGCGCTCAGCCACAGCATAAAGGTTATTCCCATTTCGAATAGCCCGACATAACCGACTGCCAGCCATCCTTGCCAAGGGATCCCTTCCCAAGTGCTTGTTAATCCAGCTAATAGCAAAGATACAGGCAGTGACAGAATAAAACAGAGCAAAATGCCGAGCACAGGATCAGCGCGATTTTTAGTATTAAGGACCCAAAAACCTGCCCACAATAACGTTGAGAGTAACGCCAAACCAATGCCAAGCGGGCTATCGAACTGGAGCGATAAAAGCTGGCCTTTGGTAGCGATCACAACCACGCCAAAATAGCCCAACGCCGCCGCAATCCAATCTTGACGACGAATCGTTTGGCCTAAAAACAATGCCGCCAATAATGTCAGAGTGATCGCCCAGCTGTAATTTAAAGGCTGGGCTAATGAAGCGGGTAACAGATCGTAAGCTTTAAAAAGCACCAAGTAGTAAATGAATGGATTAATCATCCCCAACACGCAATAGTAACCGGGTTGACGCCGAAAGGTCGGCCACAGCGCGTGAAGCTTTCCTTGCACGGCGGCAATAACGGTTAAAATCACCACTGACACCAAGCTGGCCGCTGCCAGCATTTGAATCGGTGTCATGTAGCTCAGGGTGATTTTGAATGCGGTTGCAACCGTTGACCATAGCAGTACAGCAGACAAGGCAAAGATCAGTGCCTTCCGTTCGTTATGCATGTTGCCTCCTTGCAAAGATGCCTGTCGTTCCAGGCAGTCTACGCCATTGAAACTGACTGAGATAGACTGGACATCTATCCAGTATCCCATTAGCCTTTGCTGACACTAATGACCGCACAATAGAGAACGTTTTATGCTTGATGGCTTGTCATTTTCCGCTTTACCTATTCTCACGTTTTGTTTTGGCGCCGTCAGTGCCCTTGGACTCGGTTATGTCCTACACCGACGTGTTATTGCGCAATACCAGCAATGGTATGAAACGCAATATGCGCAGCAACAAGCCAGTGCTGACATGCAACACCAACAATTGCAGCAGCAACTCGAACAACAGCAACACGAGTTAGATAGTTTGGATGTCGAGCGAGACCGCCTAACCCAGGAATTACGCCAGTATTATGGCAAATTAACCTCTGCGAGCGAGAAACTCAGGCAACAGGAGCAACTGCGTCAGCATAATCACGACTTAAGCGACAAATTAGACTCCGTACGTGAGGAAAAGTCTGAACTGTTGGCAGAGTTGCGAGAAGTTAAAGCCAGCGCCGAGCAGCAGTTAAACGCGGCGAAGGAAAAACACGCACTGCTAGAAAACGCGGAGGAGCGATTACGCACCCAGTTTGAGCAACTTGCCAATCAAGTATTTGAGCAAAAAGTCCACTCGGTCGATGAGCAAAATAAAATGAGCTTAGAAAGCCTGCTTGGACCGCTTAAATCGCAGTTGGAAGGATTTAAGAAGCAGGTGACCGACAGCTTTGGCGAGCAAGCCAAAGAGCGCCATACCTTGATTCATGAAATCAAAAATCTACAACTATTAAACGCGGACATGACCCGTGAGGCCCATAACCTGACTCAGGCGCTAAAAGGCGATAATAAGCAACAAGGTAATTGGGGCGAAGTGGTCCTCGCGCGCATTTTAGAAGAGTCTGGCTTGCGAGAGGGGCGTGAGTACCAAACCCAAGTCAGCTTTGAAAATGAACAGGGCAAGCGCTATCAGCCCGATGTGGTGGTTAAGTTACCACAAGAAAAAGATGTCGTCGTTGATGCCAAAATGGCCTTGGTCGCGTATGAACGCTATTACAACGCTGAGACACTGGCCGAACAAGATGCCGCGCTTAAAGAGCATGTCCAGGCAATTCGTCAGCATATTCGTGGTTTGGGTCGCAAAGATTATCATCAACTCCATGGAGTACGCTCACTGGATTACGTACTGATGTTTATTCCTGTTGAGCCGGCTTTTCAGGTCGCGGTTGAGGCGGATGCCAGTCTGATTCGGGACGCCATGGACAACAACATCATGCTGGTGAGCCCGACCACCTTGTTAGTGGCTCTCAGAACAATCAATAATTTATGGCGCTATGAATATCAAAATCAAAACGCCAAACAAATCGCCGAGAAGGCTAGCAAGCTTTATGACAAGGTGCGACTTTTTGTTAGCGATATGGAAGGGCTGGGCAGCGCGCTAGGTAAAGCCAGTGACAGTTATCAAGGAGCGATGAACAAACTTAGCCAAGGGCGCGGCAATATCTTGCGCCAAGCGGAGAGTTTTAAAGCCCTAGGTGTCGAGGTTAAACGCGATATAAGTCCGGCGCTGGCCAGTGTGGCCACGGAACCTGGACCGGGAGAGTCGGTCAATGTCATGCAGACGGACCCAGGCACCACCACGCAAGAATGAGAATAAACTGGGTTGCGCGCTTGGAGTCCGGATGGGCGATAAAGTAAACTGGAGCCAATATGTTAGGGGAATACAATGACAGAGAAAAATTCGCACCAGGACCAAGAAACGATTGATTTTGGCTACCAGAAAGTCAAACGCCAAGAAAAAGAAAGCCTCGTGGCTGATGTATTTCATTCGGTCGCCGCTAAATATGATCTGATGAATGATGTGATGTCGATGGGCATTCATCGGGTATGGAAGCGCTTCACCATTGACTGTAGTGGTGTACGCCCCGGACAAAAAGTGTTGGATTTAGCCGGCGGCACCGGTGATCTGACCGCCAAGTTTTCTCGCATCGTCGGTGAGCAAGGTGAGGTGGTACTCGCGGATATCAATAACTCGATGCTGAAAGTGGGTCGCGATAAGTTGCGCGATAAGGGTATTGTTGGCAACGTGAGCTATGTGCAGGCGAATGCCGAGCAGCTACCTTTTCCTGACGATCACTTTGACTGTATTACCATCGCGTTTGGGCTTCGTAATGTCACCGATAAAGATGCGGCGCTGCGCTCGATGTTTCGTGTACTCAAACCGGGAGGGCGCCTTCTGGTCCTAGAGTTTTCTAAACCGGTGGCGAAGCCGTTATCGAAAGTATACGACGCCTATTCGTTCCACATTTTACCTAAGATGGGGCAGCTCATTGTCAATGACCCAGATAGCTATCGTTATCTTGCTGAATCAATTCGTATGCACCCTGATCAAGAAACCTTGAAAGGCATGATGGAACAAGCCGGCTTTGAACAAGCCAGCTATTATAATCTCACCGGTGGCATTGTCGCGCTGCACCGTGGGTATAAATTCTAAGGAGCCGGTATGGCGTTTGACTCACTCGTGTGTGCAGGACTCGAGACCGCCTTAAATGGCGTGATTAATAAAGATGCAGATAGCCAGCGCCGTTTAGCGCGACTAAAAGGGCGCAGTATTGGCGTCACGCTGCAAGAATATAATCGACAGTGGGTCTTTGTTTTTGGCCAGCAGATCGATGTACTGAGCCATTACGAGGGAGAGCTTGATTGTGCACTATCCCTCTCGCTTTCTGCGTTGCCGCAATTGCAGCAAAAAGCCAATCTTACTGCGTTAATAAAAGCCGATAAGCTGACACTTGATGGTGATATGGACGTGGCCCAGCAGTTTTCTCAATTGTTGAGCGGCATTCAGTTTGATGTCGCCGAATGGTTATCGCCTTATACCGGAGATGTGGTTGCCCATACCCTCGTCAGTCAGGCACAGCAGCGTTGGCAGCAATTACAACAACTGGCTCAGCGTCAGCAGCGCTATGCTGGGGAAGTGATCACCGAAGAGTGGCGCTTGGCGCCGGGGCCGTTAGAAGTGGCGGCATACAGTGATCAAGTGGATGAATTGCGCAGTGACGCGGCGCGGTTGGAAGCCAAGGTTAAGCAGTTAGTAGAACGGATGGAGTCCGCATGACACTCAGTGAGATTCGTCGCCTGTATTTTATTATTCGTACTTTGTTATTGTACGGTGTTGATGCCCTACTACCCAGGCAACCGCTGACTCGACTCGCCCATCTTGGGCGTAAATCGCTGTTTTGGCTTAAAAACCAACACCCAGACAAGCCTGTGGGTGAGCGCTTGCGTTTAGCGATGCAAAGTTTGGGGCCGGTATGGGTAAAGCTCGGGCAAATGATGTCGACCCGCCGCGATCTTTTTCCTGCTCATATCGCCAATGAACTCGCCCAGTTGCAAGATAAAGTCGCACCCTTTGATGGCCACAAAGCAAAAACGCAAATTGAAGCGTCACTGGGTGGGCCTCTGGAAACTTGGTTCAGTGATTTTGAGCCCAACCCATTAGCCTCTGCATCCATCGCACAAGTCCACACCGCGACATTAAAAGAAAATGGCCGTGAAGTGGTGATTAAGGTGATCCGTCCCGATATCTTGCCGGTTATTCAGGCCGACTTGCGTCTGATGTATCGCGTGGCACGGCTGGTGGCGCGTTTTCTCCCTGATGCACGTCGCTTAAAGCCGGTAGAAGTGATTCGCGAATATGAAAAAACCTTGCTTGATGAACTGGATTTAATGCGCGAAGCGGCGAATACCATTCAATTGCGTCGCAACTTTGAAAACGATCAAGCCTTGTATGTGCCCGAAGTGTTTAGTGACTATTGCCGCAAAGACGTGATGGTGTCTGAGCGCATTTACGGTATTCAAGTGTCAGATATCGACGCGCTTGAGGCGAACGGTACAGATATGAAGCTGCTCGCCGAGCGGGGGGTTGAAGTCTTTTTCACCCAGGTCTTCCGCGATAGTTTTTTCCATGCGGACATGCACCCAGGCAACGTATTTGTGTCGTATGAACACCCGCACGACCCGCAGTGGATTGGGCTTGATTGCGGTATTGTTGGTACGTTAAACCGCGATGATAAACGCTATCTAGCGGAAAACTTTATTGCCTTCTTTAACCGTGATTACCGCAAGGTCGCTGAGCTTCATGTCGATTCAGGTTGGGTGCCGCATGACACCAATGTCGACGATTTCGAATTTGCTATTCGTACCGTATGCGAGCCGATTTTCGAAAAGCCGCTGTGTGAAATTTCGTTCGGTAATGTGTTATTAAACCTCTTCAACACCGCGCGCCGCTTTAATATGGAAGTGCAGCCACAGCTGGTCTTACTGCAAAAAACATTGCTCTATATTGAAGGGCTTGGACGTCAGCTTTATCCGCAACTTGATTTGTGGACCACAGCAAAGCCGTTTTTAGAGTCGTGGATGAAACAGCAAGTCGGACCGCAAGCGGTATGGGCGGCGGTCAAAGAGAAGGCACCGTTTTGGGCCGAAAAGCTGCCAGAAATTCCGGAGCTAATCTACGATGGCCTCCGCCAGGGGCGGCAAGTCAATCAGCGGTTAGACACCTACTATCAAAGCTATTTACAGACCAAACAGCGCCACTCGCGCGCCACATATCTACTGGGTATTGGTGCCACCTTACTACTGACTGCGACTATCTTGTATGCCAACCGGATCGATACACTACCGAGTGTTGCGACAGCGGGGGCGTTCGTTTTCTGGTTGTGTGGCTGGCGACTTTGTAATAAAACCTGTAACAAATAGCAGTTACACTGCTGCGCACATAACATTAACCAAGCGGAATAAAGGGAACCGGTATGGGTGGAATTAGTATTTGGCAGCTGCTGATCATTGCAGTCATCGTGGTGTTATTGTTTGGCACCAAGAAGTTACGCAATATGGGTGGTGATTTGGGCTCTGCGGTAAAAGGGTTCAAAAAAGCGATGCATGATGACGAGGGTAAGCGCGCTGATCAAGATGCTGACTTCGAGCCAACGTCGCTTAATGAGCGTGCTGAACCGTCGAAAAGCGAAAAAACGCAAAAAGACAAAGAGCAGGTATAAGCCGTGTTTGATATTGGTTTCTGGGAGCTGGTACTGATTGCCGTCATTGGCCTTGTGGTGCTTGGCCCAGAGCGGCTGCCCATTGCGATACGTAATGTGTCACGTTGGGTGGGCGCGGCCAAGCGTATGGCAGGCTCGGTCCGTGACGAGCTCGAGCAAGAGCTCAAGATCAAAGAGTTGCAAGATAATTTGCACAAAGCCGAGCAAGCAGGGATGAAAAATCTCTCCCCTGAACTGCAAGAGTCGGTGGAGACGCTGCGACAGCGAGCCGCCGATGTGCAGCATCCTTATGCGTCTTCGTCAACATCAACCGCTGCAGCGCACGATACCGAGAATGCGGACACGGCCACCAGTCCCTCGTCCACCTCGTCGACCGATAAGTGATAACGAGCGACGCCTTATGTCTCTGATGAAAAAACCACTATGTCTTCTGTAAACGATTCTCAGCCACTCATCAGTCATCTGATGGAGCTCCGTAACCGCCTGCTTCGCGCCATCGTTGCCATCTTAGTGGTCTTTGCCGGGTTAGTGTATTTTGCCAACGACATTTATAGCTTGGTCGCTCAGCCATTGATTGACAAGCTGCCTGAAGGGGCGAGCATGATTGCCACCGATGTGGCGTCGCCTTTTTTCACCCCTATCAAACTGACGCTGGTTATCTCGGTGTTTGTTGCCATCCCCGTGGTGCTTTACCAAATTTGGGCCTTTGTTGCCCCTGGCCTGTATAAGCATGAGCAGCGCTTGGTGATGCCGCTTTTGGTATCGAGCTCGTTGTTGTTTTATGCGGGCGTGGCGTTTGCCTACTGGGTGGTATTGCCCTTGGTGTTTGGCTTTTTTACCTCGATTGCGCCAGAAGGGGTACAGGTGGCAACGGATATTGCCAGTTATCTCGATTTCATTTTGGCTTTATTTCTAGCATTTGGTATTGCTTTTGAAATCCCTATTGCGATTATACTGCTGGTCTGGACGGGCGCGACAACCGCGAAAAGCTTGACCAGCAAGCGTCCGTATGTCGTGGTGGCGGCCTTTGTCGTTGGCATGATGTTGACCCCGCCCGATATGATTTCGCAAACCTTGCTCGCCATTCCTATGTGTTTGCTGTTCGAGCTGGGTGTGTTGCTGTCACGTTTTTATGTCCCGCGCGACGCATCGGCATCTGAAGAGGCCAATGAATGATTGATATTGGTGTCAATCTCACCAGCTCACGATTTGATAAAGACAGAGACGAGGTTGTTGCTCATGCGCAGCAAGCCGGCGTCTCTGGGATGATTTTTACCGGCACCAACGTTGAAGAAAGCCAAGCGGCGGCGGATTTAGCGGCGCGGTACCCTGGCTACGCTTATGCCACTGCCGGGGTGCATCCGCACGATGCCAAATCTGTCGATCCAGCCAATTTAACCATGATTCGGCAACTGGCGCAGCGCGCCGAGGTGGTGGCGATAGGGGAATGTGGCCTCGACTTTAATCGTGACTTTTCGCCGCGCCCGCAACAAGAAGCGGTCTTTGAGGCGCAACTCGCATTAGCCGCTGAGCAGTCAATGCCGGTATTTATGCATTGTCGGGAGGCTCATGACCGTTGGCTGGCGATATTGCGTCCTTGGTTAGACAAGTTGCCGGCGGCGGTACTGCACTGTTTTACCGGTGAGGATCAGGCACTGCGAGATTGCTTGGATGCCGGGTTATACATAGGTGTCACCGGTTGGCTCTGCGACGAACGGCGCGGACAGCAGCTTCAGCAACAGGTAAGCTGGCTGCCCGATGATCGCTTGATGATTGAAACGGATGCCCCGTATTTGCAGCCGCGCGATCTGCGCCCGCGGCCCAAACGTAGCCGTAATGAGCCCAAGTATTTACCGCATATTGCACAGGCGGTGGCGCAACTTCGCCAACAGCCTGTTGAACAGATTATTGATTGTACAATAAAAATACCCAGCGCTGTTTCTCGATACAGTGAGGGGTGCATAACGATAGCGAGGCAGTACGCTGCCCCAAAGCCCAGGTCTGCAACATTAAGGAGGATACCGTGGCCGTATCCATTCAAAGCGCCTTTCCTGCACGACGCCTGCGTCGTACACGCAAAACTGATTTTAGCCGCCGTTTGGTGGCAGAACATACACTCTCTGCCAATGATTTAATTTATCCGGTCTTCGTCCTGATGGGCAAAAACCGTCGCGAGCCAGTGGCTTCAATGCCAGGTATTGAACGACTGTCTATCGACTTGCTGTTACATGAAGCGGACTACCTTGCCAAATTGGGAGTGCCCGCGATCGCCCTGTTTCCGGTGATCCCCAAAGATGCTAAAACGCTCTGTGCATCGGAAGCCTTTAATCCGGAAGGGCTAGTGCCTCGTGCTGTGCGCCTGCTCAAAGAGCATGTGCCACAAATGGGCGTGATTACTGATGTGGCGCTTGACCCTTATACCATTCATGGTCAAGACGGTATTATCGACGACGACGGCTATGTGATGAATGAGCCAACCACTGAGGTACTGATCAAGCAAGCCCTGTCTCATGCCGAAGCTGGTGTCGATATTGTCGCGCCGTCGGATATGATGGACGGGCGAATTGGACGTATTCGCGAAGCGTTGGAAGCAAACGGCTATATTAATACCCAAATCATGGCATATTCAGCCAAGTATGCTTCCAACTACTACGGGCCTTTCCGTGATGCACTTGGTTCAGCCGCTAACCTTAAAGGCGGTAACAAAGCCAACTACCAAATGGATCCGGCCAATAGTGACGAAGCCCTCCATGAGGTTGCAATGGACATTGCTGAAGGCGCCGATACCGTGATGGTGAAGCCTGGAATGCCGTATTTGGACGTGGTGCGCCGAGTGAAAAGTGAGCTCAATGTGCCAACGTTTGCCTACCAAGTGTCTGGTGAGTATGCCATGCATAAAGCAGCGTTTGATAACGGTTGGCTGAAAGAGCGGGAAACGGTAATGGAATCACTTCTGTGCTTTAAGCGAGCGGGTGCGGATGGCATTTTAACCTACTTTGCCAAGCAAGTTGCCGAGTGGTTAGCCGAAGACGCGGGCGCGCCATTACCACCGCGGCCGGAAGATACCGTCGGCTAAATGACCACACAGTGTCTCTACGCCCTTGCCATTGGCAGGGGCGTTTTTTTAGTAAGGGCATGAATTACCGCACAAAACTCAAGGGATAACATTGCGGTTGATCGGGTTCTGTAGTGAGATCAGTGTCTCTGTCGATTGGACCTCATCGATGGCCTGCAGTTTATCAATCAATACAAACTGTAACTCCTCGATAGAGCGACACATCAGCTTCACGAAGATGTTATAGGCCCCTGTCGTATAGTAAGCTTCGACTACCTCATCGAGTTGGTTCAGCTTTTCTAGCGCGGAGTGGTAATCGCGCGCCGCTTTCAGATTGATACCAATAAAGCAGCATACGTCATAGCCTAGCTTTTTAGTATTTACCAATATCTCGGTGCCTTCGATAATGCCAGCGGCTTTCATCTTTTCGACACGAACGTGCACGGTGGCAGGGCTGACATTAAATCGCTTTGCCATTTCTGCGTAAGGAACGCGTGCATCATCCAGTAAGGTAGAAAGAATTCGACGATCAAGGTCATCCAGTTTCGGCAATTCGTTCATTGTTTTCGTCTTTTTGTTATAGCGAGGTCTTGTTTTTCGTTAACACGATTGCTTGACCGTTCGGTTAACACCTAATGTAGGGTATCGCGTTGTTTAGTGCGATACCAATCAACCAACAGGAAGTAGATGTGGGGATCAAATACCTTTTAGGCGGTTTACTGTTCTGGGTAGCATTGAGTGTCAGCGCCGCACAAAAAAACGTGCTGGTGGTGCATTCCTATCATCCCAACTTCTTTTGGAACCAAGCTCTGGTCGAAGGACTCGATACTGCCACCGCGGGAGAAGACATTGCGTTTCAACATACTTATCTAGAAATTAAACGTTATCAGTCAGAGGCGTATCGAGAGCAACTCAAAAAACTCTATATCCAAAAGCTCGGGAACCATCAATTCGATGCGATCTTAACCACGGATAATGCCGCACTTTGGTTAATCCATCAGTTGCATGAATATGTTGGTGAAACGCCAGTTGTTTACGCGGGCCTGAATAACTTTGGTCGCCAGCATTATCCGTTGCTCCCTAAGCTAACCGGCGTCAAAGAGGAAGTGGATCTACCGCGCAACTTGGCGTTAATGAAGCGGTTGCACCCTGGTTTAGAGCGCGTTTATGTGTTGCTCGATAATACCTTCTCGAGTCGTCAATACTGGAATGTCGTGCAAGCGCAACTGGCCAGAAACGGTGATTCTGGCATCGACGTCGTGCGCCTTTCTAGTCTCACCTTTTCGGGACTACGCGATAGAATTCAAGCCATGCATGACGGTGAGGCGGTGTTTTATCTTTCCTATTTTAGGGATAGCAACGGACAATTTCTCGATAAACTCAGTGGTATCCGAACGCTCACTCACAATACGCCCGTGCCCATCTATGGTGCCATGAGTTTTATGCTCGGTCAGGGTGTGGTCGGCGGCGTGGTGATAGATGGTAAAAATCAAGGCTACCATCAAGGGAAGCTCCTTCTTAAGACCTTGAGTGGTCAGCTACCCGCCGAACGTGATGGGACCAATATCACCATGTTTGATTACCCGGCACTCAAGCGCTGGCAGTTAGATATTAGCGCGTTTGATGATGTGACGATCACCAATCAACCCGAACCAATATGGCAAACTCATCCGGTGGCTGTGCAAGCGGTCGCCTTGGCTGTTTTGGTACTGGGCAGCGTGATTGTCATGCTAGCCGCGAATATTCGTCAGCTTCGACGCAGTGAGGCATCGTTGATGCGTCACCGGGCGATGCTCAAAGGGGTGTTTGATCAAAGTAATCAACTGATCGCGTTGTTGGATCAAAATGGCATCGTCGTTTCAGGCAACACCAGCTTTTATCAGCTGATCACCGACAGACAGGCGTATGGAGAGCGTCCTTTATGGCTGTGGCCAATTTGGCGTAATCCGGCAAGTTTGGAGCAACACCTAAAACAGATTGGAACCACTCAGCCTCAGCGGTTTGAATTATGTTTAAGCGAAGCCCACCGTGAAGTGATCTTGGACGTGGCAGTGAAAAGCTTTCCCGGTGAACGAGGCCAGCCACGCGTATTACTTGAAGCGCGAGATGTCACCCAACGCAAACAAACTGAAGAAAAGCTCCAGCGCAGCGAAATTGAATATCGTATGCTCTATGAACAACAACCCGTTATTTTGTTAACGGTGGACTACCAGGCGCGCATCCAGTCACTGAACCAATACGCCGCAGATTTATTCGGCCATGAAAAATCGTGCTTGCTGGGCCATAAAATCACTGAGTTGTATGTGAGCGACCAGGCGCCACCCCATCGAATGATTAAACGGGATCAGCATAACCAAGAGCAAGTCTGGCGCCGTGAGATTCCGTATCGAGCCGGCAATGGACACACCTTATGGGTTCGAGAAACCATCCGCGCTATGCATAATCAAACCCAGCTAATGGTCGTGGGTGAAGATATTACCGCGCACCGAGAAATGGAAAACCAGCTGACCTATCAAGCGCATCATGACTATTTGACCGGTCTTTACAACCGTAGCTACTTTGAACAAAAACTGGCCGCGGCATTATTACAAGCTCGAGAAGATGGTGAGTGCCATGCGATGTTCTACATCGATATGGACCAGTTTAAATTAATTAATGATACCGCGGGCCATGAAGCGGGGGATGAGGCGTTAAAACAAGTGGCTCAGATTATCCGTCAGCACTTGCCGGAAGGGGCGGTACTCTCACGCTTAGGTGGTGATGAGTTTGGCGTTATCGCGTATCATCACGCCGCGGAGCAGTCAGTGATCTGGGGGAGAGCCTTGCTGGCGGTGCTTGCTGACAGTGAGTTCTTCTGGCATGGCAGCCGGATGCGCTTAGCGTGCTCGTTGGGGATTCGTCTGCTTGACCGTACCGCGGGTTCGCCTCAACAAGTTCATGCCCAAGCAGACACAGCGTGTTATGCCGCTAAAGATGAAGGCCGCAATCGACTCCACATTTATCACCCCGATGATGAAGAGCTGCAACGCCGAGAGCAAGAAATGGCTTATGTCAGCCATATTCATGAGGCGATCGCGCATGACCGCTTTGACATCTATGCACAACAAATTGTGGATATCCAATCAGATGCGCAAGACACGCTCTACATTGAAGCACTGGTCAGAATGCGCGACACCAAAGGCGGTTGGTTACCTCCTAGTATGTTTATTCCTGCCGCCGAACGCTACAGCATGGCGCATCAACTGGATACGGTGGTGGTAACCAAAACGCTTGCCTGGTTTGATGCGAATCCCGAGCAAATTGCGAAGTTGGGCAAGGTATCGATTAATCTATCGGGCCGGTCGATTACCCAAAGCACGTTCGTTGCTTTTCTCCTTGATGCCATTAAACAGACCCAGGTGCCCAGCGAGTGCCTCTGCCTGGAGATCACGGAAACCGCGGCGATCAGTAATATGAGCAGTGCGATCGATCTGTTTTCTCAGCTTAAAGCACTGGGCTGTACCATCGCCTTAGACGATTTTGGTGCCGGCATTTCTTCGTTTGGCTATCTGAAGCGTTTACCGGTCGATATTATAAAAATTGACGGACAGTTTATCCGCGATATTGAGACTGATGAAACCGACTATGCCATGGTGAAAGCCATTCATGATTTAGCTAAGCAAATGGGAAAACAAACCGTGGCTGAATTTGTTGAAAACGCAGCTATCTTGGACAGAGTCAAAGCGCTTGGCATCGACTATGCCCAAGGTTATCACTTTAGTATCCCGGCGCCGTTGAGCGATCAGGTAAAAAAGTGGCGTCCCAGTCGTGAGACAGTGAAGGAAAAAAACCATCTCTGATATAATCGGACCAGCCCCAGCTGTGGAGATCCGATGTGCAACTCAGTTTGATTTGTGACGCTCTTGAAAAAGACGAAGAATTTGAAAGGCTAAAGTCGAAGTGGTCACTCACTCACGATCCTGATTCATCGTTTGCCCTGGTAATGACACAAACGCATCTTGAACTACGCAAGCGCGATGAACCTAAATTAGGGGCAGTGTTTGTTGACTTTGTGAGCGGTGCGGTCGCCCACCGTCGTAAATTTGGCGGGGGGAAAGGACAAGCGATAGCGAAAGCGGTTGGGCTCAATAAGGGGATCACCCCGCGCGTACTCGATGCCACCGCTGGACTGGGGCGCGATGCGTTCGTATTGGCGTCTTTAGGCTGCTCCGTGCAAATGATAGAAAGGCATCCGGTTGTTGCCGCCTTGCTTGATGATGGCTTACAGCGAGCCTATCAGGATCCCGATATTGGTGCATGGATGCAATCACGGATGACGTTATTGCATGCCAATAGTGAGCAAGCACTGACTGACATGGCAAACATGCCAGGTTTGGTGCGACCTGATGTGATTTACCTTGATCCCATGTATCCCCACAAGAAAAAAGCCGCCTTGGTGAAAAAAGAGATGCGCGTTTTTCAATCTTTAGTGGGGGCAGATAGCGATGCAGATGCCTTATTGCTGCCCGCACTTCAACTGGCCCGCAGTCGCGTGGTGGTTAAGCGGCCGGATTATGCGACGCCGTTAGCGGATAGACCACCGCATTCGATCATCACCACCAAGAAAAACCGTTTTGATATGTACATTAACGCAGCGTTAGGCGCGGAGGCGTAAGTGGCCAAAGCTTTATGTAAATGGCGCAGAGGCGAGGTTGAAGCTAACCTATCCTCCTTGGCAATCATCACCACACCGCCACGCGTGGCTTGTAGTAAATGTGCGCGGGTCGCGAGTGAAAAAGGCTACGTCTGTCGTCCTATCTCGCTAGTGAGTGGTGAAGAAAAGAAAGCGAAGAAAGCGTCTGATCACGCCGCTAAAAAAGCTAAAAAAGCCAAACAAAAAGCAGCCAAGAAAGACAAAAAGGGTAAGGCGGATAAAAAGGCCAGAAAGAAGGCTAAGTCGGATAAACCTTAAATCAATATAAACAGCGGACAAGCAAAAACTCCATGGCGTACCATGGAGTCTTTCAGACTTAATCGAGACCTTTTACCATCAATACGGTTAATAGTCCGGTGATGACTGAAACAATCAGACCGGAAACGATTAGCCAAGGCAACATATCCATCATGATTTGCACTCACTTCTGTTGTTATGATTTGGGGGAAAAGCGAGCATGATTGGACCTGAGTTTAACCACTATCTCAACAGGGTAAACGCAGCTGGTTAACCTTAGTAACAGCTAGAAACAAGATGACTACAAAGTATTCAAAAAGCCCATGTGGCGCATAGGTCTATCAGTACAAAGGATCCAACATGAGTGTCAATCAAGGAAAGGCCGACCTATCGGTTTGGGATAAAGAAGAAGCGTTAAGTCGGTTAATGGACAGTCCGGCGCTTCTTGACGAAGCCTGCCGTATTTTTGTTGAAGAAAGCGAGCAACAGCTTCCGATGATGGAAAGGCAGTTAGCGGAGGCTAATTACGCCGATTTGGTCCGTGAAGCGCATAAAATGAAAGGCAGTGCCAGTAATTTGGCCGCACTAGAGCTGTATCAGAACGCGTTGACACTAGAGCAAGCGGCCAAGCAAGGAGAAGCCGGTCAAGCCACGGCGGCACTGGCGAGTCTTAAAGAAGGCTTGGCTCGCTTCTGTGCGCAGTTGACAGGCTAATTGCTGTAACAAACAATGAATCCCCATAAAAAAACGCCGTGTATCGACACGGCGTTTTGATATGAACCTATCTCGCGCGGCTTAGCGCATGGTAACAAATTCTTCTGACCCGGTTGGGTGAATCGCAACCACGCTATCAAAGTCTGCCTTAGTGGCGCCCATTTTCATCGCCACCGCAAAGCCTTGAATCATCTCGTCGACCGTAAAGCCGATCCCGTGCAGGCCCACCACTTTTTCTTCATCGCCAGCACACACCAGCTTCATTTTGCAGGGTTGACGGTGCTGAGTAACAGCGGTGTACATGGCCGCAAAGCTGGACGTGTAGACTTTTATATTGTCATCGCCATACTTGGCGCGTGCTTCTGGCTCACTCAAGCCAATGGTGCCGATTGGCGGGTGGCTAAATACCACGGTTGGCACCAACTCATAGTCCATTTTGGCATGTGTCTGGCCGTTAAATAGGCGCTCTGATAATAAACGTCCCGCCTTCACCGCAACAGGGGTGAGCTCAATGCCGCCATCCATGATATCGCCGACACAGTGAATATGCGGCACGCTGGTGGTTTGGTATGGGTCGACTTTGATGTAGCCATCTGCCGTGGTTTGAACATCCGTCGCACCCAGGTTGATTTTATCTGTGGTGGGGTGACGGCCAATTGCCCAAATCAAGGTGTCTGTATTGTGGGTGGTGCCGTTTTCAAATGATAGCGTCAGACTGCCATCGTTCTCTTTGGTAACGGAAACCGGAACATGCTGGGTATGAAGGGTTGGCCCCTCTTTTTCCATTACCTCGACCAAGGTATCTGTCACCATAGGATCGAATGTCCGTAGTGGGCGGTCTTTACGCACAAACAAGTGGGTGTCAGAGCCGAGCGCATGTAACACGCCTGCAATCTCCACCGCGATATAGCCGGCACCGACAACAGCCACCCGCTTAGGCTGCTCGGGGAGAGCAAAGAAGCCATCAGAATCGATGCCAAGTTCAGCGCCCGGAATTGTTGGAACAGTGGGCGTGCCACCGACCGCAATTAAGAAGTTATCGGCGGTGTAATGCTCACCATCAACCTCAACCGTGTTGTTGTCGACAAAGCGCGCAAACCCACGGATGACATCGATGTTGTTTTTATCTAAAACATTGTCGTAGGCCTTATGGATGCGGCCGATATAGGCTTCACGGTTATTAACCAGTGTTGACCAGTTAAAGCCTTTCACATCCACATCAAAACCGTAGTCTGACGCGTAGAGGTTAAGCGCTTCTGCGACTTGGGCGCCATGCCACATCACTTTTTTTGGCACACACCCTACGTTGACGCAGGTGCCGCCTAGGTGTTTTGCTTCAATAAGGGCGACTTTAGCACCGTGCATCGCGGCACGGTTGGCAGAGGCAATACCGCCACTACCGCCACCGATACAGATATAGTCGAAATGCTTCGCCATGTCTTTCTCCATCTTATAGGCACAGGGTGCCACTGGCTTTTATGTCGAGGTCAGCTTGTCCTGTTTGGTGGCGCTTGTAAAGCCACCCACTCTGACCTTCTGAGTATTAGCATACCAAACCGGCAGTGAGGCAGCAGTCTCAGAATCATTTTGTAACGCTCGCAATACAACTTGCTTGAGTCCAAAGGATTGAAAAGTCCCCCTCGAGACGGCATATACACCGTATTGTTTATATATTCCTAGGGCTCGCTTCGTGAGCACCGTATCAGCAAAAAGGAAGGCATTATGTCCAACCCGCTACTTCAATTTGAGGATTTACCTCCGTTTTCGGCGATTAAGCCTGAGCATGTTAAGCCGGCAGTGGAAGCCGCTATTACTGACTGTCGCCAAGCTGTCGATGCCGCTGCTGGCACTGACCAAGCTAACTGGACCACTGTTTGCGTGCCGGTGACTGAGGCCGAAGATCGGCTAGGCCGGATCTGGTCACCGGTCAGCCATATGAATGCGGTGGTCAATAGCCAGCCATTGCGTGAAGCCTATGAAAGCTGCTTATCGTTATTATCTGAGTATTCAACATGGCGCGGGCAGCACAAAGGTTTGTATCAAGCATACAAAGCGATAAAAGAGAGCGCCGAATTCGAGACCCTAGAGATTGCTCAGCAAAAAGCCATCACCGATGCGCTGCAAGATTTTGAACTCTCGGGCATTGCCTTGCCGGTGGATCAGCAGCACCGATTTGGTGACATTCAAAAGCGTTTGTCTGAGCTTTCCTCTTCATTTAGCAATAATATACTTGATGCCACCATGGGATGGACCAAGTTGATTTCTGACGAGAGTGAACTCGCAGGCTTGCCTGAGTCCGCGCGCCAGGCGGCGAAAGCGCAAGCAGAGGCAAAATCGCAGCAAGGCTATTTATTTACCCTGGATGTCCCCTCGTACCTGCCTGTGATGATGTATTGCGATAATCGTGCACTGCGTCAACAAATGTATGAAGCCTTTACCACGCGTGCTTCTGACCGCGGCCCGCAAGCGGGGCAGTGGGATAATTCCGAGCTGATGAATGAGTCGTTGCGCTTAAAATACGAACTGGCACGTTTGTTGGGCTTTAATAGCTACAGCGAACTGTCGTTGGCGACCAAGATGGCAGAAACACCAGACCAAGTGATGGGCTTTTTGAATGATTTGGTCGACAAAGCCCGCCCTCAAGGTGAACGCGAGTTTGCCGAAGTGAAGGCGTATGCCAAGCAAGAATTTGGCGTCGATACCCTTGAGCCTTGGGATATTCCGTATTACAGCGAGAAACTCAAGCAAGCGCGTTATACCATCTCCGATGAGGCACTCCGCCCTTACTTCCCTGAAGCGCGAGTGCTCAATGGTTTGTTCGAAGTGATGAAACGTGTGTTCGGTATGACGATTACCGAGCGTAAAGGAATCGACACGTGGCATGAAAGTGTGCGCTTTTATGACATTCATGACAGCCAAGGGACGCTGCGTGGCAGCTTCTATTTGGACTTATACGCGCGGGAGCATAAACGTGGTGGCGCGTGGATGGATGAATGCCGGGTGCGTCGTCGCAAAGCGAACGGTGAACTGCAAACACCGGTGGCGTACTTAACCTGTAACTTTAATCCGCCAGTGGGTGACGATCCGGCGTTGTTTACCCATGATGAAGTGGTCACCCTGTTCCACGAATTTGGTCATGGCATTCATCATATGCTGACGCAAATCGACGTGGCTGATGTCTCCGGCATTAATGGTGTGCCTTGGGATGCGGTAGAGTTGCCGAGTCAGTTTTTGGAAAACTGGTGCTGGGAGCAAGAGGCGCTGAGCTTTATTTCGGGGCATTACCAAACCGGAGAAGCGCTTCCTGAAGACATGCTGGAAAAAATGCTCGCGGCGAAAAACTTTAACTCAGCCATGGGAATGTTGCGTCAGCTCGAGTTTAGTTTGTTTGATTTCCGTCTATTCAGCGAGTTTGATCCGGATGTGGGCCCGCGGATCATGGAAACGCTAAATGCGGTGCGTGAGCAAGTCTCAGTGGTGCCGACGCCTGAATGGAACCGCTTTCCTCATGCTTTTGGGCATATCTTTGCGGGCGGATATAGTGCAGGTTATTACAGCTATAAATGGGCTGAAGTACTCTCGAGTGATGCCTATTCGCGTTTTGAAGAGGATGGGATCTTTAACCGTGACACCGGTGAAGACTTCTTAAACCATATTCTTAGCCGCGGGGGCAGTGAAGCACCGAAAGACTTGTTTGTTCGCTTTAGAGGTCGCGAGCCAAGCCCTGAGGCGTTATTGCGTCATAGTGGGATTGCAGCGGCTTAATTGCCCGCTGAGCTGATTGACAGCGCCAAGGATAAAAAGGCTCACACCATCAAGGTGTGGGCCTTTTGTTTTGCTAAAGGTGTGTGTGCGATAGAGCGTGAGCGTCTTGAGCGTGCACGACGAGTGGCTGTCCAAGGCTTGATTGACGCAGCGCCTCTTGCTCTAGTTCCGCGCGTAACAGTGGGCTAGCGTCAAGCAGTGTGGTATCTAACTCCAAAGTGAGTGCGTCGCCGTCAGCATTGAGTCCGATCATTGGCCGAACGCGACTGTCGCGACGATGGCATAAAATCACAGCTACGCGTAGTAGTCGGAGGAGACGGTTGGCACTGGTGGTGGACAAGGCATGTTGGCCATCAATGCATACCAGTTGTTCACGGTAATAGCGTAACAAGGTGGCAACCAGTTGTTTTTGTGCACGGGTAAAGCCAGGTAAATCGAGATGAGTAATTAAATATGCGGCATGGTCGCCATCATGTTTAAAGCCAATGCTCAACCCAATTTCGTGCACGCAGGCTGCCGCATGGAGCAGGCTACCGGCTTCCGGCTCTGGAATCCATGACGCGGGACATTGATGAAGTAATTCAAGTGCGGTCGCAGCCACATTGATCCCGTGGTCCTCATCAAGCTGATAACGGGATTGGATGCTAGCTATGGTGCGCGCACGAATATCACTGTGACGCATCGCGGTCATCATTTCGTACACCAAGCCTTCACGTAGCGCCCCGCCGGCGAGGGTCATGCGAGTAACCTCTAAACACTCAAAAATGGCAATCAAGATGGACAGACCACTTGGAAAAACCAAGGCGCGCTCGAGCGTTAACCCCTCAATATCCAGTGTGTCCATTTGCCCGCAGGCAATCGCTTGATCGCGCAGTCGGTGAAGCTTTTCCAAGGTGATCACTTCATCCATCCCTTGGGTCACCATAATTTCTTGCAGCGCTTGTACCGTGCCGCTGGCGCCAACACAACAGTCCCACCCCAGTTCGCGATACTGAGCTACCAATGGGGTCAACTCTGCTTTCGCACCGGCGATCGCTTTCTCAAAAGCGGCTTGGTTGAGGACGCGATCGGCAAAGTAGTCTTCTAAAAAAGTCACACATCCCATATTAAGGCTTTGTAACAAGGTCGGTTCAAACTGCTCACCGATAATCAGCTCGGTGCTAGCCCCGCCAATATCGACGACCAAGCGTTTACCCGGGCCACCTGAGGTGTGCGCCACCCCTTGGTAAATGGTGCGCGCTTCTTCTTCGCCCGAGATAATCTCGATAGGGTAACCCAGTAAAGTATTTGCCTTGGCTAAAAAGGCATCAGCGTTACTGGCACGGCGCAGCGCAGCGGTCGCGACCACGCGAATATTGTCCGTGTTAAAGTCTTGCAAGCGTTCGGCGAACAGAGCCAAACAATCCCAGCCGCGTTGCATGGCTTCATCGCTGAGCTGTTGTTGGTTATCCATCCCAGCGGCGAGACGTACTTTTCGCTTTATTTTGGCAAGGGTTTGAACACTGCCGGCCACTTGGCGCACCACCAGCATATGAAAGCTGTTGGAGCCTAAATCAATCGCGGCGTACAGCGTCGGTGTTGATGTTGTATTTCCGTGACCACTCATGATGCGCTCTGACCTATGTTTCTTTTCTGTTATGCCGACTTTTGTGGACGGCGGCGCTGCCGGTTGCGGTTGTTGCTGCTGCCTTTATTATTGCTGCTGCCGCTCTTGTTGTTACTACGACGCTGCGTATTCGGGCGTTTAGCCATTTTCTTTGGCGGCGGCAGATCCTTCAATAGCGCGTTACGATCAAATTCGCTGACCGGAATACTGTGCTCAATGTACTCTTCAATCGCCGGTAAGTTTATCGCGTACTCTTCACAGGCAAAGCTAATTGAGCTGCCACTGGCGCCGGCTCGTCCTGTACGGCCAATGCGATGGACATAGTCTTGCGCATCATCGGGAAGGTCATAGTTAAAAACGTGGGTAACCAAAGGAATATGTAATCCACGTGCTGCCACATCGGTGGCAACGAGCAGGTCCAGTTCGCCGTTAGTAAACTGCTCTAAAATTTTAACCCGCTTTTTCTGAGGGACGTCGCCAGTGAGCAGACCTACGCGATGATTATCGGCGGCTAAATGGGCCCAAATGGATTCGCAGCGATGCTTGGTATTGGCAAAGATGATGGCGCGCTCGGGCCACTCTTCTTCAATGAGCGTTTGTAGCAGCGGCATTTTTTCTTTGTTGGATGGCTGGAACAACTCTTCTTTGATGCGATGGCCAGTAATTTGCTCTGGCTCCACTACCACGTGTTCAGGGTTAGTCATGTGCTCAAAGGCCAGCTCTTGTACACGATAGGACAAGGTCGCCGAAAACAGCATGTTTAAGCGCTGGTTGGGGGCCGGCATACGGTTAAACAAAAAGCGAATGTCTTTGATAAAGCCCAAATCAAACATACGGTCGGCTTCATCCAGCACCACTGCCTGAATGCTGTGCAAGTCGATAATTTTCTTTTTGTGGAAGTCGATGATACGACCACAGGTGCCGATTAATATATCAACCCCTTGTTCCAACGTTTGTTGCTGTTTATCGTAACCTTCACCACCATACGCGAGACCGGCGGTGATTGAGGTATTCGCCAAAAGCGGTTCAGCATCGTTATAGATCTGAATCGCCAACTCACGCGTAGGAGCTAATATGATGGCCCGCGGTTGATTTTGTTTACGCGATGCGGGGACATCGGTCGTGAGGAGGTGATGAAACGTCGCAGCGAGGAACGCCAGGGTCTTTCCTGTCCCTGTTTGCGCCTGCCCTGCAATGTCTTGGCCGGTGAGCAGGACCGGCAATGCCAATGCCTGGATAGGAGTACATTCAGTAAACCCCTTGGCATCCAAGCCTTTAAGAACATCGGCGTGCAAGCCGAGCTCGGCAAATTTCTGCTCTGTGATATGCGTCATTTTCATCCGGATAGAATATCAGCTTAGGCTTGCAATACGGAAGCGAATCCAGTCAAATAGTCCCATAATTTACTGGTCGCAATTTAGCCAGTAACTAAAACATGTATTGGAGTAAAAGATGAGCGACAAAATTATGCAGCTAACCGACGACAGCTTTGAGGCAGACGTTCTAAAAGCTGCAGGACCTGTTTTGGTTGATTTTTGGGCAGAATGGTGTGGTCCATGTAAAATGATTGCACCGATTTTGGACGAAATCGCCGAGGAGTATGCAGGTAAAGTCACCATCGGAAAACTGAACATTGACCAGAACGCAGGTACTCCGCCTAAGTTCGGCATCCGTGGTATCCCAACACTGCTACTCTTTAAAGATGGCAGCGTGGCAGCAACTAAAGTTGGTGCTGTGTCAAAAACTCAACTGAAAGAGTTTCTTGACGCTAACCTGTAATGTTAAAGTAACCGTCGCTGCCTCACAGCGGCGGTTGTTTTTCTGTCAACTAGACGATACCCCATTTAGGTGCTACCTTATTGCACGGAATTTGTACTTCTGTTCATCTCTCGAACATGCCACTGGTCTCGACACGCTAACTAATTTCAGACCTCAACTTTGACAAACAAGACACTCACCACTATGAATCTTACCGAACTGAAGACTCAACCCGTCTCGACGCTGGTTGCGCTTGGCGAAAGCATGGGACTTGAAAACCTGGCTCGCTTGCGTAAGCAGGACATTATTTTTTCGATCCTCAAACAGCACGCAAAAAGCGGTGAAGATATTTTTGGCAATGGCGCGCTGGAAATTCTTCAAGACGGGTTTGGCTTCTTGCGCAGCGCAGACAGCTCGTATTTGGCCGGCCCTGATGATATTTATGTCTCGCCCAGCCAAATCCGGCGCTTTAACCTGCGCACAGGCGATACCATCGCGGGTAAAATTCGGCCGCCGAAAGACGGCGAGCGCTACTTCGCGCTACTAAAAGTTAACCAAGTTAACAGCGACAAACCCGACAATGCCCGCAGTAAAATCCTTTTCGAAAACTTAACCCCATTACACGCGAGCGAGCGGATGGTGATGGAGCGCGGTAACGGCTCTACCGAAGACATCACCGCCCGTGTCCTCGACTTGGCTTCGCCTATCGGTAAAGGCCAACGTGGTTTGATTGTGGCACCGCCGAAAGCGGGTAAAACCATGTTGCTGCAAAATATTGCTCAAAGCATTGCGTTTAACCACCCTGATTGCGAACTGATGGTGCTTTTGATTGACGAGCGTCCGGAAGAAGTGACCGAGATGCAGCGTCTGGTTAAAGGGGAAGTGGTTGCCTCGACCTTTGATGAGCCAGCTAACCGACACGTGCAAGTTGCCGAAATGGTGATTGAGAAGGCAAAACGTCTGGTTGAACATAAAAAAGACGTGGTGATCTTGTTGGATTCGATCACGCGTTTAGCCCGCGCTTACAACACGGTTGTGCCATCATCGGGCAAAGTATTGACCGGCGGTGTGGATGCCAATGCTCTCCATCGTCCTAAGCGTTTCTTTGGTGCGGCGCGTAATGTGGAAGAAGGCGGGAGCCTGACTATCATTGCTACCGCGCTGGTGGATACGGGATCGAAGATGGATGAAGTGATCTACGAAGAATTTAAAGGGACAGGTAACATGGAACTGCACCTTTCGCGTAAGATTGCGGAAAAACGTGTTTTCCCTGCCATTGACTTCACCCGCTCAGGCACCCGCCGTGAAGAGCTACTTACCAAACCCGATGAACTGCAAAAGATGTGGATTTTAAGAAAGATCATGCATCCAATGGGCGAGTTTGAAGGGATGGAGTTCTTGATTGGTAAATTGGCGATGTCCAAAACCAATAATGAGTTCTTTGATGCCATGCGGCGGCAAAACTCGTAACGGCTAACGCAATAGTGTTAAGCACTGCGCATTCGCAGTGCTTTTTTATTGCTCACCCAAGGCCCAGCTCGCACAATAGACGTGACCAAGGAAAGGTGGCGCCGAACGCGTGACACTGGGCATAGGATTGCAACGGATGGCAAGACGTTACTGTACGACACTGTTGGCTATAGGGCTTGGGATCATGAGCTTGTCGAGCCCGGCGGCCTTGGCGGCTAATGCGCCGGCCGCGGATGGTCAAATCGTCACCCAAACCTTTATTGAACAGGTGCTAGATAACGCGAACACGGCTAAAGCCATGCGTACCATGTCTACACTGCTCGCGAAAGACGATGTCGCTGCGCTCAAAGCGCATATTCGTCAGCTTCCGCCGCTCACACGTGAAGCGACACTCTACCGTTTACTCTCTTCACCCTTGCCACTGAACAACGATCATTGGCGACGTTATCTGGTTGAATTGAGTCAGCAACAACCCCATTTTTTGTTACGTCACCAGCAAGACGGTTATTGGGTCACGACCCCTGCCTTCCATTACGCGGCAGCAGCACGCCAACAGTTAAACCGTTATCGGGAGCAACAACTGACCCAAGAGTTAGGCATGTTACTCAGTTATCGCCAATTGGTGATTGCTGACTGGATTAAGCCATCTCAGCCGGGTTATCGACAACGCCGTGATGCATTGGTCGCGATGATTGATGAGTATGACAGCGATGGCTTAGCCTATTTGGTCGAACAATACCTCACTGATCCCACCTTAATGTGGCTACCAGATAACGCGATTTTGGCTGCACTTGCACAAGCGACGGACCGGCCGGCACTGTATGATCGTCTTTGGCGGCGCGGTACCGATCAATACAGCCTCAATGCACTGCATGCTTTGCGTCAACGAGCTAATGATGGGTTTGCGTTGCAACAAATGATGGCCGCCGCAGATAACCCATCGCTGCGTGGCCCCGCGATTCGACAACTGGCGAATCTTTCTCCATTACCCGCGCCAGTCGCTGACTTTTTGATGTCTCAGTTATCATTACGCCAAGGGCAGCAAGTGGCACAATTATTGGTCGAAGCTGGAAAAGATGAGTGGTTAAGTGGATTAGGTGACGAGCTTGGCCCCCTTGGCCGCCAGCACATTGCATCTGCGTTGTCGTCGCGCTAATGTCGACCCTTTACCGATCCGGATACCGGTTTACTTGGTATCATAGAGGCGTCCATTAACTCATTGAGCCTGATATGAAACTTTCCGATCTGCGCGATTTTATTGATTACCTTGAGGCCCAAGGTGAGCTTAAACGCATTACGCAGCCAGTGGATCCTGACCAAGAGATCACTGAGATATGCGACCGCACCCTAAGAGCGGGCGGGCCGGCCCTTCTGTTTGAAAACCCTATCGGGTATGACATGCCGGTATTAGCGAATCTGTTTGGCACCCCTAAGCGTGTGGCGCTCGGTATGGGCCGACACGATGTGCTTGAGCTACGTGAAGTCGGCAAACTGCTGGCTTACTTAAAAGAGCCTGAGCCCCCTAAAGGGTTTCGCGATGCGCTCGACAAGCTGCCTGTGTTTCGTCAGGTGTTAAATATGCCCGCCAAGACAGTCCGTCGTCCGCGTTGTCAAGAAGTTGTGCTTAGCGGCGATGACGTTGATTTGGATAAAATCCCAGTGATGCGCTGCTGGCCGGGCGATGTGGCGCCATTGCTGACGTGGGGGCTGACCATTACGCGCGGGCCGAATAAAAAGCGCCAGAATCTTGGTATTTATCGTCAGCAAAAAATCGGCAAAAACAAAGTGATTATGCGTTGGCTCGCACACCGCGGTGGCGCACTTGATTTGCATGACTGGATGCAAACCCATCCGGGTGAACCTTTTCCTATCAGCGTTGCTTATGGCGCGGATCCGGCCACCATTCTCGGCGCCGTCACCCCCGTGCCCGATACCCTGTCTGAATATGCCTTTGCAGGGCTGTTGCGCGGCAGTAAAACCGAGGTGGCAAAGAGCATCAGTAACGATTTGGATGTGCCGGCGAGTGCCGAGATTGTGATGGAAGGGTATATCGATCCGAACGAATATGCTGACGAAGGGCCTTATGGCGATCATACTGGCTATTACAACGAAGTAGAGCGTCACCATGTATTCACTGTGACGCATCTGACCATGCGCAAAAAGCCGATTTATCACAGCACCTACACGGGGCGGCCACCGGACGAGCCTGCCGTACTGGGTGTGGCCCTGAACGAAGTGTTTGTGCCCATTTTGCAAAAGCAGTTCCCGGAAATTGTCGACTTTTATTTGCCTCCGGAGGGTTGCTCGTACCGGATGGCGGTGGTCACCATGAAAAAACAATACCCAGGGCATGCGAAACGCGTGATGATGGGCGTGTGGTCTTTCTTGCGTCAGTTTATGTACACCAAGTTTGTGATAGTGTGTGACGACGATGTGAATGCGCGTGACTGGAATGATGTTATTTGGGCAATCACCACTCGCATGGATCCCGCGCGCGACACCGTGATGGTGGAAAATACACCGATTGATTCGCTCGACTTTGCGTCGCCAGTGGTTGGCGTTGGCTCGAAAATGGGGCTCGATGCCACCAATAAATGGCAAGGAGAAACCGCTCGCGAGTGGGGCACACCGATCGCGAAAGACCCGGATGTGGTCGCACGTGTCGATACGATATGGGACGAATTAGGGATCTTAGACTAATCCGGTTGGTATGCGCTAGCATTCACCGTTAATGATAAAAACACAGCCTGAGGCGGTAGTGATACCGCCTCTCATAACCTCAACGGCTGTAGCAAAACGAACAGAGGAACAGAATGTCGATACTATGTGAAGTGACCGCCGTTGAGTCGCTGGCGTGTCACACTTACCGCATTGTCCTAAAGCCTCAGCAGGCGGTGAGCTATCACCCTGGGCAATATGTGATGGCGGTAATGGGCGAAAAAGATAAACGCCCGTTTTCACTGGCGAGTAGTCCATGTCGCCAAGACGGCGGTGAGCTCGAGCTCCATGTGGGCGCCGCCGATGAAAATCCGTTTGCGCTGGAAGTGGTCGAAAAAGCCAAAGCCGTGCTAGAAAGCGGTGAAGCGAGCTTTGAAATCACCGAACCGGCCGGCGATGCCTGGTTGCGTGAGAGTGAGCGTCCCTTGCTGTTGATTGCCGGCGGAACCGGTTTTTCGTATGTTCGCAGCATGGTCGATCACTGTATTAATCAAGGAATACAGTCTCCGATCTTTATTTATTGGGGGGCACGCAACCCGTGCCAGCTTTACGCGCATGACGAGCTGCAAGCACTGTCTGAATCGCATCGCAATATTACCTTTATGCCTGTGGTTGAACAGGCGGAAGGCGAATGGCGAGGCAAAGTAGGGAATGTATTAGAAGCGGTGATGGAAGATTTTGTTAGCCTCGGCGCTTACGATATCTATATTGCCGGGCGCTTTGAAATGGCAGGCGTGGCACGTGATATGTTCTGCAAAGAGCGCGGCGTGAGTCGTGATCATCTCTACTCAGACGCGTTTGCCTTTATCTGATCAGGATTGGCTCTCGGGTAAATAAACAGGCAGGGGTTTCCCTGCCTGTTTTACGTTCGGGTTACTGAGGCTTTGGGTCGGCATTCCGTTGGGCGTCGACGCGGCGCTTGACCCAGGTTTGGTTAAACCACAGCGCGGCTAAAATCAGTACCCCGCCGCTGAGTAACGGCAGAAGATCCGCGTCGCGGTTCCAAATCAGTACGTTCACCACAATGCCGGCTGGGATCAGCGCGTTGTTCATCACTGCGAGCGCCCCAGCATTGACCAGGGTTGCACCCTTATTCCAAAAGAAATAGCCCAGCCCTGATGCGATAGTGCCTAGATAAATCAACACTCCCCACTGGGTTGGCGTAGAAGGCAGATTGTCACTGTTTCCGAGCAAGGCGAAAGCCAGCACGCCCACCACTAAGGCGCCAAGATAAAACCAACCGAATACCGCATGCTGAGGCAGCTGAGTTTGCTCTTTCTCAATCAAGTATTTGTAACCGACCTGGCCAATCGCAAAGCACAAATTTGCACCTTGTACCACTAAAAAACCAACCAGAAAGTCCGGATTGACAGTGGCATAGCGGATCACTACGGCGCCAAGCACCGCGATGGCCGCGGTGAGCAGGTACCAAGCGCTGAACTGCCTTTTCAACGCATCGTAAATTAAGGTGACATAAAGCGGAGTAAAAACGGTAAACAACAGCACTTCTGGTACCGATAAGAATAAGAAGGACTGATAGAAGAAACAGTACATGATGCCAAGCTGAAACGCGCCGACTAACATCAATTTGGCGGCAAACGCGGGGCGCACTTGGCGAGGACGTAAGAAAGGTAAAAACACCAATCCTGCCAGCACGATACGCATCAATACAGAAAAGTAGCTGTCGACTTGGCCGGCTAGATACACGCCAATTAGGCTAAACGAAAAGGCCCACAGCAGTGTCACGCCGCTAAGATACCCCATAACTCGGTTCCTTCGATAAAGAGAGTAAAAGGGCAGTGTACCGTTTCGCTTCTAGGACGCAATCGGTTCCCAGTCAGCGTATGGTTAAAAGCGCAGAAGGCAGAATGACCCGCCTTCTGTCGAGAGTGGTTAGCGAAGAGAGTTTAGTCGCGGATGGGCACCATCAAAAGATCAACGGGCGTTTTATTCAGCAGTTGTTTAGTTGACGACAACAACGAGCTCCAGAAATCTTGATGATGGCCGACGACCACCAAATCAATCCCCATGTTTTGAATCGACTCGGTGATCTCTTCCGCTAAATCACCGCTACTGACCAAGGTGTGTGTGACCGTACTTTGTGCGTCGCTGGCCAGTTGATTGAGTTTTTGCTGGGCTTCTTCAATCACTCGGTTACGTGATTCGACTAAGTTAATATCAATCAGTCCGGTATAGAGCTCGGCATAATTGACGTCAATATGAACCAACGACAGTTGTGCGCCCAAGGCGAAGGCAAGTGCGTCAGCTTTCTTCAACAGTCTTTCACTGTCATCTGACAAATCAACCGCAACCAAAATATGCTTGTATGACATAGAGTTATCCTTTTTATGCGAGGTTATAAACGCAGTTTAACCAGCTTGAGAGGCAAAATCCGTCACTGTGATCGCATTCCGATTAAGAATTCGACAATGAGGCGGGTCATAAATTCGATATAAGAATCGGTCACGCTGGACATTGCCGGCGTAATCCGCTTGAAAACCGACGTGCTGCTGGTCAGAATGGCAGCTAACCCCCAATAAAGAGGACGTTTTATATGCTAGCACCTGCCATGGTTGACAGGCTCAATGAGCAGATCAATTTGGAGTTTTTCTCATCAAACCTATACTTACAAATGAGCGCTTGGTGTGAGGATCAGGGTTTCGAAGGCGCGGCAAAATTCTTACATAAGCACGCACAGGAAGAAATGCAGCATATGCAGCGCCTGTTTACGTATGTGAGTGAGACAGGGGCCATGCCTATCTTGGGGTCGATTGATGCACCGCGTCACGAATTTTCCTCGTTAGGTGAGGTGTTTCGCGAAACGTATCAGCATGAGCGCTTAATCACGGAAAAAATTAACAGCTTGGCGCATGCCGCGTTTACCACGCAAGACTACTCTACCTTTAACTTCTTGCAGTGGTATGTCGCGGAGCAACACGAAGAAGAGAAGTTGTTTAAAGGCGTACTCGATAAGATCGAGTTAGTCGGCGAAGATGGCAAGGCTCTGTTCTTTATCGACAAAGACTTGGCATCCATGGCAGTTGAAGAATCAACGTCAGTGATGGACAGCTCAGCGGGGCAGTAATTACGTAACCTCTCCCTCTGAAGCGCCATCCAGTGTAGTGAAGGGAGAGGATTATGAACGGTGATATCCTAATTGTGGCTGTGTTCACAGTGACAGTGATAAATATCGCACGCTATGTATCGTCATTGCGGGCATTGGTGGTGATGTTACGTGATGCCAATCCGTTGCTTTACCAGCAAATCTGTCGTCGTGAGAGCAACTTCTTCACTTTATCGCCCCAAGGCGATATCTCGCGACAAAAACGTTTATACCAATATATTCGCAGCCAAGAGTACCTTCATCATCACGATGTGGCATTTGTGGGTAAATGCAATAAGGTACGTCATCTGTTCACGCTTAATGTTGCCCTGTCCGGTGCCTTGCTCGCGACCTTTTTTCTTGTCGCTTTTGCGGGCTGGTAAACGGATAACCATCCTTTAGACAAAATGCTGACCTTGGTCAGCATTTTTTTTGTTAGTCTGACAAGCATAAACGCCTAGACACCGTAATCGTGAGGGAAGCATGCAAAGCCTAATCCAATGGTGGCAGTCACTCTATCAAGCCGCCGCGTGGGACTGGATCTCAGATATTGTCATTTTGATGGGGCTTGGAGCCGTCGTCTGGGCGATATGGCGTGTGTTGATGGGGCGCTTAAAGGCACTGGCAGAGCGCACGCAAACACGTTGGGATGATGTGTTGTGGCCCGCGATTGATACGCCATTTTCCCTCTTAATCTGGGGCTGGCCTGCGTTTCATGCGCTAGAAATTTTTCTTGATAATACCGCAGGTCACTTGAATTTAAGCTGGGTGAGCGTGATCAGAGAGCTGCTGGTCGTGTTCTTATTGATCTGGTTTTTGCTCCGATTGGTCAACAGTGGTGAGCAGCTGTTATTTGACGAAGGGCGCCGTGATCACACCACGATTAACGCCATTGGTAACGTCTTACGCGCACTCGCCGTCTGCATTGGCGTGATTACGCTGCTACAAAGCCTGGGTGTCAGTGTCTCCGGGTTACTCACGGTTGGTGGTGTGGGGGGCTTAATTGTCGGTCTTGCCGCCAAAGATTTGCTCTCCAACTTCTTCGGTGGGGTGATGATCTACTTTGATCGGCCATTTAAAGTAGGCGACTGGGTGCGCTCCCCCGATCGCAACATTGAGGGCACGGTGGAAAAAATTGGTATTCGCATGACGGTAGTGCGCACCTTTGATTTGCGCCCTTTATACGTGCCCAACTCGGTATTCAGTAACGTGGTGGTGGAAAACCCCTCGCGGATGCTGAACCGTCGGATTTACGAAACCATTGGGCTGCGTTATCAAGACGCCGATAAAATCAGTACGGTAATTGATGATGTGTATGCGATGTTGGAAGCGCATGCAGATATTGAAACGCGGCAAACCTTGATTGTGAACTTCAACAGTTTTGGCCCGCATTCACTTGATTTCTTTATTTACACCTTCACCAAAACGGTCAACTGGCAGCGTTACCATCAGGTAAAACAAGACGTGTTATTAAAAGTGATTGAAATTATTCATCAGCATGGTGCGGATATTGCTCTTCCTACCCGCACGCTGCATATGGATCCGAATATGCTAGAGCAAGGTGCTGCTGCTATGAGGCCACCGCCAGATGCACAGGCGCGTTAAATCGCGCTTGCCGCTCACGTGCGGGCTGCTACAATGCCGCTCCCACAGGGTGAGCAGAGAATAAACAGGTAAGCGTGTGACTGAGTATGATGTAATTGTGATTGGTGCCGGTGCCGCCGGATTGATGTGTGCGGCACAAGCCGGCCAACGTGGCCGCCGCGTTTTGGTGGTGGACCATGCCAAAAAGCCGGGCCGCAAGATCCTGATCTCGGGCGGCGGGCGCTGCAATTTCACCAACTATGACGTCACCGCCAATAATTTCCTGTGTGAGAACCCGCACTTCGTCAAATCCGCATTGGCGCAATACAGCCAATGGGACTTTATTGGTCTGGTGGCCACCCATGGCGTGGCTTATCACGAGCGTGACCATGGCCAGCTGTTTTGTGATGACAGCGCCCAAGATATCGTTAACCTACTTTTGGCCGAATGCGACCAAGCCACCATCAGTCAACGCTATCGCTGTGAAGTGCATGATATCGAGCAAGAAGAAACCGGCTTTCGCCTCAAACTCAATGGTGAGCCGGTACGCTGCCAGTCTTTGGTAGTCGCCACGGGCGGCCTTTCCATGCCCAAGCTTGGTGCCACCCCCTTTGGTTACCAGCTTGCCGAACAATTTGGCTTAAAGGTGCTGCCCACTCGCGCCGCCTTGGTGCCGTATACCTTGCATCAAGAAGACAAAACGCGCTTTGCCGATATTTCCGGGGTGTCGGTGCCATGTTCGATCACCACCGAGTCTGGGGTGTGTTTTAGCGAGAACCTGCTCTTTACCCACCGCGGCTTATCGGGACCGGCGGTGTTGCAAACCTCCTCGTTTTGGCAACCGGGCGAAGCGGTCACCATCGATTTACTCCCCAGTGAGTCGCTAAAAGACGTGCTGGTAGCCATGCGTGATAAGCACCCCAACCAAACCTTAAAAACCTCACTGTCTCGCCTATTCCCCAAACGCTTGGTCGAGGTCTTGATTGCGCGCGATAGCTTGCCGGATAAACCGCTCAAGCAGCTCGATGACAAGCAGCTCGATCAGCTTCATTACTACTTTCACCAGTGGTCCATTGCCCCAAATGGCACTGAAGGTTACCGCACCGCAGAAGTGACGCTTGGTGGGGTGGATACCCACGCAATTTCCTCTAAAACTCTTGAAGCGCGAGATATTCCCGGCCTGTATTTTATCGGTGAAGTACTTGATGTCACCGGCTGGCTCGGTGGCTATAACTTTCAATGGGCTTGGAGCTCCGGCTGGGTAGCCGGGCAGTATGTATAAAAAAACACGCTTGGATGCACATTATCTTACTGAATTTATTGCTTAATCGCTAATCACGTAGAGAATCTGCTGCGGGGGGGATAAAGGATGAAGACTCCCCGTTTTTCCTTAAGTAGAGCCAAGGAGTGGTGAGTGATTTCTTTTCTAAGCGTGAGAGAGATATGCCGTGGTGTATCGAATAAAAACACGCTCTATACGTTTCTATTTGTGCTGCTTCACCAGTCATCGATTGCTTTTTCTATTTTCGCCTCTGTGATGGTTTCAGGCTATATTCTTGAAATTAATCAACATTATGAAGCATTGAAGCTCTGGGTATTCCTCTACATTGTCGCGATGATTCTTCCCTATATAATCGGCTACTTTTCTGATGTGTATAAAGAAAAGTGGTTGTGTGAATCACTGAGTCGATTTTGGCAATCCGCGACTAAACGCTATCAATCTTGCACTGACAGTCGCACAGTCGACCATACGCTGGGCGTGTACGTTTCTCAGGGAAAGAGTGCGATTTCTGACTTTATTGGCTATGCCTTTTGGGGGATGTCGTCTGGGCTCAACTTCTTCCTGAGTCTGCTAATGATCACCGCTTTTATTGATTGGCGTTTTTTTGTCAGCGTTATGATCAGTGTGCTGCTTATCTTGGGGTTCAATAAACTCATTTCCTCGCATCTGGAAAATAACGCCGTCACCACCCATAAAGCGGGTTCATCACTGACGTCAACGTTATCGACTATCCATGACAATGTACATTTTGGTTCGTCGGTGAATGCATTGGCTTATCAAACGCGGTTCGAGGAAGGGAAAGCGAAATACTTAGGGCTGAGAATCAAAGAGGCTGTGTTTAGGTATAAGGCATTGTTGGTTTCTTCCTTGCTCGCGCTTGCGCCAACTTCCTGTGTATTACTGTTCATTTTTACGTCTAGCAGTGTCCCGATGGAGGTAAAGGTGGCGTCGATTGTTAACCTCACACGCATTTATCATCTTTTAAATTCTGCGTCGGATATTGTTAGCTTGTTAATCTCTTTTCCGTCTATCAAAGGCCAGCTGTCGGTGATGACGTGTTTTCGAAAAATAAGCCGCTTTACCAGCCACAATGGAATATCGCGATCCTTAAAGATAACGAGAGCGTTGATACCGTGAACCTTGCTCAAGCGCAGGAGGGCCGTTTTCGCGTTGTTGGAGAAAACGGATCTGGAAAAACTTCTTTCTTAAGGCACCTCTGTGCCAAAAATGATTATCTCTACTTCAACCCGTCTAAGCGCTTACTGTGGCCTTGGGATGATTCAGCAATACTGTCTGATGGTATGTACTCCGCCAAGAGTATTCAGTGGTTACTGGAAAATAGCTCGGGTCACTTGATTCTGGATGAATGGGATGCGTTTCTCGACTCAGAGAATACGAAAAAGATAGGTGCGCTGATTGATTCATATGCAGATAGCCGAGTTATTATTGAGGTCCGCCAATAGGCCGCGTTTCTGTCGGTCTTGCGAGGAATCCCCAATCCTCAGATGCTTGCTTTTGTGTTATTTACAACAAACTGCGTATCATAAGCAATGATTAGTTTATGTGATCTTGATTCTAACTCTTCTCTAGTTGACTGTTTTTTGTCTAAAAAATAGCAATCTTTCTTGCGCGCTGTTACATTAGCGCGCGCTTGCCATGTCGGATAAAAACTATCCGGCGCTGTGAACCCGCGACGCGCTGGATAAGCTCGCGGTACCCTAGGGACGGGGTGACGGCTGTTCACTATTGCTACCTCGGTTATCGGGGAGTTTGGAATTAACCTGTCGTTGCTTTGAGAGCCGTTCCCATGCAGTTATCACTAAAACAAAAATTAATTGGGGCATGCTTATCTGCTGTATTGCTGATGGCCGCCTTTCTCACCTGGCTTGCGGTAAGCCAGATTCAAGCCCAAACCCAGTCGAGCATCTATAGCCGCGTCAGTGGTATCGCCGATGCGGCGACTGAATCGATCAGCGGTTGGGTGCAAATCCGTGCTGATATCACCAGTGCCTTTACCGATTACACCAGCAGTAGCCATCGTGTGAGCTATTTACAGCAAGCGCGCGAGGCCGGTGGGTTTGACGATATCTACTTTGGTACCCCAAAAGGTGCCATGTATCGCTCGCGCCCAGAGCGCAACCGCGATGACTATGACCCGCGTCTTCGCCCGTGGTACAAACAAGCCGTGAGCGCAGGTAGCCCGATGATTACCACCGCTTACAGTGATGCGATTACCGGTGCGATGCTGGTGACTTTGGCCGAGCCGGTGCGTCGCAATGGCGAATTGATCGGTGTTGTGGGCGCAGATGTGTTGATTGACCAGTTGATCCGCGATGTGACCCAATTGAAAGTGGGCAAAAATGCGAACGCGATGCTGCTAGGCGCTGACGGCACTTTTCTCGCCCACAAAGACAAAGCACGCTTGCTAAAGCCGTATAGCAGCCTGTCTCCTGAGCTGAATGAAAACCGCGTGCGTCAGGCGTTGGCACAGCAATCGCTGGTGGAATTGCCTGTCGATGGGGTCGATAAACTGTTTTACTTTGCCTCGGTTCCCAACACCGATTGGGTGCTGGCGATTGAACTGGATAAGCGCACCGAATACGCCAGCCAGGGTGATGCCTTGTTCGATCTTATACTGACAGCCCTCGTTATCACCTTGCTGGTGGCCGGTGCTGTGACTTGGTTGATGCATGTGTTGTTCCGTGACTTGCTCAATGTGTCCGCTGCGCTAGAAGAAATTGCCTCCGGTGAAGGGGACTTAACCCAGCGCCTTGAGCCACACAGTAATGATGAAATTGGTAAACTGGCCAATAACTTCAACCGCTTTGTCGGCAACATGCACACCATGGTGTCGCATTTGCGCCAGCTGTCTGGCTCGCTCAAGCAACAAGCCGAGCTGACCGCGGCACAAGCCGAAGAGCGCTCTACCCGTATTGGTCATCAGCAAGATGAAATCAATATGGTGGCAACCGCTATCCATGAAATGGCCTCGGCGACCCAAGATATTGCCGGCAATGCCGATAACACCGCCCGCACCGCCCAAGAGACCGAAAGCGTTGCCAACGATGGCGGCCAGCAGGTAGAGAAAAGCAAACACGCTATCACCGAGTTGGCGCATGACGTCGAGGCGGCCACCGGTGTGATTGGTGAGTTGGATCAACACGCGCACAGCATCACGAGTATCTTATCGACCATTCAGAGTGTGGCCGAACAAACGAACTTGTTGGCGTTGAATGCCGCGATCGAAGCGGCGCGTGCGGGCGAGCAAGGCCGAGGCTTTGCGGTGGTGGCCGATGAGGTGCGTATTTTGAGTCAACGCACCCATGCCTCGACTACCGAAATCCAGCAAATGATTGATACCTTGCAGCAGGCGACCGGTAAAGCGGTGACTATGATGCAAAATAGCCAACAACGGGCACATGCCAGTGTCGATGAGGCGAGCGTTGCGCATGAAAGCCTGAGCCAAATTGTCGCGGCGGTGAGCCAAATTAGCGATATGGCCACCCAAATTGCCTCGGCGGCGGAAGAGCAGTCGAGCGTGACCTCGGAAATCACCCGCAACTCAGAGGGCATTCGCGATGTGTCCAATGAGCTATCGACCGAAGCGGATGAAGCCGCGCGTCAAGCCGCGACGTTATCCGAGCTTTCTCATAGCCTTGAGCAAGAGATCAGCCGCTTTAAGCTGTAACCTATAAACCGCTTAAACGCCGAGCATGGCAACGCGCTGTGCTCGGCGTTTTTTTGTTCACGTGTTTGGTGTCAGCACCTTGGGGACGGGGAGCGGTGTGGTGTGATGGTGGCGATCGGCCTCGTAGCTCTTGATAAAGTGGGCAAGAAAATGGTCCAGCTGCGTGGCGGCGTTCACGTCGCCTTGGCTTCGTAGTAATGCACTTACCGCTTCACTGGTACACAGGTGTCCCGGTGGCTGATTGCGCCTAAGCGTATATTGCGAGGCCGCAGTCGACGGCAAACTGACCCGCGGCAGACGATTGAGCCATGGGCTTTTATTGAGCATTTTTCGCGCCTGCTGCCAAGTCGCATCCAGCACCACAAATTGTAACGGCGCGCGAGGCGCATTCGTGGCGGCTAACGTCTCCGCGCAAGAGACAGAACTATCCGCGCAAGAGACTAACCTATTCTCGCAAGAGACAGACCGAGCCGGGTCAGCGAAGAGTCTATCTGCGGGGACGGCATCATCACTGGGAAACAACAACCAAGGTGACACATCACCGCGCGCCCAGCTGTCGAGCAAGGCTTGCGGTGGTTGTTTGCGTTGCCAAATCTCTATCTGAGTGTGGGACAGCGCCGCTTTAACCAGTTTGCCGGTGTTGGATTGGCGCGCCGCTTCGTTTTCGTGCATCACGAGCACGCATTGCAATTGGCTTTCAAGCGGCCAATAGCAGTGACAGATACAGTGATAGGTAAAACCGCATTGGCGGCAGGGCGAACGGGCCATGATTGTCTCCTTGGTTAATAGCGCGCTATTGTGCGCAAGCCCAGCCACGAATACCAGGTCATTGTTGTCTGCTGTCCGCGCCATCGACCTGACGCTTAAGTGTTAACCCTTCAGGGCCCAAAGGATACGTATTGCCATTAAATGTCTCTTCGGTTGCGGTCAAGGACAAGCCGTTGCGTTGATAAATACGCTCAGACACTACCATTTGTTCGCCACTGCGAGTGGTTAGCACTTGTACCTTATTGTTAGCGACCGGCTGCCAAACCCCGGTTTCTTTAGTCACGGCTTCCCCTTGCGGGTGATAGATGGTGATGGCGCTGTGGTCAGGCAGTAACGTCAGTTGGGTGGTTAGTGTTGGTTGGCCTGAGTGCTGGCTGGTGCCTTGATATTGGCCCGTCCAATGCTGGCTGGTGTCGGCTGAAGGCAAAACCGCGCAGCCTTGGAAGGTATTTTGGGCTGTTTTTAAACGAGCCTGCCAGCCATAAAGGGTGTGTTCGCTTTGTTGGCATCCGTTGAGGGTGAGAGTGAGAACGGCCTCTTTACTGCTAAACTGTGCCTGTTCATCGTCCAACTGATAGTCGGATAGGGGAACCTCTTGGGTATCATTGTCACTTTCCCACGCTACATGTCCTTTTCCTACCGCGGCGGACCAAAGTCGGGGATCACTGCCTTCGGCCAGCACAGTATTACGCGGTTGAGCACAACCTTTTAGCTCACTTGTCAGCATGTTTAAGCGCGAAACGGTGACGGCGGCAGGGTAATCGGCACTAAAACCTCGGCGAGAGACAGGGGTGATAAAGCCTTCAAATTCGGCATAAACCGACGCCTCATGCTGGTCAAGTGCCGCGCGCTGTTCGCTGGTTAAATCAAGCCAGTACTGTTGTTGGCTGCCGCAGGGGGTAAAACTGGCTGTTTCGGGACTCACAGCGATACGACCGCTTTGCATAAAAGGAATTGGCGACTGACTGAGTCCCGAGGCAACGACATCGCTACGGTGCCCAAGCTCTATAGGGCCAGAAGATTGGCTGCATCCCACCAAACTGAGCACACTCACAGCGGTAATCACGAACAGATGACGAGTGGATGGCACGATAAACTCCTTGTGATAAGCGATAGACAGACTTGCGCCGATTCAAGCTGGCGGGCAAGATTGCCGTTAGGATTGGATGAAGAGCAAGCTAGCATGCGTTATTGGTTATTTAAAACCGAGCCAGATACGTTTTCCATAGACACCTTAAAGCAGCAAAAGGTTTCATGCTGGGAAGGGGTGCGCAATTATCAAGCACGAAATATGCTGCGTGATGAGGTGACGGTCGGTGATCAGGTGTTGATTTATCACTCATCCTGCAAGCACGTTGGGGTAGTCGGCGTGGCGACCGTGGTGCGTGCGTGTTATCCCGATCATACCCAGTTTGAGCCAGAAAGCGGCTATTTTGATCCGAAATCGACGCCACAGATACCGAGGTGGTTTATGGTGGATGTGGCCTATCAGCGTCATTTACCGTTAATTACCTTGGCTGAGATGAAAGGTAATCCGGCCCTGGCTGAGATGCCCTTGGTGAAAAAAGGCAACCGTCTAAGTGTGATGCCGGTGACGGATACGCAATGGCAGGCCATCCTCGCCATGGTGGGGGAGTAACCACAGCGAGGCTGGCGCCAAAAGTAAGCCCAATGAAGCTGTCACTGATCCAATAAATGGGCTTTTAAATAGCGAGCGACGGCTTCGTCGGCATGGCTGCCAATGATTGCCTTGTCTGAAAGAGTCGCTTTTACCCGTGCCTGTGCCGTTGCCATCACCAGCCCTTGGCCGGCGGCATTCAGCATTTCGACATCATTCATGCCATCGCCAAACGCAATACAGTCACTGAGATTGAGCTGGTGGCGGCGGGCGACGGCCTCTAAGGCTGCGCCTTTTGACACCCCACTCCCCATGACTTCGAGACAGAAAGGGGTAGAGAAGGCAATGCTGACTTGATCCCCATACTGCTCAATAAATTGATGCTCATACTGCAGTAGGTAGTCATGATCATGGCGGATAAAGAAAATCTTGGCCACGTTATCAACCGGGGGATTATCGACGTCAAATTCACGGGCCTGGAACCCTGAGTCTTGATGGTAACGGGCGAGTTCTTCGTCCATTTTACTCAGTAGCCATTCATCATCACGGTATAAGTGAATGGTGACAGTTGCATCATCTTTGACGTCTTGAATCAGACTCGCGACGATAGCAGGGTCAACATTATGCTGGTAAACCAACTGGTTATCACTGTCGTGCACACGGGCGCCGTTCGAGGTGATCATGTAAGCTGGAATACCAACCGTTTCACGAATGCTAGCAACGTCGACATGATGGCGACCTGTCGCAAACACAAAGTGAATACCTTGCTGATGAAGGTGCTCCAGCACTTGCTTGGTATAGGGGGCGATACGATGCTCAGGCGTCAGCAAGGTACCGTCTAGATCAGAAGCGACAAGTTTGTACATCATGTCCTCATTAGTTTGGCGATCACAATCACAGTATCCTTTGAGTCTACTGCAACTCGCAGCGGTTAAAAAGGGAACACTATCACTGTTTGATTTCCGCTTTTAGTGACCCCATGGATGAGCCGACAGCTTGCATTAGCGATCCTCGCATTGGCGATCAAAAAAGTCGCGTATCGCGGATAAAGCGGCAATACGATGGGTGTCGGTTTCAAACAGGATCTCATGCCGTGCCCCCGCAAAAAACTGCCATTGGCTGGGTTGATTGGCCTGTTGGCGTAAAAAATGAAATTGCGACATGGCTGGATTAGAGACGATTTGCTCGCCACCAGCTTGGCAGATAAATGTTGGCGTCGTTAATTGTGATGCGACCGCTAAGCATTGTTCGCCTGCGGCCATGCCTTCGGCAATCCAGCGCGCGCTCGGTCCACCGATTTGTAACTGGGGTTGGTTGATATATAGCTGGCGAAACCAGGCATAGCGTGCTCGCGAGTGAGTCAGGCGGTTTTGCTCAAACGGCACATGACGATAGCCCACTTGCCCCGGCCCAAAACGCGGTGGGTGTTGATAGCGTGCCATCGAGCGACAAAGCCAAGGCGCGATACGGCCGAGCCAGGGACTCACTTGTACGCCAAACATGGGCGCGGTCATGGCTAATCCTGCGAGCGCGTTCGGATACTGATGCGCATAGAGTGTGGCAACGGCGCCCCCCATCGAGTGACCTAGCATGAAGGTCTGATCATAATGACGATGGGCCCGAATGGTTTGCATGAAGGTCGCGAGATCGGTGACATAATCGTCAAAACGTTCAACATGTCCCAAATCGCGCGGTTTAATGACTAAACGCTCTGATAAACCTTGGCCGCGATGATCAAAGCTGTAAACGTCATAGCCCATTTGAAAGAGGTCATAAAAGATCTCTTGGTACTTCATTACGCTTTCAATGCGGCCATTTACCACCACGACTGCACGCGTGTGTTGTGGGTGCGTAAAGCTACACCAATGCAGACGCAAGCCACTTTCTCCATGGAAAAATCCATGCTCACGTTGCTGCCAAAAGGGCGTAATATTGTGTTTAAACGTCTCACTCAGTTGTGCCTCGCGGGCAAGAGAGTGAGCGTCGCAAGCCGGTTGGTCCTGACTGTCGGCAAGAGTTGTCATTTGTTGGCTACCATCATTGAGATAGCGTTACTATAACCGTCTTCGAGGAAGGATGAAAATCCCACTTAAGAGGGAAAAAAGGCAAGCGTGATCGGCTTGCCTGGTAAAGAATCAAAGACGATTATTGGTTAAAGTTGTAATACGTCTCAGCGCCCGGGCCGACCGGTAAACCGAGAACAAAAACCCACACATAGAACAAGATGCTCCACCCGACCATAAAGATCATCGAGTAAGGCAGCATGGTGGCTATTAAGGTACCAATCCCCAGGTTTTTCACATAGCGGCAAGCTACCGCCAAAATCAGCCCAAAGTAACTCATCATCGGAGTAATGATATTGGTGACCGAGTCACCGATACGATAAGCGGACTGGATGGTCTCTGGTGCATACCCCACCAACATTAACATCGGCACAAAAATCGGTGCGGTAATCGCCCATTGTGCCGATGCAGATCCCACCGATAGGTTGATTAGACCGCACATTAAAATAAAGGCAAAGAATAACGCAGGGCCGGTTAAACCAATGGTTTGCAGAAAGTCTGCGCCGCCGACGGCAATCACTTGGCCGAAGTTGGTCCACTTAAAGAAGGCGACAAACTGAGCGGCGAAGAACACCAGTACGATGTACATCCCCATCGCACTCATCGATTTCGACATCGAGTCAATCACATCACGATCGTTGTTGATGGTACCAACCGTACGACCAAACACGATACCCGGTACCGCGAAGAACACCATGATAAAGGCGACAATCCCTTTCAAGAACGGAGATCCCGCCACGTCACCGGTCTCGGGATGACGCAGTGCTCCCCACTCTGGGACAATGGTGAGTGCTAAAATACCACTGACAATCAGCACCGCAATCCCCGCATTACGCAGGCCGCGTTTTTCGTCATCATTAAGCTTACTGGCCGAGGCCGCAGAAATGTCTTCAGACGCTTGGCTTTGGTCATAAGGTCCAAGCTTAGGCTCAACAATCTTATCGGTTATCCAGGCGCCGACAAAGGCAATAAAGAAGGTGGAGACAAACATAAAGTACCAGTTCATCTCTGGGCCCACGGTGTACTCGGGATCAATCATTTGTGCAGCAGATTCGGTGATCCCGGAGAGCAATGGGTCGACGGTACCCAGCAATAAGTTAGCTGAATAGCCGCCCGACACCCCGGCAAATGCTGCTGCCAAGCCGGCAAGTGGGTGGCGGCCTAACGAGTGAAAGATCATCGCCGCGAGCGGAATTAAGACCACATAACCGAGCTCTGAGGCGGTGTTAGAGATAATACCGGCAAAGACAATGGTAAAGGTGACGGTACGGCGAGAGGCGCCCATCACTAAACCACGCATTGATGCTGAGAGTAAGCCAGAATGCTCGGCTACTGCGACACCCAACATAGCAACCAATACGGTGCCTAATGGCGCAAAGCCAGTAAAGTTTTTCACCAAATTGGTGACGATCATTTGCAAACCTTCGGCATTAAGCAGGCTTTGCACGTAGATCATGCCATCGGCGGCACGCCCGCTTGCGCCTTCTGGACGCGGATCCGCCACTGAAACATCAAAGTAACCGGCGACACCCGATGCCAGCAGAATAGCGACGCAGAAAATTGCGAATAAGGTCACAGGATGGGGTAATAAGTTGCCGAGCCACTCGACGGTATCGAGAAAACGCGTAAACAGCGTGCGTTTATGTGGGCCGCCCCGTTGCTCGGAGGTGTTTGAGTGCATGTCATTCGTCTCCATGTTAGTACTGCACTTCCCGTCAATGGGAAAGAAGGCCGGATGTTAATTGTTTTTTAAACCAAATATCAACATTAAATGCTAACTTTTAACGTAATAAGCCGATCTGTGTGCTAGTTTTCGGCATAAAAATTGACATACTTGACTGTAAGTTGTCGTGAATGAGCGTCTTTTGACGGCAATTTGGCGTATTATGAAGTTCGTCTTGTTCACTCAGATGGTTAAAGGTGTTAACAAATGCAACCAGCGCAACATCAAGGGCATATTGCGTATCTCGATGTACTTCGCGTGTTGGCCGCATTATTTGTGGTCGCGATTCATGTCTTGGGGCCGTATCGCACTGAAATTGGGCAGATCGCTTTATCAGATTGGAGCGTGGCGGTTGGACTCAATAGCGCCAGCCGCTGGGTGGTCCCTATATTTATTATGATTTCAGGGGTGTTGCTGTTGTCGTCCTCGCACCGGTTCACGCTTAGACACTTTATTCAGCGTCGGGTGATGAAAGTGGTGGTGCCTTTTGTGCTTTGGTCGCTATTGTTCGCGGGCTTATCTGGACTCACTGCTGAAGGCTTTTCTTGGCAGACGGTAGCGCAAACATTACACGCTGCGCCCGACCATGAGACCTATTATCATCTGGGTTTTTTTTACTATTACATCCCGCTATTACTTTGGATTCCGATACTGCGTCCCGTTGTCGCGCATTTACCGGCATCGGGCGTGGCGGCGGTGGGGCTTGCGTGGATGGGCGTCACCGCCTGGTATTTATCGGGCGCGCAGGGGTGGTGGCGGAATGACTTTATTCTTTATGGCGGTTATTTGTGGCTGGGGTTTTGGCTTCATTATTACCCACGCGCGCGGCCTCTTTGGTGGGTTTTAGGGTTACTCGCCGTGGGAATGACCGGATACCATGTGCTTGGTACCAGTATCCAATACCAGCGTTATATCACCGAAGGCTGGTTATCTTACACGACGATCAACACGGTACTGATCAGCGCCGCGGTCTTTTTGGCGGTTCGGCAGTGGCGGCAGGGACGAACCACACCATCATGGGTGGCCACGCTAAGTCGTTATAGCCTCGGCATTTATTTGATTCATCCGATTTTCCTTTGGCCGGTGCGTGCATACTGGCCGACCTTGTCGCCATCGTGGCTATGGATCCCGGCTCTGACGATTTATGCGTTTGCAGGCGCGGCGTTGATAACGGCATTATTACAGCGTCAGCGCATCACCGCGTGGCTGGTTCCCTAGTGGATGACACTTTTTGCGATAAAAGCAGTCATAAGTAATTGAAAGCATGTATACGGAGTCAGATCCCAATCATGAAATCGCGAATCCCTAAAGGGCGTAAAAACCGTCATACTAGAAAGATGGCAGTGAGCCAGCAAGGAGAGAGATCATGGATGATGTAGCAGTGGTTATTAAGCACAGTAAGCGCCTAGAAAGCTTACTGCGCCAGCACTATCACGCGGAAGGGAAAGGGCTCCACCAGCTTATCGACAGCAGTCAAAAACGGCTTCCCCATGATGTGGTCAAAAAGCTGCGCTTCGTGGCGACCATTAGGAATAAAGTGGTGCATGAAGACGGTTACCAAGTCGATGATATGCGTAAATTTATATCGGTAAGCAAGTATTGTGAGTCGGAACTGGTACCGCGAAGCAACCGCTTAATATGGCGCCTTGCTGCTGCCCTTATTCTGCTGTTTACCGCCGGGGCGATAGGTTTTTACGCGCAAGTTTGGCCGCAGTGGAGCGGCTAACGAACGACTCGCCGCGACTGTCACCGCCTCGTTAACATTACGATTTTTTTAAACTGGATCTTATTCTTATCAAGGTACACTGGACATCTTCGCTAGCCTGCCTAGACTTGGCGTCCTTGTTGTGAAAGGAATGATAATCATGTGGAGCTGGTTCGCTGTCTGTTGTTCTGGACTGCTGCATATCTCCGCAGCCTACCGGGGCCCGCGTTGGCAGTTTTATCTTTTTAAACCGCTGACCATTGTGCTGCTGATGCTCATTGTTGGTGCACACCTTAGCGTCTCCCATTATGCGCAATGGGTATTCGTTGCACTATTACTGTCAGTGGTCGGTGATGTCTTTTTAATGCTACCCAAAGACAGATTTGTCCATGGGTTAACCAGCTTTTTATTCGCACATCTCGTTTATATATTTGCGTTCTGGGCGCAATTTGACGGCCACATGGTGTGGTGGTTACCCGCCATGCTCTCAGGCCTTGGGGTGATCGTTTTTCTTTTGCTACTTCCCAACCTTGGGCGTTTTGCCTTACCGGTTGCTATCTATATTGCCGTGATCACACAGATGGTATGGGCCGCAGGCGAGTACTGGTTGAACACCCATTCTCTCGCAGCAGGGATGGCGTTAGCGGGAGCAATATTATTCATGTTCTCAGATACGGTGCTTGCTTTTGCGCGTTTTAAAGGTGAGTTCCGTGCAGCACAAGCGATGGTGATGTCGAGTTACTTTTTGGCGCAAGCATTGATTAGCGCCTCGGTGGTGATCGCCCAAGGAGGATAACCATGGAGCAAGTCTATCAAGCGATGAACCTCTTAGAAGCACACAGCCTAAAAGGGCTACTGGTCAGCCACCAGATTGATTGTGTGTTAAAAGGTGAAACATTGAGTGCCGCGGTGGGAGAGCTACCCCCGGATGTTCAGGGGGTCACCTTGTGGGTCGAGCCAGAAAAGGTGACTCAGGCGCGGACGTTGCTACAGGAATACGAAGCCCAAAGTCACACCCATTGGATTTGCCAAGCATGCGGTGAAGAGAATGCCGGTAGCTTTGAACTATGCTGGCAGTGCCAGCATAGTCGCGAGTGATTGCGTTACACCATATACTTACGGCGAATATCGAGCAGCGCAAAGATCCCAAAAATCAGAATTGACCACTTCTCCCAGCGGCTCATGGCAACTTTATCGCCAAAGGCCCCTAAAAAGATCAGCATTTGTAAGCCGTGCATGACTAACAAAAAGCCCGTCATGATGTACAGTGCCATGGCGGCGACACCAGGAAAAGGATGGACAATATTGGCAATCAACACCAGCCACACAAAGACGATGGCGGCTTTCGCCAATAAGATTAACACTTTCATAGTTTTTCTCTCACGGGTCTTGTTTGCTTAATGATCGGGTTCAGTAAAATATAACCGGTAGTTGACTTGTCCTGCGCGTTTTTCACGGTGACAGTGCCAATGCGCGGGGATCTGACAAGCCTCTAAATCACTCTCGGCTTCGACATAAACACAGGCGTTTGGCGCAAGCCAATGATTGGCGTCTAACGCGGCCAAGGTGTCCTCGAGTAGGCCTTGATGAAAAGGCGGATCGACAAACACAATATCATACGGACCGTCTTTGGGGGCGGTGGCAAGTAGGGCGAGCGCATCGCCGCAATCAATGTGTGCGTTTTGCGCCCCAAGGTGATCTACATTAGCCCGTAATTGTTTGGCTGCCGCGGGATGTTTCTCACAAAAATGGACCCAGCTTGCGCCACGAGAGAGCGCTTCAAAGCCGAGTCCGCCACTTCCTGCGAAAATATCGAGGCAGCGAGCCTCTGGCAAATAAGGCGCGAGCCAGTTAAAAACGGTTTCTTTCACCCTGTCAGTGGTGGGGCGGAGCCCTTGCGCGTCTTGTACCGCAAGCTTACGGCCACGCCAGCGGCCAGCAATAATACGGACAGACCCAACCCCACGAGAAGGGGTAGGCGATGAGGGTTTGCGGTTGGCGCGTTTAACCATAGATTTTTTGACCGTTAAGAAGGTGGTAGACTATGCCGATTCGGTATTGTGCCGCTGATTGTATCAAGCATGCTTTAGGATTTGCCAATGGCAGAAAAAAAGAAACGTGGATTTATGTCATGGTTGGGCTTGGGTCGTAAAAAAGACCAGGCACAGCCGGACCCAGAACAAGAATCATCAACGCATTCGCCAGACGTGGCGGACGATACGGTGGCGTCAGTGACGTCGACGGATACGTCTGTTGAAACTGCTTCACAAAATCAACAAGAAAGCCTTGCACCTGAGGGCGAAATCAACACGGGTAGCTTGCCAGAGCCAGAGCCAGAGCCAGAGCCAGAGCCAGAGCCAGAGCCAGAGCCAGAGCCAGCGGTGCGCGAAAAACCGCAACGTGAAGGCTTCTTTGCGCGGTTAAAACGTGGCCTGCAAAAAACCAAAACCAACCTCGGCTCCGGCTTCTTTAGCTTGTTTAGCGGCAAGAAAATCGATGAAGAGCTATTTGAAGAGCTTGAGGAACAGTTGCTGATCTCTGATGTAGGGATGGAAGCCACGACCAAAATCATTGATAACCTCACCGATAAGGCCAGCCGTCGCGATCTCAAAGATGGTGAAGCCCTGTACGGCATTCTCAAACAAGAAATGGCGCACATGCTGGAAAGCGTTGAGCAACCCTTGGTGCTGACGGATCAAAAGCCTTATGTGATCTTGATGGTTGGCGTTAATGGCGTGGGTAAAACGACCACGATCGGCAAAATGGCACGCCAATTTCAGGATCAAGGCAAATCGGTCATGTTAGCCGCCGGTGACACCTTCCGTGCTGCCGCCGTTGAACAACTGCAAGCTTGGGGTGAGCGTAACCACGTGCCCGTGATTGCCCAGCATACCGGCGCTGATAGCGCGTCTGTGCTTTATGATGCGATTGAAGCGGCCAAAGCACGAAATGTCGATGTGGTGATTGCCGATACCGCCGGACGCTTGCAAAACAAAGCCAACTTGATGGAAGAGCTACGCAAAATTGTCCGTGTGATGCAAAAACTGGACGTAGGTGCCCCGCACGAAGTGATGCTTACCCTTGATGCAGGCACCGGGCAAAATGCGATCAGTCAGGCCAAGTTATTTAATGAGATAGCACCGATCACCGGTATTACCCTCACTAAATTAGATGGCACCGCAAAAGGCGGGGTGATTTTTGCGGTGGCTGAACAATTTAATATTCCGATTCGCTATATTGGTGTCGGTGAAGGCATTGAAGATTTACGCACCTTTAACGCCAATGACTTTATCGAGGCGCTGTTTAGCCGGGAGGAATAACCGTGATCCAGTTTCAGCAAGTCAGCAAAGCCTATCGCGGGGGACGTCAGGCCTTACAAAAGGTTAATTTTGAATTGCCTAAAGGCGACATGGCCCTGCTCACGGGTCATTCAGGCGCAGGGAAGAGCACCTTGTTGAAACTAATTTGTGCCATTGAGCGTCCCAGTGATGGACATATTTATTTCAACGGCCACGATATATCGCGCCTCCCGCGTCAAGATATTCCCTTTTTGCGTCGTCATTTAGGGATTATCTTTCAAGATCATAAACTGCTGATGGACGCGACCGTGTTCGAAAATGTCGCCTTGCCCTTACGGATTGAGCAGCAGTCAGACAATGAAATCAAAAAGCGGGTTTCAGCCGCGCTCGATAAAGTTGGTTTGCTTGATAAAGCGCGTTGTAACCCCATACAACTGTCCGGTGGTGAGCAACAGCGGGTAGGGATTGCGCGTGCGGTGGTCAATCGTCCCCAAGTGCTGTTGGCTGATGAGCCGACCGGAAATTTAGATGCGGCGTTGTCTGCGCAAATTATGGAATTATTCCGCTTATTCAATCAAGTCGGGGTGACCATCTTGATGGCAACGCATGACACCAGCCTGCTCGAACAATACAACCATTTACGGCGCTTTGACCTTCAACACGGAAGCTTAGCGGAGGTGGGGCATGGCTGAATCATTTATTCAGACCCAGCAACGTCACGCATTGACGGCTTGGCGTGATCTTTTTCAGCGTCCGATGGGTAATTTACTCACGCTGATGGTGTTGGCCGTTGCCTTGTCTTTGCCGGCGACCTTCTATTTGCTAGCTAAAAATGTGGTCGCGGTAAGTGCGCATTGGCAAAGCCCAGCAGAGATCAATGTTTTCTTGTCGCCGACACAATCTGAGCAACAGGGACAGGCGCTGGCGGACACACTGAAAACGTGGCCAGGTATTGATAGCGTCACCTATGTGTCACCGTCTGAAGGCATGACCGCGCTTAAAAAGCAGCGTGGCTTTCATCAAGCGGTCACTTTATTGGAGGACAATCCTCTTCCCAGCGTGATCGTGGTGGTTCCCAGGGGAGATGCTGACAATGACAGCACTCGGACACTGTCGGATCGCGCGAGTGGATTAGCAGAGCAATTAAGGCAACGGGATGAGGTCGCTGAAGTGCGGCTCGATACCGACTGGCTCGCGCGTCTTGATGCCATAAAGACCTTGGCGATGACGATGGCGTGGTTATTTTCTATTTTAATGCTGGCGGCTGTTGTTTTGCTGGTCGGGAATACGCTGCGCTTACAGGTCCTGCATCATCAACCCCGGATCCAGGTGATGAAAATGGTGGGCGCAACGGACAGTTTTATTTTGCGTCCCTATTTATACATGGGGGCTTGGCTGGGGAGTTTAGCCGCAGTCGTGGCCTGGATTCTCACTGCCATGAATACGTGGCTGATGGATGGTGCCGTCCACCAATTTGCACAGCTATATGACAAGCCCTTTACCCTCAGCGGACTGAGTTGGGATGAGTCTTTGCTATTATTGATGGGATCCGTTTTGCTTGGCGTAGGCGCTGCCTTGCTGGCGACGCGCCGTCACTTAAAAGAGATTGAACCTGTATAGGGGTAATACGGTCATAGAACAACGAGAGAGACATCAGGGCTTGCAGTTTTCCCCCGCTTGGGTATATTTTTGCATGCTTAATAGCAATTCGGTCTTCGACGATTCGGAAACGAGGTTTGAATGACAAAAGAGATGAACGCATTGGCACCGATTGTACAAGGTAACATCGATGGTTATCTGCAAGCGGTTAACAGCCACCCTATGCTCAGCGCGGAAGAGGAGCATTCGCTGGCCGAGCGTCTCCATTATCATGGTGATTTGGAGGCGGCAAAGTCGCTGATCTTATCTCACTTGCGTTTTGTTGTTCACATCGCCCGTGGATACACCGGATACGGCTTACCCATCGCGGATTTGGTTCAAGAAGGCAACATTGGCTTGATGAAGGCGGTCAAACGTTTCAACCCTGAAGTTGGCGTACGTCTGGTGTCATTTGCTGTCCATTGGATCAAAGCCGAAATTCACGAGTACGTATTACGTAACTGGCGTATCGTTAAAGTGGCAACGACCAAAGCGCAACGTAAGCTGTTTTTCAACTTACGTAAAAATAAGAAGCGCTTGGGTTGGTTTAATAACGACGAAGTGAATATGGTCGCGGAGCAACTTGGCGTTGAGGCGTCAGAAGTTCGTGAGATGGAAGCCCGTTTAGCGGCACAAGATCCGACCTTTGAAGCGCCCGCATCGGCAGACGATGAGCGTGAAAATGGCCCAATGGCGCCGGTTTACTACCTAGAGGACAAAAGCTCAGATATTGCCGAGTCTCTAGAGGCAGAAAACTGGGAAGCGCACGCTAATCGTCGCTTGGCGAATGCGTTATCAGGCTTGGATGAACGTAGTCAGCATATTGTTCGTGCTCGTTGGTTAGAGGACAATAAGGCAACGTTGCAAGACTTGGCAACGCATTATCAAGTCTCCGCAGAGCGTGTGCGACAACTAGAAAAAAATGCGATGAAGAAATTAAAGCAAGCCATTGGCGATGCGCTATAGCGCCTCCTGATCCTTGTATTGGTTTCGTGAAGAAAAACCGGCCCGTTGGCCGGTTTTTTTATGCCTGAAAACCAGGCGGTACTCATCCCGATAGCAAGTTATGCACAGCTTATCCTGGATCCATACTATATGTAGTGGATCCTTAGCTACGATCATCGCTTATCAACGCAATTCACACCTTTGTCCACAAACGATCAAAAATCAAACAAAGCGAGTATTGCTAGGCAGGCGGGGGGAGACAAACTCAGGTACAATGCGGGTTCATCTCGAGGCGCACGCGATCCTCGTGTAACATCTGCTGGGAATAACTTTGTGAGTGGAGAGGTATAAGGTATGGATCAGTTCGCACATATCTCTGTGACCGATGCGTGGGAAATGCTGAACGATGATCAGCAAAATGCAGTATTAGTGGATATTCGTGATCCTCAAACCTTTCAGGTCGCGCATCCTCAAGAGGCCTATCACCTTACCAACGACACGCTGGTGGCGTTTATGGATCAGGTCGATTTTGATCAACCCGTCTTGGTGATGTGTTATCACGGGATCAGTAGCCAAGGGGCGGCACAGTATTTGATCAATCAAGGCTTCGATACGGTTTATAGTGTCATGGTGGGTTTGAAGCCTGGCATCGACAGTCACTGCCGACCGCATCAGGGATCGATATAAAATAGGACAGCCCATGCAAAAATCGCGGTATTGCCCAATGCGCGCTTGGCACAAGCTTTTATCGATTACGCGGCCGCGCATGATGTTAGCCTTGAGCTCGCGCCAGAGCCAGACGCACACGTTGCGGTTTGGTTGATTAATGACGACGACAAAGCATGGGTCGACAACGAGCTAGAACGTTTTATTGCCGATCCAACACATAGTCGTTATCAAGCGGCGTCTTGGCAAGTTGCCGAGACGCGCCAAGCACGCTTTCACTACCCCTCAGCCCGATTATGGCAAACGGTAAAAGAGAAATCTGGCCCGGTTACCTTGAGTATCATGTTTATCTGTGTGGCCTTGTTTACGCTGATGACCCTCGGCGGCTTTGATGTGGTAGCGCGTCGTCTGCTGTTTCCTGCAGACAGCAGCCAACAATGGCAATTATGGCGTTTATTCAGCCATGCACTGCTGCATTTTTCTGCCTTACACATCATCTTTAATTTGTTGTGGTGGTGGGTGCTCGGAGGCCGAATTGAGCGTCTCGATAGTAGCAGTAAGCTGATGCAGATCTTTCTCTTTGCCGCACTTTTCTCAGGCTTAGGCCAATATTGGTTAGACGGCCCGTATTTTGGTGGGCTTTCCGGCGTGGTTTATGCGCTACTGGGCTATTTATGGTGGCTAACTTGGTTGGCTCCCGAGCGTGGATTAACCATCGAAAAACCTTATGTGATCTTTATGCTGGCATGGCTGGTGATTGGATTTTTCCAGCCTATGGGCATGAACATCGCCAATATGGCGCATTTATTTGGCTTAATCATCGGTTGTGTCCTGGGTTTATGGGACGCAAAACGCCACGCCTGACTATCCGCTAACCCCTCGTTCATCGACTGATACCACTGTGCCCTAAAAAAGAGCAATGAATTGCTCTTTTTTTGTTCGAACGCATGCCTTTTTTGCGTTAGATCTATGTTTTTATGTTCGATTTCACGGTTTTGGTTTTCATTTTGAGTGATTATTCCATTTGTTGAGCGAAATCGAAACTTTAGTTGCTCACTTGTTTGATTTTTATCTTTTTAATTAATCCATCGCGTACATCTTACTGAGGACCCTCCCATGTTTGGAATCTTCCGGCCGGCAGCTCACCGGCAAAGATTGCCAGAGTCACAGATCGGTGACACTTATACCCGACTGCGCTGGCAATTATTTTTTGGTATTTTTATCGGCTATGCCGGTTATTATCTGGTGCGTAAAAACTTTAGCTTGGCGATGCCGTTTCTGATTGACGAATATGGCTTTAGTCGCGGCGATCTAGGTGTCGCATTGGCAGCGGTATCCATCGCTTATGGTTTGTCCAAGTTCCTCATGGGCAGCGTGTCTGATCGCTCAAACCCAAGATATTTCTTAAGTGCCGGTCTGTTAATGTCATCACTGGTGATGTTCAGCTTTGGCTTTTTGCCATGGACGACAAGCAGTATTGCCATCATGTTTGTGCTGCTGTTTATCAATGGCTGGGTGCAAGGTATGGGCTGGCCGGCTTGTGGACGCACCATGGTGCACTGGTGGTCACGGAAAGAGCGTGGTGAGCTAGTCTCCGTCTGGAACGTTGCCCATAACATTGGTGGCGGACTGATTGGTCCTTTGTTCTTACTGGGTTTATGGCTGTTTAACGACGACTGGCGCGCTTCTTTCTATGTGCCGGCATTCTTTGCTGCGTTGGTCGCTGTCTTTATCTGGTTTACCTTGCGAGATACCCCACAATCGTGTGGCTTGCCGCCGATTGAAGAGTACAAAGACGATTATCCGGATAACTATGACGAAGAAGCATTTGAAAAAGAAATGTCTGCCAAAGACATCTTTATCACTTATGTGATGAAAAACCGTCTGTTGTGGTATATCGCGATTGCCAATGCCTTTGTTTACTTGATTCGCTATGGCGTGCTCGATTGGGCGCCGGTTTACCTGGATGAAGCCAAAGGCTTTACTGTGGATAAATCGTCTTGGGCCTACTTCTTGTATGAATGGGCCGGTATCCCAGGCACACTGTTGTGCGGTTGGATGTCCGATAAGTTCTTTAAAGGGGCTCGTGCGCCAGCCGGGGTGCTATTTATGGTGCTGGTGACGGTCGCTGTGTTGGTGTATTGGTTTAACCCCGCCGGCAATCCAGGCATTGATATGGTGGCACTGGTTGCGATTGGCTTCTTAATTTATGGCCCCGTGATGCTCATTGGTCTGTATGCCTTGGAGCTTGCACCGAAAAAAGCGGCGGGTACCGCGGCAGGACTGACCGGACTATTTGGTTATCTAGGTGGCGCGGTTGTCGCGAACATTGCTCTGGGTTATACCGTGGACCACTTTGGCTGGGACGGTGGCTTTATGCTGCTCACCGGTGGCTGTGGCTTGGCCATCTTCTTCTTGTGCCTCGCGTGGGTGGGAGAGCATCGTGTGCGCCGTGACGCGGCTGTGCACGCTGCCTAAATGATCTGTCTTGGCATTGCCTAGTGGCTATGCGTAAACTAGGAAGCCCTCGTGATCGCGGGGGCTTTTTTTGTAAGGGGAGATGCAGTGAAGCAAAACAAACGTCATCAGCAAATCATTGATCTGGTTAAATCACAAGGATACGTGAGCACGGAAGACTTGGTTGAGCGCTTCAATGTCAGCCCACAAACGATTCGACGTGATCTCAATGAATTGGCAGCAGAAAATCAAATTCGCCGCCATCACGGTGGTGCCACCGTGCCCTCCAGCTCTGAAAACACCGCGTATGCGACCCGCAAAGTATTGCAACAACAGGAAAAAGACACCATCGCTCAGGCGCTGGTGCAGCATATTCCCGACGGCGCAACGTTATTTATTGATATTGGGACCACCCCAGAGGCGGTGGCGCGCGCATTGCTGGATCATCATAACTTACGGGTAGTCACCAATAACCTCAATGCGGCGGCGATCTTAATGCCGAAACAGGATTTTACGGTGATTATTGCCGGTGGTGAGGTACGCAATCGTGATGGTGGCATTGTGGGAGAGGCCACGCTCGATTTTGTCTCTCAGTTTCGACTCGACTTTGGCATCTTGGGGATCAGTGGTATTGACGATGATGGGTCATTACTGGACTTTGACTATCATGAGGTGCGGGTTAAAAAAGCCATTTTAGACAATAGCCGCTGTGTGATGTTGGCCGCTGACCATACTAAATTTGGCCGTAATGCGATGGTGAACTTAGGCAATATTACCCAACTGGATATGGTCTTTACCGATGTCACTCCGCCCGCGCAAATTCAGGAGATGTTAGCGGCACAAGGCAGCCACCTAGAGGTGATCAGCCATGCCGTCTCTGAGGATATGCCATCAGTTGGGTGATTACTGATAGAGGTACTTGGTAAATAAAAGGTCGGCCAGCATTCTGCGATTGGTTTCGGCAAGAAGAAGCGCGTTGACCTTTTCTAGGCATGCTTTGCGAATCGCTTCGCGTCCCGACAGCGATTTAATTTTGCTCGCGGTCTGTTGCGCCAAGGTTTCTATGATGACATCGCGGATCAGCGGCGAGTGGTATTCCAGCTCGCTGACCCACTTAGGGTCATCAACCATCAATTCAACTTTCACCTTGATAAAACCGAGCCGTGGGCCTTCGGTGACATAATTGGTGGTAATTTCAGGCTCTAAGGAAAAGTAACTGTACTTTGCTTGGCTGCCGTTACTGCCTTCTTCTTGTGCCTGGACGGCGGTACTGACCCATAACAACAGGCTCAGCAGTACCATCAATAGGGGTTGTCGTTTACTCATAGCCACCCAAAAATTCGGTTGATGATGTGATAGGAGTAGGCCGTGCGCATTCTCCAATCGCGGTCAGCCTGATACAATTACCCGCCGAGTATAGCAACATTGTCCGCCTCATAGGGGGACGGACAGGCGAATTTTGCGCGATGTGGCACAGGAAATAATGTCAGACTTAAATCATACCTATCTAGAGGCGCTGCAACAGGCACGCTGGGAGCGACCCGATATTGCGGCGTTAAAGCGCACCGCAGAAGGCAGCTGGTTGTTAGAATCACACTCCATGACGGCACGACTCAAACGCCACTGTCAGGATTTCGATGTCGACGTGCTCCAGGTCTATCAACTGACGCCGGACAAATTGACCGATCATGAAACCGCTTTGATTGGCCCAGAGGCCTGTGTGGTACGGGAAGTCGTCCTCAAAGGTGACGGACAAGCTTGGCTCTGTGCGCGAACGCTAATGCCGGCTTCCACCTTAGAGGGACAGGGTGGCCACTTACACGCGCTGGGGACCGAACCACTGGGTCAGCATGTGTTTAAACAGCGGGCCTCTCGCCGCGATGCGATTGAAACCGCGCATGTCTCTTGCTTGTCACACCAGCTTTATGCCCGTCGCTCACGTCTTTGGCTTCATAATCGACCCATGTTAGTGGCCGAACTCTTTTTGCCTCACTCTCCCTTATATGGCAAGGAGGCGCCTGCATGAGCACGAAATTGGCTGCTTATGGCCAGCTTGCACGTTTAGACCGTCCCATTGGTACCTTATTATTACTCTGGCCAACATTATGGGCGTTATTTTTAGCCGCCGATGGCATGCCGGCGTTGCTGACCCTGGTCGTATTTGTGCTCGGGGTGTATATGATGCGTGCTGCCGGCTGCGTGATTAACGATTATGCGGATCGCCACTTTGATGGTCACGTCAAACGCACCAAAGCGCGCCCTTTGCCCTCAGGGCGGATTGGCGAGAAAGAAGCGCTGGGTTTCTTTATTGCGCTAGTGTTAGGTGCATTTTTATTGGTATTAACCCAAAATACGCTCACCATTCAGCTCTCGTTTGTTGGGGTGGCGCTGGCGTTTATTTACCCGTTTATGAAGCGCTATACCCATCTTCCCCAGCTGGTGTTGGGGCTGGCGTTTAGCTGGGCGATCCCGATGGCGTTTGCCGCGGCACAAGGGGCACTCCCTCCGGTGATTTGGCTGCTATTTATGGCCAATATTTGCTGGACTATTGCTTACGACACCTTGTACGCCATGGTGGACCGCGATGATGATCTAAAGATTGGGATTAAATCGACCGCCATCTTGTTCGGACGTTGGGATAAAGCCGCGGTTGGTGTATTGCAGTTATTGACGCTTGCGCTATTGATGCTCGCCGGGCAATGGCTAGAGCTGGCGGCCGGTTACCAATGGAGCCTATTAGCGGCCTTTGCGCTATTTGTTTATCAACACTATCTTGCCCGTGAACGGGAACGCATGGCATGTTTTCAGGCTTTTTTAAACAATAACTATGTCGGTTTAGTGGTATTCATTGGTGTTTTGGCCGGTATTTACGGTTAATGTTGTCGCTCTTATCATCAACAACGAGACACTAAAAAGGCGCTTCTGAATGAAGCGCCTTTTTTTAAGTATCTAACTGTTTCTGGCCGTCAATAGCTTTTTAATCAATATCTTATGGTAACCAAGAGCTTATGAAAACCAAGAGCTTATGGGCACTACAAGCTGACGGTACCCTGTTAGCTATCATCAGGCTGGCTTTCATTCAGCGGCTGATTTAGCACGGCTTGAATTGTTAATTGCACTTCTGGTGAGATCAAACCACAGACAAAGTCATTTAAGGCCTGGATGCGCTCAGCATTGGCTTTGGCATCATCGTCTAAATAGCCTTGCTCGCGCAGGGTATCGATAAAGATGGTAAAGACCTGTTTATCGAAAAACTCAGGCGCATTGATACCATGCAAACGGCTGAGTCGTTGCGCTAGCATTTGGCTGTGTTTTTCCAAATCGCGCTTATCAATGTGTGGCTGATGGGTGAACAAGGTCAAGGTAATGGCATAGCGCTGCAGGGTTTCGGCAATGGTACGGCCGAGTAATTGTAGCTCGCCGAGCTTGGCATTATTCATGGTGACTTTGTCGCCCTCACAGCACAACAAGGACTGCGCATGCATGGCATGTAAGAGTGCATCAAAGTAGCTGTCGAGTCCGGCATCATCAAAGCTCATAAAGAGTTCTGCTTTGAGCAAGGGATACAACTGCTGCACACAAGCCCGCAAGCCGGATTGACTGATGGTTTGGTGGGTTACCAGGATTTGTGCAATCAGTGATGGCAGTGCCACTAGGTGGATCACATTATTGCGATAGTAAGTCATTAAGATGGCTTGCTGGCGGTCAAGCGAAATGACTTCACCCATGGTGTCTTTCTCGACCACCAGTTTATTTAACGACAACGCATGCTCGACCAATTCTACCGGCGAGGCTTGTGGGACACTGCTACTGGTGGAATATGGGGCCTGAGTCAGTAGGCCTTGATAGACCGCAAGCTGTGCTTCTAAGGCTTCTCTGCTCAGGGCTCGTTGGCGCGAGGCGAGCAGCGCGGTCGCACAGAGGTTCAGCGCATTGGTCGCGGCGGCATCGTTGATATGGGTCATGACCTTGGTCGCTAACTCACTCACCACTGGGTTCATCCAAGCCGGCTTTTGAGGCTCCATTGGATCAATATAATCATGCCAATCTGGCACTTTCTCATTGAGGTGTTGATTGAGCGCAATCGGCTCACCGAAGTTGACATAGCCAAGGCCATAATTGCGCAACTTACGCACGATCCCGAGTACCTGACCAAAGCTCTCTTTTTCTTTACGCTGGCCCTGTAGCTCTTTGGCATAAGTGTTCACTTCCATCACATGCTCGTAGCCGATATAGACAGGCACTAAGGTGATAGGACGCTGTTGCCCGCGCAGCATGGCTTGCAAGGTCATCGATAACATCCCCGTTTTGGCCGACAGTAAGCGACCAGTGCGCGAGCGCCCGCCTTCAGCGAAATATTCGACCGAATAACCGCGGGCAAACAACTCGGCCAAGTATTCACGAAAAACGGTGGAATATAAGCGATTGCCTTTAAAACTGCGGCGAATAAAAAAGGCGCCACCGCGACGGAAGAGCGGCCCGGCAGGGAAGAAGTTGAGGTTGACGCCCGCGGCAATATGCGGCGGCACTAAGCCTTCTTTATACAGTACGTAAGAGAGCAGCAAGTAATCCATGTGCGAGCGATGGCAAGGCACATAGACAATCTCGTGACCATCTTGCGCCAGCTGGCGAACCCGTTCGGCATTGTTAACATGAAGGCCTTGATACAGTTTATTCCAAAGCCAGGTTAGAATGCGGTCGCTGTATCGAATCAAACGATACGAAAAGTTTGCCGCAATCTCTTCCATCATGTCGACGGCTTCTTTACGAACTTTTTCAACTGACACATCACGGCTTTGTGCTTCATCGTGGACGACTTTGTCGATGGCCTTTGACGCCAGTAGGCGTTTGAAGAGCAAAGCACGATTAGGTAAGCGTGGGCCTGAAGCCGCGAGTTTTTGCCGCGAAAAGTGGATCATTGCCACTCGCGCCAGTTTATGGGCGATCGCCTGATCGGTGCCGTGTTTATCCGCCATATAGCGCAAGGATACCGCTTGGCTTAACCGCACCATGCCATCACGGCCACGCGTAAGGATGGTCCAGAATTTTTCTGGCCCATTCATTGCGTGCAGCGTTGCTTGGTGGCGTTGTGTTTCGTTACCCGGATCGCGTTGCCACAACACGGAAGCGGGAACCAGCTGGATATCCAATTCACTATCTTGACGATGTAAGCGCAGCAGATCTTGAAAATGCGCTAAGGAGCGTTTGGGCAAGTCTTGATCCGCGGAAAAGACCTTACGACCGTGACTAATAAAGACATAGCGCGGCAGTGTGGTATCGCCAATAATGAGGGGCTTTAATGGATCCGGTAATCCTTGACGTAAACAGGTTCGCCGTAGCGTTAATAAATCCGAATGAGACTGAAACGGCAACACGTACACAATAGGACGTGCGAGAGACAGGTTTAGCTGCTCGACCGGTTCAGAGGGGATACATTGGGTTTTTACCCAGGCAGAAAGCGGCAAATTCAATAGCTTGTAATAAATCTTTTGCCAGAGCGCCATGATTGTCAGTGCCTCAAATTCAAAATGCGCGCCAAGGATAGCAGAAAATGGCTGCGAACTTGCAACCAAAGGCAGAGAATTGACGCGAGATTGCGCGCGTTTGAATCGGCTACCGACAATGAGATCCGCTTCTCGTGTCTATAATTAGTCCTTTTCAAGCCGTATGTTACTGGATATACTCACAGTTAACTGTATAAAAAGACAGGTAAGAGCATGAAGCCGTTAACCGCGAGACAGCAACAAATCTTCGAGCTGATTAAAACCCATATTGAAGACACAGGGATGCCCCCAACACGTGCCGAAATCGCCCGTCAGCTGGGGTTTCGCTCCGCGAACGCTGCCGAAGAGCATTTGAAAGCGTTGGCGCGCAAAGGCGTACTCGAGATTATTCCCGGGGCATCACGCGGTATTCGCTTAATTAGCGAAGAAGAAGTGGTGACGCCTGATGACCAAGGCTTGCCTTTAATTGGCCGTGTCGCGGCGGGTGAGCCCATCTTGGCACAAGAGCATGTTGAGAGCCTCTATCAGGTCGATCCAGCCTTGTTTAAGCCAAGTGCCGACTTTTTACTGCGAGTTAGCGGCATGAGCATGAAAGATATTGGCATTCTTGACGGTGACTTACTGGCGGTGCACAAAACACAAGACGTACATAATGGCCAAGTGGTCGTCGCGCGAGTGGATGACGATGTCACCGTCAAACGGCTAGAGAAGAAAGGGTCGAATGTTGTTCTTCATGCTGAAAACGATGAATTTATGCCGATCTCGGTGGATTTAACTGCACAATCACTGACGATTGAAGGTGTTGCTGTTGGTGTGATTCGTAATACCGATTGGATGTGATTTCTCACGTTGGCGGACATTGATGTCCGCCAATGGAATGCGGTTAAAAAAACATCTTTGCATTTCTCTACATTTAAACGATAATTATTATCATCCTTGATTATCGTGTGTGGAGGTGTCCGTGCGTACGCAACAGCATTCTGTTCCCAGTAAGCTATTTAAGCCTATGTGGCTGCGCAGTCGTGAGAGCCTGACTGACAATGGTGTGATCTATGACCCCATGGCGGCCGCCGCATGCCAAGGGTGTGTCATGCAGCCCGAATGTGATTGGCACAATCTCGATCAAACCCAGCTTCTTTATGCCACGCTCACTAGCCAGTGTGATGCCATTGTTAAACAGTTTCTTGCTCAGCATCCCACGGCATGGATCATTAATGTTGGTGGTGGGTTAGATACCCGCTTTTATCGACTGGATAACGGCCGTTGTCGTTGGTTAGAAGTCGATGTTGACGAAACCTTGTTATGGCGAGAGCGTTTATTCCACACCAGTGAGCGTTTCCGAATGGTGCAAGGGTCGGTCAAACAGCTTGATTGGCTGGCGCAACTGGCGGTCCCTGCGGGTCATCCGACCATGTTAATTTGCGATCAAGCCTTACTTGAGTGCACCAACCAAGAAATTTCTGCATTTTGCCAGCATATTAGTCGCTATTTTCCGCAAGTTGAGGCCTGTTTAGTCTTAGCGGGAGATAAGTGCCATAGCCGGATCGGCCAGAAACTGGGGTGTGAATCTTATCAACATGGTTTTGCCGATCCGCGTATGGCGATCATTCAAGCCTTGCCCTGGGCCTGTCGGGTTGAAGAACACTCCCCACTTGATAAACCTTGCCCAAGGTGGCGTTTTTGGCAGCGCGCACTGGCGGCGATGCCGCGTTATCGTCTGCGTTTTACCCCGATGGTGTTGCATATTGAGATCTAGCGCGGCGCGGATGCCGCCTTTCGCTTTTCAGTCTGTGCTTAGCCTCACGATCTTTCTTTGTCTATTTTTTGTCCTTTGGGCAAACCTCTCCTAGATTGAATGTAAACAAAACGTTAATTTTTGTGATCGTATGTATCGCGTTGTTTCCTTAACCTTTGCTTAAGCTGCGTGGGTTTAAGCAAAGGTGCAATGCATTCATGCCTGCGGGCAGGAGGGGGCCGTGTCGAGCTACCATAAACCAATACTGGCATCGGGAATGGCTTTGCTGCCTGGGCAAGTGCAGGCTGCCGAACGTGAAGGGTGGAATCTGACTCAAGGGGTCACGGCCATCAGTCAGCAGGTGTATGACCTGCATATGACGATTTTCTATATTTGCGTGGCGATAGGGGTATTGGTGTTCGGCGTAATGTTTTGGGCCATTATCCGCCATCGTAAATCCAAAGGCGCCAAGCCTGCTTCGTTTCATGAAAGTACCAAGGTAGAAATTGCGTGGACGCTCGTACCGTTTCTCATTTTGGTGGGTATGGCGATCCCCGCCACCCAAGTCTTACTCGATATGGAAGATACCACCAAGCCTGATTTAACCGTTCAAGTGACTGGCTCACAATGGAAGTGGCATTACCGCTACTTTGATCACGATGTTGCCTTTTTCTCCTTGCTTGCCTCTAGCCCTGAACAGATCCGCAACGAAAGACAAAAACGCGATAACTATTTGTTAGAAGTCGACCAACCCTTGGTGTTACCGGTGGGACGCAAGGTGCGCTTTTTGATCACGTCGCAAGATGTGATTCATTCTTGGTGGGTACCGGCCTTCGCGGTGAAAAAGGATGCCAACCCTGGGTTTATCAATGAGGCTTGGACCAAAATCGACAAACCCGGTATTTATCGTGGGCAGTGTGCCGAGCTGTGCGGTAAAGACCACGGTTTTATGCCAATTGTGGTGATCGCCAAGCCGCAAGAAGAATTTGATGCTTGGGTGCAAAAAACCGCACTCACTCAGCAACAAGCTCGCGAAGAAGAGCAACGCTTATTGGGGATGGAAATGCCGATGGATGAACTGATGGCGCTGGGCAAACAAGTCTATGACAGCCGCTGCGGCATGTGCCATCAAAGTGAAGGGCAAGGCATGCCTGGCGTATTCCCAGCGTTAGCGGATGCTGAGATTGCGACGCAACCAAATCGATTGGTCGATCATATCGATATTGTCGTCAACGGCAAAGCCGGCACCGCCATGCAAGCGTTTGGACCGCAATTGTCACTCAAAGAGTTAGCAGCGGTAGTGACGTACGAGCGCAATGCGTGGGGCAATGACACCGGCGAGACGGTACAAGCCGCTCAGGTTAACGCGGTGATGTCGGGCGAAGAGCTTTAGGAGCGCACTATGACAGATACAACGCCAGAATCCGTTCATGACGACCACCACCATAAACCGCGCGGCATCATGCGCTGGGTGCTGACCACTAACCACAAAGACATCGGCTCCATGTATCTGATTTTCAGCTTCACCATGTTTTTGCTGGGTGGCGCGATGGCAATGGTGATCCGTGCGGAATTATTCCAGCCCGGCCTGCAACTGATAGAGCCCAACTTTTTTAATCAAATGACTACGGTTCATGGTTTGATTATGGTGTTTGGCGCGGTCATGCCTGCCTTTACTGGGCTCGCTAACTGGATGGTGCCGATGATGATAGGGGCGCCGGATATGGCGCTACCACGGATGAATAACTGGAGCTTTTGGATTCTGCCGTTTGCGTTTCTATTGTTGATCGGCTCGTTATTTATGGAAGGTGGCGGCCCCAACTTTGGCTGGACCTTCTACGCGCCACTGTCGACTACCTATAGCCCCGATAGCACCGGCTTATTTGTGTTTGCCCTACATATTATGGGGATCAGCTCCATTATGGGGGCGATCAATGTGATTGTGACAATTATCAATATGCGCGCGCCTGGCATGACCTATATGAAAATGCCGCTGTTTGTCTGGACCTGGCTGATAACCGCCTTTTTGCTGATTGCGGTGATGCCGGTATTAGCGGGAGCAGCGACCATGGTGCTGACCGATAAATACTTTGGCACCAGCTTTTTTGATGCAGCGGGGGGCGGTGATCCGGTTTTGTTCCAGCACATTTTCTGGTTCTTTGGTCACCCAGAAGTTTACATCATGATTTTGCCCAGTTTTGGCATTATCTCGGCCATCGTGCCGGCGTTCTCACGCAAACGGCTATTTGGTTACAGCTCCATGGTGTATGCCACCGCCTCGATTGCAGGATTAAGCTTTCTGGTATGGGCACATCATATGTTCACTACCGGGATGCCGGTGTTTGCCGAGCTGTTTTTCATGTTCTGTACCATGCTGATCTCGGTGCCGACTGGGGTCAAAGTGTTTAACTGGGTGGCGACCATGTGGCGAGGCTCGCTAACGTTTGAAGTGCCGATGCTGTTTGCGATTGCATTTATCGTCTTATTTACCATTGGCGGGTTTTCTGGGCTAATGTTGGCGATCACACCGGCTGATTTTCAGTACCACGACACCTACTTTGTGGTGGCGCACTTTCACTATGTTTTAGTCTCAGGGGCGGTGTTCTCGATCATGGCAGCCGCCTATTACTGGCTGCCTAAATGGACTGGGCATATGTTTAATGAAACCCTGGCACAGTGGCATTTTTGGTGCTCAGTGATTTCCGTCAATATTCTTTTTTTTCCGATGCATTTTCTCGGCCTCGCAGGCATGCCACGCCGGATCCCCGATTATGCCCTGCAGTTTGCCGACGTGAACGCCATTGTCAGCATTGGTGGCTTTGCCTTTGGTTTGTCGCAACTCATCTTTTTAGCCGTCGTCATTAAATGCGCGCGTGGTGGCGAGCCTGCTGCCGCTAAACCTTGGGAGGGGGCCGAAGGTCTGGAGTGGACCGTGCCATCGCCCGCGCCTTACCACACCTTTGAGACACCGCCGGATCTGGAGGAAGCGCGCTATGGTCACTAAATCAACGCGCTCCGCTCGTCGTCTACTGTTGCTCGCCGTGGGTATGTTTGGTTTTGCCTTTGCCTTAGTTCCGCTCTACGACGTGTTTTGCGACGTGACGGGCATTAATGGCAAAACGGATACCGAGGCGGCCGCATCCAGTGCTGGCATTAACCAAGATCGCTTGGTGACCATTGAATTTATTGCCTACACCAATCCGGGGATGCGTTGGACATTTGAGCCCCAAGTCAACCAGATGCAAGTGCACCCTGGTGCGACTCACACGATTAATTATCTCGCAACGAATAACGCACGCTATGACACCATTGGTCAAGCCGTACCCTCGGTCTCACCGGGGATAGCCGCGCAATACTTTAACAAGATTGAATGCTTTTGTTTTAACCGGCAGCCATTGCCACGTGGCGAGGACGCGGCGTTGCCCCTGGTGTTTTATGTGGATCCTGAGCTGCCGGATGACATTAACCATTTAACGCTGGCCTATACGCTGTTTGATGTCACCGCCAGTGCCAAGGAATAAGGAGGCGATCATGGCGACGCCTGAACGTTACTACGTCCCAGCTGCCAGTATATGGCCGATTGTCGGTGCGATGGCGCTGTTTTTAATTGCGGCAGGGGCCGGTGCCACGGTAGGCGGCTTGTTTGGGGGATACGGCCCTTGGTTGTTGCTTGCGGGCACCGTACTGATTGTGGTGATGCTGACCGGCTGGTTTCGCGATGTGATCCGCGAATCCATGCAAGGCCTCTACTCGGCTCAAATGGACCGTTCTTTTCGCCAAGGAATGAGCTGGTTTATTTTCTCTGAGGTGATGTTTTTGGTGCCTTCTTTGGTGCGCTCTTTTACGCCCGCTTTATCGCCGTACCTTGGCTAGGCGGGGCCAGCAATAATGCGATGACCGCGGCGGTATTGTGGCCGGATTTTGTTGCCCAGTGGCCACTGACTGTCACACCGGGCGGGATAGAAACCACGGCAATGCCCGCGATGGGACTGCCCTTGCTTAACACGCTGATCCTCCTGACCTCGTCGGTCACGCTCCATATTGCCCATACTGCGATTGAAAAAAACCAACGCGGACGGCTGAAGGGATTTTTACTGGCGACCGTCTTACTTGGGGCGGTGTTTATGTTCTTTCAAGGCGAAGAGTATGTGCATGCCTATCAAGAAATGAACTTGCGCCTCGATTCAGGCGTGTATGGCAACACCTTCTACTTACTGACGGGCTTCCATGGTTTACACGTGACCTTGGGAACCGTAATGCTCTTGGTTATTTGGTTGCGCGTGATGCGTGGACATTTTAGTCCTGAGCATCACTTTGGCTTTCAAGCCAGTGCGTGGTATTGGCACTTTGTGGATGTGGTGTGGCTGTGCTTGTTTGTGTTGGTTTACATTCTTTAACTCAGTATGGGCGCGGATTGGGGGCAACCCAGCCCATGGAGAGCGCAATCAGCAATAACACGAAGACAATCACGGAAAACAGCACCCGGCGACCGAGATAACGGGATAAAGGCACTGAATTATCGCCTTTTAATAACACGGGCAAGGCACGAAAGAGGTTAAACAAAATAAAAACCAGTAAACAAATCAGAATGGCTTTGATCAACATAAGCGCTCCTTCGCGCAATGGGTAAGTATGAAACAAGGACGACGAATGGGATTTCTGATATTGACTGTGGTTGTGGTCTTGCTGCTCGTCAAGTTAAGCCATTGGCAATGGACGCGTGGCGCGCAAAAAGCCCAACATCTGGCACGGTTTGACGCCAACCAAACACCACAATCACTCACAGGCTCGGTGCAAAAAGGGCAATACCTGGTGATCGATGGCCAGTTTCGCCCCGAGTTCGCCGTGTGGCTCGACAATCAGATTCACCAAGGCCGCGTAGGCTATCGCCTTTTTCTTCCTTTTATTCCAAGCCAGCAGCCATCGCAGTGGTGGTTGGTTGAATTGGGCTGGATGGCCGCGCCTGCGCTTCGTGCATTGCCGGACGTACCCACGTTAGCATCGCGCTATCAACTGTTCGGATTTGCTGACACACCGTCAAAGCGCGTTGTGCTTAAGCAACAGACGGAAACGCAAACCTGGCCGGTGCGGGTACAACGCATTGATTTACCCACATTGCAGGCACGACTACCCGCGCTAGAGGTGCAGTGGCTGATACGGGCAGAAAAACTGGTGGATGTGACAGCGCCGAGCCGGGATGCCTTGGCGCAAGCAGGGGTGAGGCCGGTGTGGCAGCCAGTGGTGATGCCGCCGACGAAGCACTATGGCTATGCCTTGCAATGGGCACTGATGGCTCTCGCAGTCGGTATCGGTGCGGGCATATGGTGGCACAAAACACAAAGGAAGGAGTGCGAATGAAAGGACGCATGCTTGTCGTGGCATTGATAGGGATCTTTATACTGCCGGTGGTGGTGGCCAAATTAGTGCTCGAGCAAAGTTGGTACCAAAAAGGTGTCACCAATTACGGCCAGTTTCTTGCTGAGCCAGCGACCTTGAATTGGTTACCCGAGCAAGGGCAGTGGCGGTTGATTTATCGGGTGCCAGAACAGTGTGACTTGGTGTGTGAGCAAGCCCTTTTTCAGTTAACGCAAATTCCTATTGCGGTGGGTAAAGAGCGCGATCGCGTCACTAGCGTGGCCCTGACAAGTACTGCACCGAAAGCGCCGGAGGTACTGACATGGCAAACTTTGACGACCGAGCAGGCGCAGGCATGGCAGCAGCAAGCATTTGATAAAAATACCATTTATCTTAGCGATCCGATGAACAATGTGGTGCTGGCCTATCCAGTCAGTGATGATAACACCCAGTGGATTGCGCAAGGTAAAGGCTTATTGCGCGATCTCAAACGGCTTCTCAAGTTGTCTAAGGTAGGCTGATTATGGCAACACGTCGCTACCAACTCGCCGTCTTATCGACACTGATACTGGCCGTGCTGGTGGTTGGGCTGGGCGCGTTTACCCGTTTAACTGAAGCCGGACTTGGCTGCCCTGATTGGCCCGGATGTTATGGCCACTTGGGCGTGCCCGACAGTGGAACTGCGCAATCGGTGGCGATGTTGCGGTTCCCCGACGCGCCCTTGGATGTGACGAAAGCGTGGAATGAAATGCTGCACCGCTATGTCGCAGGCACCTTAGCATTGGCTATTTTTGCGTTGACTTGGATAAGCTGGCGACGCTCCGATTATCGGGCGTTACGGCCGCTGACCACGCTGCTGAGTGTGGTGGTAGTCATGCAAGCGGCGCTCGGGATGTGGACGGTCACCTTAAGCTTAATGCCGGTGGTGGTGATAGCACATTTGCTCGGTGGCTTCACTACGGTGTGTTTGCTGGCTTGGCTTGCGGTGTTGGCAGGGGCAATCAAGCTGCCCGTTATGCAAATATCGCCGCCCGCACGCCGCGTGGGCAGTGTGGCAGTGGTCGCCGTGATCATACAGATAGGATTGGGCGGTTGGACCTCAGCAAATTATGCCGCCACGGTCTGTACGCAGTTACCTATCTGCGAAAGCCCTTGGTGGCAGCTTTTCACCCCCTCGGCGTTTAATCCTATCAGCCCTCACAGCGAGACCTACCAGTTTGGCGTACTGAATCATGCCGAGCGGGTGACCATTCATGCCACGCACCGTCTCGGCGCCATGGTGGTCACCGCATTAGTGCTCGCTTGGGCATGGATGCTGTGGCGTGCTGGGGCGCGTGCGCTGGCAATGGCAGTGAGTGGTGTGTTGGCGATTCAAATTACGTTGGGCGTGACCAACGTGGTCGCGTTGCTGCCGCTAAGTGTGGCGGTGGCGCATAACCTCGGTGGATTGTCGCTACTGGCCATATTACTGCTCTCCCGGTTTTTATGTCTTTCACCGTCGGCCCGACAAGGATCTCACCATGGCACAGTATCAACGCACCGCTAATGTATCGACGCCTACTGGCGCTAATTGGCGTGATTATTACGAGCTCACCAAACCGCGCGTGGTCGCCATGCTGCTTCTCACCGCGCTGGTGGGGATGTGTTTAGCCACGCCCGGCTGGCCACCCTGGTCGGCGGTGCTGGTGGGATTATTTGGCATTGGCGCACAAGCCAGTGCTGCGGCGGTGTTTAATCACGTGATTGATTGGAAAATTGATACCAAAATGCAGCGTACTCGCCATCGTCCCGTTGCTGAAGGCCGTGTCAGTCAAGGCGCCGCTTTGGTGTTTGCGGTGGCACTGATGGTGAGCGGCTTTATTACCTGTTGGTGGCTGAATCCGCTCACCGCGTGGTTGACCTTTGCCAGCCTGGTGGGTTATGCGTTGGTATACACCCAGTGGCTTAAACCCGCGACACCGCAAAACATTGTCATTGGCGGTTTGGCCGGCGCAATGCCGCCACTACTTGGTTGGACGGCGGTGACAGGCGAGGTCCACGCGCATGCGCTGCTGCTGGTGATGATTATATTCACGTGGACGCCGCCCCACTTTTGGGCGCTGGCGATTCATCGGCGCCATGATTATGCCAAAGCCGATGTGCCGATGCTGCCCGTCACCCACGGGGTTCGCTTTACTCAGACCATGGTTTTGCTTTACACCTTATTGCTGGTGGTGGTGGGGATTTTCCCTTGGCTGACCGGGATGAGTGGTTGGCTATATCTGGTGGGCGCGACTGCCCTTAACCTCGCTTTTGTCGGCTATGCTTGGCGACTGAAAACCCAGTCGCAAAAAGGCATCGCGTGGCAGACTTTTAAGTTTTCGATATGGCATATCTTCGCGACCTTTGTGGTGCTGCTTGCCGACCACGCGTTGCGCTATTAAGTGGCGCTATTGGAGGGACTACTTAAGCCCTTTTGCCGACAGTACCGTGGCTTTGTCGGCGACAAACGAGACCTTAATGTGTTTGCCATCACCGCCCCACACGCAATGGGTTAATCCCATGGTGTCATCACATTGGCTTGGCTTGCCAACGTGAGCAACTACCACGTCATAACTCATGCCGACCTCTAACTGATCGTAGTTTTGCTTAGTCACTTTCGAGCAACCGGCCAGAAAGACGACCAAGACACAGGCAAAAAAGACGCGCATAACAATACCTCACTCACTGATGTGATCAAAAAACAGGCCTCATGGCCTGTTTTGCTATTAACGTGGTGGTGTCTATTAGTAGTAAGAGTGATCGCCCCGGGCGTGCTCGGTCACATCGCGCACACCGTGTAGCTCACCACTAAATTCAGCCAATAGCTGCTTTTCAATCCCTTCTTTCAAGGTTACATCCACCATGGAGCAACCGTTACACCCGCCACCAAATTGGAGGATAGCCACCGAATCATCAGTGATTTCAATCAGGTTCACATGGCCGCCATGGCTGGCAAGTTGTGGGTTTACCTGGCTTTGAATCACATAATCGACGCGCTCCATCAAAGGTGCATCATCGGCGACTTTACGCATTTTGGCGTTCGGTGCTTTCAGCGTGAGCTGCGAGCCCATTTTATCGGTGACAAAGTCGATCTCTGCTTCGTCGAGAAAAGGGAGACTCAGTTCGTCGATAAACGCAGAAAAACCGTTGAATTTTATCTCGGTATCACTGCTTTCTACCGCTTCCGGCGGACAGTATGAGACACCGCACTCTGCGTTTGGCGTGCCTGGATTGACAACAAACACGCGAATATGGGTGCCCTCGGGCTGCTGCTCAAGCAACTTCACAAAGTGGCTTTGTGCATTTTCTGAAATATTGACTTCTGACACGACAAATACCTGACTAATCCAGTGTGTTTTATACAGTGTACTCCGGTTTGCTTTGGCTATCACCCCTCGAACCATGTGGCTACTTTATGTGCAGGGGTAGCACGCTTACCGCTAGGGTAGATCGGTACGGGCCAAACAGTAAACATCGATCGTTTTTGCACCGGCTTTGCGCAGTAATCGACATAATTGCGATACCGTTTGTCCGGTGGTGACGACATCGTCGACGATGGCGACATGAGAAGCGGGGAGCGGGCCATGAAGAGCAAAAGCACCACGCAGATTATGTAACCTGTCTTGCCGACTGAGACCTTGTTGTGGCGCGGTATGTCGGGCGCGAGACAAGTACGTATCCACCACCCGAGTATCAAGGTTGTCGGCAAGTGCCCAAGCCAAGTGCAGACTTTGATTAAACCCTCGTTGCCAACGACGTCGCCAATGCAGCGGCACCGGCAACAGCACCGGTGCGGGGGTGAGAATACGATCACTGAGCTGCTGGGCAAACGGCAATGCCAGCTCGAAGGCTCCTTGGTATTTGAACGCGTGAATTAACTGCGGGAGAGGATCATGGTAGCCACTGATAGCAACCAAGCGGTCCCAAGCTGGCGGCTGGCTGAGGCAGGCGCCACATCGCGCTTGTGGTTGTGAAACAGGCAGTCCACAACACTGACAAAGTAAACACTGATGATGGGCATCCCAACACGCATCACAGCACAGGGAGTGATGGGCAGGCAAGGCGAGGTGGCAAACGGGACACTGTAAGGGCAAGAGTTTGCCTCGCCAGTGGGTCAGTACACGTGTAAAGCGCCGTGGCACGATTATTGATATCATAAGCGTCCTGAGCAAAAAGCAACCAAGGTAGTGTAAACATGGCGTTATGTGATTGGCAGTCGCACGGGCAAGGACTCGATCTGGTTCTCATTCATGGTTGGGGAATGAACAGCGCGGTGTGGTCATTAATCTTGCCGTACCTAACACCACACTTCCGGGTGCACTGTGTTGATTTACCCGGTTTTGGCTATAGCGCGGCACAACCGGGGCTTAATATCGAAGATCTGGCACAAGTGTTGCTTAAAGAATCACCAGGAGATGCAACTTGGATAGGCTGGTCGTTAGGTGGGTTAGTGGCAACACAAGCCGCGCTTTTATCGCCACAGCGTGTAACTGGATTGGTTACCATCGCCAGCTCACCCAAGTTTGTTGCCGAACCTGGGTGGCGAGGAATTAAACCTGGGGTGCTCAGTGACTTTGCTCGTCAGCTTGAGCGTGACTTTTCGCTGACAGTTGAGCGCTTTATGGCGCTGCAAGCGATGGGATCACCGACCGCGAGAAAAGACGTAAAAGCGCTTAAGCAAGCGGTATTTTCGCGGCCAACACCGGACCCTCGTGCGCTTGCGGATGGCTTAGCCATGTTAGCGGACACGGATTTGCGTCAGGGCTGTGGAGCTATCAAGGTGCCTTGGTTGAGAATGTATGGGCGGTTAGATGGTTTAGTGCCGGTGTCGGTGGCTGATGCGGTATCAACATTGGCTCCGGACTCACACAGTGAGGTCCTGACACACAGTGCTCACGCGCCGTTCGTGACCGAGCCTGAAGCGGTGGTAGACAAGCTAAAGGCCTTTTTAGGCAACAAGTTGCCGGCAACATAGCCAGTGCGGATCATTTTTTGGTAGAATTGACTCAATCCTGTCACGGTTCTGCCGATAAGTTAACTATGTCACTTGTTTTGGCATAAGGAGAGACCATAATGAACGTAGGTAACGTTGGGCAGTCTCCGGCGTATCATCAAGCGATGAAGTCCAAAACGCCGGCACAGCCGCAGCAAAATGCGGACAAACAAGCTGAGCAGGTGTCCAAAGCCAATACTTTTAAGGATCACGTCGCAAAAGCGAATGGGGTCAAAGAAGGTGATAAACCCGCTTCGCCTCAAGCCGCAAAAAATAATGTTGACGCGAAAGGCGGTGTTGACGCGAAAGACGGCGCCAACGCTGGTGCGGTCGCTAAAGCCCAAGAGGGAAAAGAGCCGGAAGAAACGTCCGCCGTAAAGTCGTTTACCTACGGCGCATTGGGGATGGAGCATCCGGAGAAAGTCCAAGAAAGCGATGATTCATCGTACACTGCGGGTAAATTTGTGTCGGCCTTAGGTACAATAGGTACAATACTCGCGGTTATCGTCTAAACTGATAGAAAGACGACAAGGCCGCACTAACAATTAGGCCTTCAGCTGGTGTGGGAGGTAGCATCAGATGAGCATATCGCCAGCCAGCGTCAGTATTCCAACTGTCGCGCCATCGGTGAACCCGCCAACGGAGCAAGTTGCGCGGGACAATCGCTTGCGCGAAAAAATCGTCCCTGCTAAGTCATCTCCCGAGCCCGACAATGGTAAAGCCCCTTCTGATCAAGATAAGCAGCTGGGACGTTCATCCTGGGATCCTGCCCAACACCCCAACTACTCGCTGGACTATCAGCGTGATTCATTAACGCATGCCGACTACGATGGCGCCAATATCGCAGGTCGTATCGATGCCATAGCACGCACGGATCCCAGTGAGCAAGATCGCCAAGATAATGGCTACACGATGGGCTTAAAAATGCCCGAAGAAGTGTTAGAAAAAATTGAGCAGCTAAAACGGTTTGAGCAAACGCGTGCGGTAGTGGCGATGCGCTACCAGCAGGCAAGCGTGGCGAACATGCCCTCCGAAGTATTGATTGTGATTTAATACGATCCAGTCCTTAAGCCATGTCCTGATTAAGACAAAATATAAAAAGCCCCGCCAGTATTGGCGGGGCCATTAGTGTCTAAATATGCCATTTGTTAGGCACTATTAGGTTAGCTCTATATACCTTTGACTTTAAGAGCGCTTGGCGCGCGCAAAGGCATCGGCCATGCTCCCTCCTAGGGAAGATGATGATTGCTGTTTGGGCGCCTTGCTTTCGCGCTGCTTAGTCGGCCTCGCTTTCGCGTTCGCTTCCGATGCCTCGGGCGTATCATCAAGACGCATTGATAAGCCAATCCGTTTGCGCGCCACGTCCACTTCCATGACTTTGACTTTTACTACATCACCGGCTTTGACCACCTCACGTGGGTCGCTGACAAAGCGCGTCGACAGCGCAGAGATATGGACTAAACCGTCTTGATGAACACCCACGTCGACGAAGGCGCCAAAGTGAGTGACATTGGTCACCACACCTTCGAGCTGCATCCCAGGCTTCAAATCACTGATTTGATTAATGCCATCGGCAAAGGTCGCCGTTTTGAACTCTGGACGCGGATCGCGACCGGGTTTCGCAAGCTCACTCAGCACATCGGCGACAGTGATCGCCCCAAAGGTGTCATTGGCATAATCATTGGCGTTTAAACTTTGCAGTACGCCCCCGTTGCCGATTAATGCATCGACCGCTTTACCCGTCTTTTGGGCGATGTGTTTGACCAGTGGGTAGGTTTCTGGGTGAACGCCGGAGCGGTCGAGCGGATTGGTACCGTCCATGACGCGTAAAAATCCCGCGCACTGTTCATAGGCTTTGGGGCCCAAACGAGGTACTTTCAGCAGTGTCTTGCGCTCATTAAAGCGGCCGTTTTGGTCGCGAAACGCAACAATGTTGTGTGCCATCGTTTGGCTTAAGCCCGCCACGCGCGTGAGCAACGGTGCAGAGGCAATATTCAAATCTACGCCCACAGCGTTGACACAATCTTCCACCACCGCATCAAGCTTTTTGGCCAGTTGGTGCTGAGAGACATCATGCTGGTATTGGCCCACCCCAATCGACTTAGGATCAATTTTTACCAGCTCCGCCAAAGGGTCTTGCAGGCGACGGGCGATTGAGACGGCGCCACGGAGCGACACATCTAAGTCTGGAAACTCGTTAGCCGCTAGCTCAGAGGCTGAGTAAACCGAGGCACCGGCTTCGCTGACCATCACCGTTTGAATGCTTAAATCAGCCTGCTTGAGCAAGGTGGTCACAAAGCTTTCTGTTTCGCGAGAGGCAGTGCCATTGCCCACGGCAATCAAACTCACGTTATGGCTTTTAATAAAGCGGCGCAGCACTTTGCTTGCACCGTCTATATCATGCCGAGGTGCGGTGGGATAAATGGTGGCGGTATCGAGGAGTTTGCCGGTGCCGTCAACCACGGCGACCTTGCAGCCGGTACGCAGGCCAGGATCAATACCTAAGGTGCAGCGAGGGCCTGCTGGCGCGGCCATCAATACATCTTTGAGGTTGGCGGCAAACACATCAATGGCATCGTTTTCCGCCCGCTCTTTGAGGTTAGCCATAAACTCAGTTTCTAGGTGCATCAAGATTTTGACCCGCCAGGCAAAGGCTATCACTTGTTGGCGCCAGCGGTCAGCTGGGGCGCTGCCCAAAGAAAGCTGATAATGCTGAGCGATCATGGTCTCGCACACGCTTTGCTTGCTTGCTGGATCTTGATCCGGATCGGCAATCAATGCCAGCTGTAATACGCCTTCGTTGCGGCCGCGCAACATGGCCAGCGCGCGGTGAGAAGGCACTTTGGCAATCGACTCTTGGTGATCAAAGTAGTCTTTAAACTTGGCACCGGCGTCTTCCTGACCAGCAACCACGGTGGCGCGCAGCACCGCATATTGCTTCAGGTATTGGCGGAGCGTTTCAAGCAGGCTGGCATCTTCGGCAAGACGCTCCATCATGATCGCTCGGGCACCATCCAGCGCCGCTTTGGTATCGGCCACGCCTTTATCAGGGGCGACAAATGGTGCGGCGGTGGTCTCAGGTGTTTGGGACGGATCGCGCCATAGCGTATCAGCAAGAGGCTCCAGCCCTGCTTCGATGGCAATCTGCCCTTTGGTCCGGCGTTTCGGTTTGTAGGGAAGGTATAAATCTTCCAGTCGGTTTTTGCTCTCTGCGGCGACAATATCGCGGCGCAGCCCCTCGGTCAGCTTGCCTTGTTCGTCAATCGATTTGAGGATGGTGTCACGACGAGCGTCCAATTCGCGCAGATAGACCAAACGGGTCTCAAGGGTGCGTAACTGCGAATCGTCTAAACCTTGCGTGGCTTCTTTACGGTAGCGGGCGATAAAAGGGACAGTGTTTCCGTCGTCCAGCAGTGTCACCGCGGTGTTGACCTGGCCAGTCGCGACATTAAGCTCTTGGGCCAGGGTTTGGATAATCGATGTGTGCATGTGTTTCCTTTTCGTTCCCATCAAGGTCATCAAGATGAGTGATGCTCAGACTGAATCATTGCCTGGCTTGGGATAGGTGATAGTATTGATAAACCATTGTTTTTCGCCTTCTGGCGTTGACACCACGACGTCATCGTCGACCGCTTTTTTCAATAACGCGCGCGCCATGGGGGCATCAATCGAAATGTAGTCTTTGCGCTCATAAATTTCATCGGGACCGACAATGCGAAATTGCTTGGTGTCGCCGGCCTCGTTTTCAATCTCGACCCAGGCGCCAAAAAACACTCGGCCCTCTTGCTCGGGCGCATAATCGACAATGGTTAAGTCGTTCAGCCGCTTGCGCAGGTAGCGGACACGGCGGTCGATTTGCCGCAACAGCCGTTTATTATAGGTGTAGTCCGCGTTTTCTGAACGATCCCCTAAACTGGCGGCCCAGCTGACAATTTTGGTCACTTCTGGACGTCGCTCGTGCCACAGGTAATCGTGCTCGGTTTTGAGCGCATTAAACCCTTCACGGGTCACCAATTTGGTTTTCACGTTACCTCTCCTTTCACTAGCCAACTGGCGTCGTGCGATATAACCTTGTTCAGGAAAGTACAAGAAGCGAGTGAGCTTGTCGAGGCAACACTCGGTAACAATTTACCGTACAGTTCTGTGCGGACAAACACGCGGCCTGGCGCACAACTGTGGCAAAATTCAATCAGATGACGGTAATAGCTGCTTGATGATTAGGCAGCGAACAGCATTGAGGGCGAAGCATGCAAGAGAACTATAAAATTCTAGTCGTGGATGATGATATGCGTCTGCGTTCACTGCTAGAGCGCTACCTGACCGAGCAAGGGTTTCAGGTACGAAGTGTCGCCAATGCCGAACAAATGGATCGATTATTGGCGCGTGAAGCCTTTAATCTTATGGTGCTTGATTTAATGCTCCCTGGGGAAGATGGCCTGTCGATATGCCGCCGCTTGCGCCAAGCCAATAATCAATTGCCCATTTTAATGCTGACGGCGAAAGGGGATGAAATTGACCGAATTGTCGGTTTGGAGGTCGGAGCCGACGATTACTTACCTAAGCCGTTTAACCCACGAGAATTACTGGCTCGGGTGCGTGCGGTTTTACGCCGTCAAACAATAGAAGCGCCTGGCGCGCCGAGTGCTGACTCCACCACGGTCACCTTTGGTGAGTTTCGTCTTAATTTGGGCACGCGTGAGATGTTTCGTAATGACGAACCGATGACACTCACCTCGGGGGAATTTGCAGTGCTCAAAGCTTTAGTGACCAATGCGCGTGAGCCGCTTTCTCGGGACAAACTCATGAACATGGCGCGTGGCCGCGAGTACTCAGCGATGGAGCGCTCGATTGATGTACAAATCTCCCGTTTACGCCGTATGGTCGAGGAGGATCCAAGCAAACCGCGTTATATCCAAACGGTGTGGGGACTCGGCTACGTGTTTGTGCCTGATGGTGAGGTGTAGCGATGCGGATGTCACCGCGGACGAGCTTCGCGCGAACCTTATTGATTTTGGCTGGCTTATTAATTGCCAGCCAAGTTTTTTCTTACCTGACCATTGTTAATTACGCGTTGCTGCCTAGCTTGCAGCAGTTCAATAAGATTTTAGCCTTTGAAGTCCGCTTGATGCTGGAAGAAGACTGGTATCTGAAAGATGGTGAAGTCCTTCATCTGGGTGAGCCGGTGCGTCGACAATTGCTGGAACAAATTGGGGTAACCCTCCATGCGCCAAGCAGTGAGCGCGCAAGCGCGTTCCAAGATGCGATGGAGATTGACTACTTAAGCGAACATATTAGCGAAGAGCTCGGAACAAAGACCCAAGTGCGCCTGGTCAGTGGCGAAGAAAGCTATGTGTTATGGCTGAAGTTTGAGGCCATTGATGATTTTTTAATGCGGATCCCCTTATCGGAGCTGCATCAAGATGACTTTGCGCCGCTGTTTCAATATAGCTTGGTGATTGCGTTGTTGGTGATTGCCGGCGGCTGGTTGTTTATTAAGATGCAAAACCGACCCCTGGTTGCGTTGGAGCGGGCCGCGCTCGATGTCGCCGATGGTCGCTTTCCTGATCCCGTCCCACCCCGGGGGGCGTCAGAAATTCAGGCGGTGACCGTGGCCTTTAATAAAATGTCAGCAGGGATACGTAAACTCGAAGAAGATCGCGCCTTGTTAATGGCGGGCGTCAGCCATGATTTACGCACACCACTCACGCGCATTCGACTGGCGACTGAAATGATGTCATCCGACGATGCGTATTTGGCCGATAGCATCACCGAAGACACGGAAGAGTGTAATGAGATCATTAATCAATTCATGGATTATTTACGCGCGGTGCAACAGCAAGATCCGGATCCCGTTGATTTATCCACCATCTGTCGCGATGTAGCGAACCATCAGCAGTCAATGGGCGTTGATATTGTCTTGGACTTAGAATCGCTGCACGGTGATTTATATGCCAACTCGGTGGCGCTAAAACGGGCGGTTACCAACCTCGTGGTTAATGCGGTGCGTTATGGCAATGGCTGGGTAAGGCTGCGGTGTGGTAGCAATGCGGACCATACGTATCAATGGGTGGAGGTGGAAGATAATGGTCCGGGCATTGATGCGAGTCTCGAAAATACCTTGTTCCAGCCGTTTACTCGCGGCGATACGGCGCGGGGTAGCGAAGGAACAGGGCTAGGGCTTGCGATCGTGAAACGGATTGTTGAACAGCTTCATGGCGATATTCGTTTATCATCACGGACCGAAGGCGGGCTGCGGATCCAAATGACGTTCCCGGTCGGTAAATAGGCCGCGTTAAGCGGCCATTAGGCGTTGGAATAGTGGGTTTTATGTCCCAACCAGCGGCGAATGATGGCCTGTGCATGTTTGGGGTAGTGCTGGTGCAAATGACTGGCCAGCTTTTGTACCTCGGGGATCAGCGCTTGGTCGCGGACTAAATCGGCAATTTTAAACTCAGCCAAACCGGTCTGGCGGGTGCCCAATAACTCGCCTGGCCCACGGATATCGAGATCGCGTTGAGCAATGACAAAGCCGTCATTGCTGTCTCGCAGTACGCCCAAGCGCTGAGTGGCGGTTGTCGACAAAGGGGCATGATAAAGCAGCACACAATGGCTGGCGACGGATCCACGACCGACACGGCCACGTAGCTGGTGGAGTTGTGCCAGCCCGAGTCGTTCAGGGTTTTCGATAATCATTAGGCTGGCGTTAGGGACATCGACGCCCACTTCAATGACAGTGGTTGCCACCAATAACTGCACCTCGCCTTGCTTAAAGGCATCCATCACTGCGTGTTTTTCCGCCGCTTTCATTCGGCCATGAACCAGGCCAATGGTCAGATTCGGTAACGCTTCTTTGAGTGCCGTAGTCGTATCTTCAGCGGCTTGCGCCTCTAAAGCGTCAGACTCTTCAATTAATGTGCATACCCAATAGGCTTGCCGACCATCACTGCAGGCGGCGTTGACCCGGGCAATAATGTCATCACGGCGCGTGTCCGGCACCGCAACGGTTTGAATCGGCGTGCGTCCTGGTGGCAATTCATCAATCACCGAGGTTTCTAAGTCGGCATAGGCGGTCATCGCCAAGGTGCGTGGAATAGGCGTAGCGGTCATGATCAACTGATGTGGATGCGCGCCCTGTTGCTCGCCTTTTTCACGCAAGGCAAGCCGTTGGTGGACACCAAACCGGTGTTGCTCGTCGATGATCACCAGCGCCAAGCTTTTAAATTGGACACTGGCTTGAAATAACGCATGAGTACCGACCACCATTTGCGCCTCGCCGTCGGCGATGTGTGCCAAGGTTTGTGTCCGTGCCTTGCCTTTTAATTTACCGGCAAGCCAGCCGACTTGGATACCTAGCGGCTCTAGCCATTGGGCAAAATTGGTGGCGTGTTGCTCGGCCAATAGCTCGGTCGGTGCCATTAACGCAACCTGATGGCCTTGTTCGATAGCTTGTAAGGCGGCGAGTACGGCGACCAAGGTTTTACCGGCGCCGACATCACCTTGGACTAAGCGCATCATCGGGAATGGTTTGGCTAAATCGGCACTGATCTCGCTAACCACTCGTGATTGTGCCCCTGTGGGAGAGAAGGGCAAATTGTCTAACAGGCGTTGTCCGAGCGAGTGACTCGGGGCGAGGGCGACCCCTTTCACTTGCTGTGCGTGATGACGAACTGACAGCATCGACAGGTGCTGGGCAAGGAGCTCTTCAATGATTAAGCGTCGCTGGGCGGGATGTTGGCCCGTTAATAAATCATCCAGTACCGTCTCTGGCGGAGGGCGGTGCAATAGGTGTAAGGCGTCACGCAAAGACAGTTGTCGATCGTACAAGCCTTCAGGGAGTAATTCTTCGACACCGCTTTTATCTAATAAAGCCAGCGCTTGGTCGGTGAGCTGACGTAGCGTCGCTTGGCGCAGCCCTTCGGTGGTCGGATAGACCGGCGTCAGCGTTTCTTCCATCACCAACTCGGTGAGCTCGGAAAAGACTTGATACTCGGGGTGAATGATTTCTAGCCCGTGTTTGCCCCGTTTAAGTTCGCCATAGGCTTTCACCTGTTTGCCGACCGCCAAGCTATTTTTCATCGCGGCATTAAAATTGAAAAAGCGTAGCGTTAACGCGCCGCTGCCATCTTGCACCCGAACCGTGAGCATCCGGCGGCGGCCAAACACGGTGTCATTATGGGTGATTTCACCTTCGATGGTGGCATGCTGGCCAGGTAATAGACTGGCAACCGGCCACACTCGGGTGCGATCTTCATAGCGATACGGCAGATGAAACAACACGTCCTGCACCGTATGCAGGCCGATTTTAGCCAGCTTTTCAGCCATTTTACTGCCGACACCCTTAAAGGTATCGACGGTTACTGCGCTAAGCATGGAAGATTGCATCCGTTTCTTTATCCGTCAGGTTGAGCTTGCTAAGCGATTAACGCGCGTGTTTTGCCGCCTGCATGCTCGCCCACCATGTTTCGTCAGCAATAATTTGCCCATTGTCATCGAGTGGCGGATAAGGCAGCCCCTTTTGCTTGGCCACGCGGGCGAGCACCGGATGACCGCGCTCAAACAGGATGTGATGCACTTCATCGTCGGGCAAGCGTGTCTTCGCCAACTGGTACATGCCTGCCGCTTGGCGTTGGCGTTGCGCTTCGTACAAAATCAAGGCGCTAGCCACTGACACGTTCAGCGACTGTACCATACCCACCATTGGAATGAGGATGTCTTGATCGGCTTTATCGAGCGCTTCGCGACTGATGCCATGTTTTTCTTGGCCGAGGATAATGGCGGTTGGTCGGGTGTAATCAACCTCACGAAAGTCGATGGCCGTTTCCGATAGGTTAGTGACCAATACTTGCATGCCTTGCGCTTGCATGGCCTCAAAAGCATCCGCGGTCGTGTTATGGGTGACCACGTCAATCCAATTGCGTGAACCGGCAGATGTACCGCCTAAGGTCCGCATTTTGGTGCCTTCTGGCCATACCGCATGCATACGATGAATGCCCACCGCATCGGCAGTACGAATGATGGCAGAAATGTTATTGGGCTTGTGGACTTGCTCCATACACACAGTGAGATCAGGCTGGCGCTTTGCCAGCACCTGATGAATGCGTTCAAAGCGTTCAGGTGTCATGATTCAATTCCGTAAATGACAGACGAAAGACAAACGCGCCCACCAAAAGGGTGGGCGACAGACAATAATAATGTATCGCGACGATCAGTTCTTTTGGCGGCTGACTTTCACCACATTGGGCATCACCCGCAGGCGGCGCATAATGTTGGCGAGGTGCACCCGATCTTTGGTCGTTAATCGAACAAAGATAGTGTACAAGCGACCATCACGCTCTTCAGTGGAGAGCCCTTGGATATTGGAGCCCGTTGAGGCAATGGTGTTGGTTAAATCGGCCAATGCGCCTTGATGGTTTTGCATATCGACTCTGACGCGGGTACTGAACTCTTGCTCAAAATCATCCGCCCATTCCACCGGCATATACTTATCCGGCTCTTGGCGATGGCCGCGAATATTGGCACAGGTTTCACGGTGAATCACCAACCCCTTGCCGGGACTAACATGGGCAATGATAGGATCGCCTGGAATGGGGCGACAACAGTTGGCATAGGTCACTAGAATGCCATCGGCACCGCGAATCGGCATTTTACCTTCGGTAGGCGCGGCCGGGTCTTGATTCAGTAAGCGACGTGCTATCACCACGCTCATGAGTTCACCCAAACCAATCGAGGCGAGTAAGTCGTCGCTGGTTTTGAGCTTGAGATCGCTTAACACGGTATCGACTCGCGCGGCGTCGATGTCCGGCAAGTTTTGTTCCCCAAGCGCATGATTGAGCAAGCGGCGGCCTAAGGTCACCGACTCTTCCCGGCGCATGGTTTTCAGTACCTGACGAATCTTGGTACGCGCCCGTGCCGTGACCACATAGTTAAGCCAAGCGGCATTGGGGCGCGCGCCTGGCGCAGTGATGATCTCGACGGTCTGGCCGTTTTTTAACGGCTGACTGAGCGGATAGGGCTGACGATTAACTCGCGCACCGACACAGGTATTGCCGACATCCGTATGCACTGCATAGGCAAAATCGACCGCGGTCGCATCGACCGGCAGCTCGACAATTCGCCCTTTCGGCGTAAAGACGTAAAGCTCATCGGGGAAAAGGTCTGACTTAACGCTTTCGATGAACTCAAAGGAGCTCCCGGCACTTTGTTGCAGCTCGATAATGTTTTGCATCCATCGTTGCGCCCGTTTTTGCGCGGTGGTCCCTGATGGACGATCGGAGCCGTTTTTATAAGCCCAGTGCGCCGCGACCCCTTTATCCGCCATTTGATCCATATCTTCGGTACGAATCTGCACTTCAACCGGGACACCGTGGGGGCCGATCATCGACGTATGCAGTGATTGATAGCCGTTCGCTTTGGGAACAGCGATATAATCTTTGACGCGGCTAGGGCGAGGCTTATACAGGCTGTGCATTTGCCCCAGCACCCGATAACAGGTATCGAGATCGCGCACGATCACCCGAAACGCATACAAATCCATGATGGTATGGAAACGCTGCTCTTTGTTCCTCATCTTGTTGTAGATGGAATAGAGATTTTTTCTCGGCCCAGTACACGGGCCTCAATGCCAGCATCTTCAAGTCGCCCTTCGATTTCCGCATGGATTTTTTGAATCATCTCTTTGCGGTTTCCCCGAGCTTGCGCAATCACTTTTTTGAGCACGCGATAGCGATTGGGGTAGAGAGCTTCAAAGCCCAGCTCTTCGAGCTCGACTTTTATATTATGGATACCTAAACGATGAGCGAGTGGGGCAAAAATCTCTAGGGTTTCGCGGGCAATACGACGCTTTTTATCCGGACGTAGGGCGCCCAGTGTGCGCATGTTATGGGTGCGATCGCCGAGTTTGATCAAAATAACGCGAATGTCATGCGCCATGGCCATGACCATTTTGCGAAAGTTCTCGGCTTGGGCTTCTTTGCGATCACGGAATTTGAGCTTGTCGAGCTTAGACACGCCGTCAACCAGTTCAGCCACCACATCACCAAAGCGCTGCTGCAGATCGTCTTTGGTCACCTCGGTGTCTTCAATGACATCGTGTAATAACGCCGCCATGAGGGTTTCACAATCCAAACGCATTTCTGCCAGGATCCGTGCTACCGCAATGGGGTGAATGATGTAAGGTTCGCCCGTTGAACGAGTCTGCCCGTCATGGGCATCCCGTGCTACTAGGTAAGCTTGCCGGAGCGCTTCAAGCTGTGACTCCGGCAAATATTGACTAGCAACTTCTTTCAGGCTATCAAATAGATACAAACGGCCTGTCCCTGATAAATGACGCGTTTAACGTTGACCAGAAATGGTGCTAACCGCTGCCATTTCGGCGGCTTCTTGCTCTTGCTTCTCTTGACGCTCGCGGGCGTCGAGTACTTCTTTGTTAATCAGTCCTTCTTCTACTTCGCGTAGAGAGAGCACAGTGTACTTGTCGTTTTCTTCTGCGACTAAGGCGTCTTTACCACCGGTTTGCATTTGGCGGGCGCGGCGAGCCGCAACCAGAACGAGATCGAAACGGTTACCAATTTTTTCAACGGCGTCTTGAACAGTTACGCGTGCCATGAAGGACTCCAGCTATGTAATAAACAGGTCATTAAAAATGACCGAAAAGTATACAAAAGGCCGCGACCTATTGCTAGCTTTGTGCTGCAATGCGGCCACGTCTCAATATTTGGGTTAGTCGGCCAGCAGGTCGTCGATCATTGTATGATATTTGCTGGCTTGCTTGGTTTGCCCCATCCGCTCTGCGCGGACGATGGCCTTAATATCCATTAATGCGACGTCAAAGTCATCATTAATAATCAGGTAATCATAATCAGCATAGTGAGAGATTTCCGAACGTGCCTCTTGCATGCGTGTGGCAATGACCTCATCACTGTCTTGGCCACGCGTTGTCAAGCGTCGTTCCAGCTCTTCACGGCTTGGCGGCAAAATAAAAATACTCTTACTTGCGGGCATTTGCTGACGAATTTGCTCGGCACCTTGCCAATCGATATCAAGAAAAATATCGACGCCATTGTTAAGCATTTTTTCAATCCAGACCCTGGACGTGCCGTAATAATTGCCGAATACCTCTGCATGCTCTAAAAAAGCACCTTGGTCGATTAAGGCCTTAAATGCTTCTACCTCAACAAAGTGATAATGCACGCCATCTTCTTCTCCCGGACGCATGGCGCGGGTGGTGTGCGATACCGACACTTTCATGTCATAGCGAGGGTTATCATTCAGTAGCGCTGAAATCAGGCTAGATTTGCCCGCGCCACTCGGGGCGGAAACAATGTAAAGCGTACCTTGGCTCATGGATTGATCACTTTCACTGGCTGATGCCCATCCGCAGTATAGCGTATGCGTATAGGCGTCGATCGACGAATAGATAGTTGTTCCCCGTGGGAGGCGCGCAGGGTAGCACGAACTCATTTGGATTTGAACGGGATCGCGGTGAAAGCGATCATTAGGATGGCTTACTATGACGCATAGCGGTTGTGGGTTTACAAAGGTTCACTGTTCGATGTGGAGCTGGTAGGGTAGCGCGCAGTTATCCAAGAAGATGCATAGCACGCGCTGGGGGTTGATTTTTGATTAGCCGCCCGCAACTGTGTTGTGTGCAATTCACGCCCTTTAGGGCCTCAAACAGCGAGAAGATATCACTAAAAAACGAACGACATGAAGGAGGTGTCAATAATGGAAGGTACTCCCGATTTGTATCCCTCACGCGTCAATGGAAAAGAAACCCTCTCCCCACGTCTAGACCCTGTTGTGTACGGCAGTGCGCAGCCAGAGGTACCGCATAGCTTAAGCCAGCACGAGCTGGATACGTTCGAGCGCCAGGGCTTTCTGGTTATGAAGGATTACATGCCGGAAATGGTGGCACCGCTTAAGCGTGAAATAACCCGTTTGCGCGATGATATGGCCGGCTATGAAGAGCTATATACCGAGCCGGATAGTGATGAGCTGCGTACTATTTTTAAACCTTTTGCCTACAGTGATTTGATTGATCGCTTCTCACGCGATCCGCGCATTCTCAATAAAGTGCGGCAAATTTTGGGTTCGGACGCATATTTGATGCAATCGCGCGTCAATATTAAGCCTGCGTTTAAAGGCAAGTCGTTTCCTTGGCATTCTGACTTCGAGACTTGGCACGTTGAGGATGGAATGCCACGGATGCGAGCCGTGACCGTATGGCTGATGTTAACCGACAACACCGAGCACAATGGGCCTTTGTATGTAATCCCCGGCTCGCACCATCACTATGCGTCTTGTGAAGGCAACACCGGCGAGAAGAACTATCAGCAATCGCTGAAAAAACAAATGCTGGGGGTGCCCAAGCCAGAGACCATGGAGGCATTGTTAGAAGACAATGGCATTGCCTCTGTAACGGGACAAGCCGGTACCTTGGTGTTCCATGATTGTAACTTGATGCATGGCTCACCCGATAATATCGCCAACGACCCACGTTCGATTTTAATGTTCGTCTACAATAGTGTGGAAAACAAAACGGTGAAGCCCTTTAGTGGGTTGCCACCGCGCCCCCACTATTTATCTAACCCCGATCAACGCCCCCTGCAGGCAGTAGAGTCACTCTGGCCGCTGGCTTCCTAACCGTGTTGACGCCCACCTCTTTGTGGGCGTTTTTATTTTTTCGCTTTAAATCAGGGTTTTGCTATGCTGTCTTGGTAATTGAACACATGTTTAATTATCGCCTATTTTTTCAACGACAGTAAGGAGTACCCGTTGAATACCTCATCGAAAAAAATATGAGCGTGACCGTTGCCGCGCTCAGTGTCGCCAGTGCCTTTTCTTTTTCCTCTTTTGCTCAAGCCAGTGACACTGCGCTAAGCGAACAACTTGGCATGGCCGATCACGCGGTCATTGCCCACCGTGGTGATTCCTACAACGCGCCAGAATCCACGTTGCCAGCCTATCAGCTTGCGTGTGAAGTGGGCGCGGATTACCTCGAGCTGGACCTGCAGCGCACAAAAGACGGCAAACTGATCGCCGTGCATGACGATAACCTCAAGCGCAACACCAATATTGAGACAGTCTATCCTGAGCGTGCCAGTGATCCGGTTAACACCTTTACGTGGGCAGAGCTGGAAAAACTGGATGCCGGTAGCTGGTATAACCAAGCCTATCCCGAACGCGCACGCGAAAGCTTTCGTGGCTTGAAGTTGGTGACACTTGACCAGGTCCGAGAAATCGCCGAAGGCTGCGCCCATCAGCCAGGACTTTACATCGAGACCAAGGTGCCTGAATTCTTCCCTGGCATTGAAGAGGATTTGAAACAAGATTTAACCCAACACGGTTGGCTAGATAAGGACGCCAAGGGCAAAGTGGTCCTGCAAACCTTCAATAAATCGAGCCTTGAAGCACTGCAAGATGTGATGCCGAATGTGCCAAAAATCTTGCTGCTATGGGCAGGTGATGGCTATATTCCGACCAAAGATAGCGCACCGAAAGCGGATGACGAATCTTACGCCCAGTACTACGCGCGTCAGGAAGTAGCCTCGAAAGCGGACTACGCAGAGTGGCTCGATTACGCCAAACAAAACGGTGCCATCGGTGTAGGGCCTTCAGGTACCCAAGCCAACTTCGATGATGCCTGGTCAAGCCAATTTAGCTATATGGACCTGGCGAAGACCTGGATGGTGGACATGAGCCATGAAAAAGGCTTGCTGATGCACATGTACACTCTGGATGATCGCGAGGATATGATTCGCTACCGTGATCGCGGTGTGGATGGCTTCTTTACCAATCGTCCGAATATGGCGGTGAAAACGTTAACGGATAGCGACGGTAAAGACATTGAAGCAACCTTAACGCAACTAGGGTATTAACCCCGCGCGTTAACTGTATTTACCCTTTGAGCCCGCCTATTATTAGCGGGCTTTTTTAGTTATGTGCATCGACTGGAGTCGCACGCAGACACGCCGTTAATCCATCCCTGGAGGCTCCGCCGCGCCATCCATGGCGCGGAGGGTCTGCTAAGCAAATCCAGCCGATAATAGCAGTGAGTATCGACTCAGTTTAGCGGGGTTGGTTCGCCATGAGTTTAGCCAGCGTACGTCGGTACATGGCATAAGCCACCGCCCCCGCAAGTAGGTTACCGATTAAGGCACCGGCAAATAGGCCAAACAGCTCGCCAATTTGTGCCCCTAACCAAAGGCAGGGCAGGAAAAACGCAAATAGGCGGAGCGCAGAAATGGTTAGGGCGGTGTATGAGCAGCCTAATGCATTGGTAATTGACACCATCAACATACACACCCCCAGCGCGCCCAGGCTAAAAGGTACTAGCGTAAGATGAGTGTGCAAGATATCGGTAACTTGTTGATCGCTGGTCATCAAATCGGCGAGGGGAGCGGCGGCAAGCCAAGTGACCACGGCGATCAGCAATTGAAAGCCGAGAATAAACTGACACGCTAACTTGACCAGATGCCGCACTTCGGTCAGATTGCCTTTGCCCAGCAAACGACCCACCATGGGGGGCATTGACATGGTCAGCGCCAGTACCGAGACAATCGCGAAAAACTCAAACCGCGAGCCTAATGCCCAAGCGGCGACCGCGGTTGAGCCAAAACTCGCAAGTAACTTGGTCGCCAGCATCGATGAGACGGGTGGTAGCAGCTGACTAATCATCGCTGGCCCCATAATGTGACCAATCGATCCTATACTTTGCTTAACGTTGACGTCATGCCAGTCAAAAGAAACCCAACCTTTGCCGAGTACGCGAGGGGCGACAACGGCAATGCCTACGCCAAAAGCAATCAGAGTGGCCACCGCCGCGCCATTGATGCCCCAATCGAGCCAAAAAATAAAGATAGGATCGAGGATAAGGTTTAATAAGCTGGTAACCACCATCATGGAGCCGGGCAACATGGTGTTCCCGTTGGCGCGTGCTAGGCTATAAAAGAAGTAAAGCACTGCGCCTGTCCAAGCACTGACCAACCAAATTTGCCAATAGCTATCAATTACCGGAAATACGTTGTCCGGCGCATCAAGCAACATCAAGATCGGATGGCGCAAGGCATAGAGCAAGCCGGCAAACAATGCCACGCCTGTGGCGCCAATAAATAAAATCAGACCGCCTAATTGCTTGGCATAGCGACATTGATCGGCGCCGAGCGCGCGCGAGATCACCGCTGTGGTCGCAATGCCGAGGCCAACTTGCAACCCGATAATGATCATCTGAATCGGCAAGGTGAAACCTTGTGCGGCGAGCGGGAGTACACCCAATTGACCAATGAAGGCACTATCGACCAACTGAAAGCTCATCAGCGACAGCACACCAAACAGCATCGGTAGGGTGGTAGAGAAGAGGCGCTTGGCGCGAGAAACGGATTCCATCAGGCACTCTTTACATTAATAGGGTGAAAAAAGCCGAGCATTGGCATGCTCGGCATAGTCGCACCAATTGTAGAGGAATGCTAAAAATTACCAACCCCTAATAAATACGGTTATTCAGTGTCAGCGAGCCTGACCCTAGCGATGCGATGGACGTTCAGGGGGGGCAACTGCACACAATCATTGGAGTTAGTGATTCATGCTGGTAGCTGTGGTTTTTAGTGAAACAAGTCACTATCTCTATTGCACTGATCCTGATGAATGAATATGAGATTGAGGGGGGAGCGGGAGGATGGCTGTCTGCTTATCAATGCAGGCGCTGTGGTGGGTTATCGGTGCGTGCGATCACGAGAAGACACAAGGTTTCGGTGAAATGTCAGTTTTATTGCATTTTAAACCAAACCTTTTTGACTATTGATTGAAATATTTATTGCTTTTAGTGATAAGAAAGCTAGCACAACGCAGTATAAAAACAGCATGGCTTTCGCTGTTTTGTAGCAAAAAAATCACTTCTGACAGGCTGTTATCGTTGATCGTGACCAATATTCGAGATAAATATAGACCACATTATGTAAGTGTGTAATACGTATTGTTGCTTTCAGTGCTTAGGATGGCCAAGAGAGCACAACGGCAGGATCAATGACCTGAAAAAATATCAGACAGTTAACAGGGAGTAGTGGACTATGCTGTCGTACTTTATACGTCGGTTTCTTTTAGTGATACCGACGTTTCTTGGGATCACCATTTTGATTTTCGGTATCACGCGCCTTGTGCCTGGCGGGCCGGTTGAGCGAATGATGACCCAAATGCAAGCACAAGGTGATGGCGGCTCGAGCTTGCAACGTGCAGGAGATAGCTCGGCCTTGTCTGAAGCGCAAATGGACGATTTGCGCGCCTTTTATGGTCTCGATAAACCCGTCGTTGAAGCCTATATGGATTGGTTAGGAAAGTTGGCCAATTTTGATTTAGGTGAGTCGACGCGCTATTACGAGCCGGTCGCGGATATGATTGCCGAGCGCCTGCCGGTGTCGCTGTTTTATGGCGGGATGACCTTCTTTATCAGTTATTTTATCTCCCTTCCGCTTGGCTATTACAAAGCCCTCAAGCACGGCTCGGTGTTTGATTCATCCTCCTCAGTACTTATCTTTATTGGTTTTGCCCTGCCAGGTTACGTGGTGGGGGTCTTGCTGATCACCCTATTTAGTTATCACCTCGAATGGTTCCCGATGGGCGGCTTTGTTGGCGATGCCTACTATGACGCGACCAGTTTTTGGGAACGCGCCAAAGATGTGATGTGGCATGCGGTACTGCCGCTGATTTGTTATCTGATTGGTGATTTTGCCACTTTGACCATGACGATGAAAAACAACCTGATGGAAAACCTCTCCGCGGACTATATTCGCACCGCCATTGCCAAAGGGTTACCGTTTCGTTCGGCGGTACGCAAGCACGCGCTGCGCAATAGCTTGATCCCGATTGCTAGTCACTTTGGTAACTCTTTATTGTTCTTTATGACCGGTGCATTTTTGATTGAGGTGATTTTTAACATCAACGGCATTGGTTTGCTCGGCTATGAATCGATTATGGAGCGTGACTATCCGGTGGTGATGGGGATTGTTGCCATCAATGCGCTATTACTGCTGGCGGGCAATATCATCTCTGATATCTGTGTTGCCTTGATTGACCCTCGCGTGAAGTTTGGATCTTGATATGTTGACGATTAGCCCTTTAACTCAAAAGAAAATCCGCAGTTTTAAGCAAATTAAACGTGGTTACTGGTCGTTTATGATCTTGACCACCATGTTGGTGCTGTCGCTATTTGCCGAGCTGTTGATCAACAGTAAAGCGTTAATGGTCAAATACGACGGCAACTATTACTTCCCTGTGATGAGCGATGTGTACTTGGCGAGCGATTTTGGTCAAGTGGGCACCAGCGAAGTCAATTATCGTCAGCTCGATAAAGCTTTCGAGGCACAAAGCGGCGACAATTATGTAGTCATGCCACTGGTGCCGTGGAACCCGCTTGAGCAAGACTTTAGTGGCGACTTTCCGCCCACGGCGCCAAGTGCCGCAGACAAGCATTACCTCGGTACCGATGATATCGGCCGCGACATTCTCGCCCGCCTGGTATACGGCTTTCGTATTGCCATGGGCTTTGCGTTACTGACCATGGCTGCGTCTTATGCGATTGGCACCGCCGTGGGCTGTGCGATGGGGTTTTGGGGCGGTAAGTTTGATTTGTTTTTCCAACGCTTTATCGAGGTTTGGTCGATGGTGCCGTTTTTGTACGTGATCATGATTCTAGTCTCGATTCTCCAACCCACTTTTGCCTTGTTCGTCGCGATTAATGTGCTATTCGGCTGGATGGCGATTACCTGGTATATGCGCACCATGACGTACAAAGAATCGTCGCGTGATTATGTGATGGCGGCGCGTGCATTGGGTGCCTCTACTAGCCGGATCCTGTTTCGCCATATTTTGCCCAACACCATGGTGATGATTGTGACCTTGGCGCCCTTTACCATCGCCCTCAATATTACTGCGTTAACGGCGCTGGATTACCTCGGTTTGGGGCTGATGCCACCGACGCCAAGTTGGGGCGAGCTGTTACAGCAAGGTAAATCAAATCTGGATGCGCCATGGATTGTTGCCTCTGTGGTGTCGTCTCTGGTGTTGGTGTTGGTGATGGTGACCTTTATTGGGGAAGCGGTCCGAGCCGCGTTTGATCCGAAAAAGTTCACCCGTTATGACTGATTTTAAATACAACAAGCAATTTTTAAATATAACAAGCAATGTGTGCATCAAGATAAGGACATCACGATGAAAAAACTGATCCTTGCTACCTCCGTTTCCCTGTTTAGCCTCAGCGGCTGGGCGGCGGAATTGCCTGAAAATCTTAATTGGCAAACCAACTGGGATGCCCCCAAAATCGGGTCTCCCGACGCCAAGCGCGGCGGTACACTGCGTACCCATTTGCAGAGTTTTCCGCAGACATTACGCACTGTGGGGCCGGATTCAAACTCAGGCCTGCGCAGTTACTTTCTTGATGAAATGCCCTCACTGGTAAAGCGCCACCCAGATACACTGGAATGGATCCCGGATTTGGCCAACGAGTGGGCATTTAGTGACGACAACAAAACCATCTATTTTAAGCTTAACCCAGAAGCGACTTGGTCAGATGGCGAACCACTGACCGCCGATGATTTTGTGTTTATGATGCAGTTTTATCGCTCTAAAGACATTGTTGCCCCTTGGTATAACGACTATTACACCAACACCATTGGTAGCGTGGAGAAAATCGACGCGCATACTGTGGCCATATCGAGTGCAGTAGAGAAAAACCAAGAAGAATTAATGTATACCTTAGGAAGCTTAATTCCGCGCCCTGCGCATTTTTACGCTAATCCGCGCAAAGATGAAAACCAAGACGGCATTGCTGACGACTATGTGCGCCGCTATAACTTTAAAGCCGAGCCCACCATGGGGCCCTATGAGCTGGGCCGTGTGCAAAAAGGACGCCGACTTACCTTTAATCATGTCGACGATTGGTGGGGTTATACCAACCCCTATTACCAAAATCGCTACAATGTTGAGCGTATTCGAATGCGCGTGATCCGCGATAACGACATTGCCATGAAGCATTTTGAAAAGGGCAATTTGGATGTGTTCGATTTGGTGCTTCCAGATATCTGGCATGAAAAAACCCAATCTGAACCTTATAAAAAAGGCTATATCACCAAGTTCTGGGGGTATAACGAAGTGCCGGTTGGCGCGGGCGGTTTGTGGATGAACTCGGCCATGCCAATGCTGGATGATATCAATGTACGCAAAGGGATTCTCTATGCCACCGATTTTGACGGCATGATTGAAAAAATCACCCGTGGCGATTACTCGCGTAAACCGCATGCAATGGGCTTTGGTCATGGTGAATACGACAATGATGGTGCAACACCGCCAGCGTTTGATCCTAAAAAAGCGATCAGCCATTTCGAACAAGCCGGCTTTGACCAGGTTGGCGCCGATGGTATTCGCGTCAATGACAAAGGCGAGCGTTTAAGCTTCGCGATTACTTATGGGTATCAGCAGCACACACCACGCATTGCTTACTTAAAAGAGCAGGCTAAGCAAGCAGGGCTGGAATTTACTATTAACTTGGTCGATGGCTCATCGGCGTTTAAATACGTACTCGAGAAAAAGCATCAGTTGGCCTTTCTTAATATGGGTACCTCGGAAATTCCGGCCTATTGGGAGTACTTCCACTCGGATAACGCCAATAAAACGCAAACAAACAATCACTCTAACTACAGCTCACCGGCATTGGATAAGCTGATCATGGCCTATAAAAGCGAGTTTGATACGGCGAAAAAGTATCAGCTGTCGCATCAAATCCGCACCAAAATCTCAGAGGCCAGTGTGATTGTACCGGGGTACATGGTGCCGTATGTGCGTCAAGGTTTTTGGCGTTATGTACAAATCCCAGATAACGCGATGACCAAGCGCACCGAAAACATGGTCACCAGCGGCCGCGTGATGGGCTTTGGCACCTTCTGGATTGATGAAGCGATGAAAGACGCTACCGAAGAGGCCATGGACGACGATAAAGCCTTTGAGCCGGTGACCATCATTGATGACAGATACAAGCTGTAGAGGCGCTTATGACCCAGGATGTCATTCTTTCGGTTAAGGATTTGACCGTTAATTTTACCACTGACGATGGCCCCCGTGAGGTACTTCACGGGGTGAGCTTTGAAGTAAAAGCCGGGCGCACGCTCGGCTTGGTGGGAGAGTCGGGCAGTGGCAAAAGTGTTACTGCGATGTCAATTATGGGCTTGCTGCCTAAACCCTATGGGCAAGTGACCGGCGGCGAGATTCTGTATCGCGGGACGGACTTGGTCACTCTGCCCGCCAAAGAGCGCTATGCGATGCGTGGCAATCGGATCTCGATTATCTTTCAAGACCCAATGACGGCGCTGAACCCTGTGCATACCATTGGTCGGCAAATCAATGAAGTCTTGATGTTGCACCGCCCGGAGCTGGATAAAAAAGCCCGGTATGCCTGCGCATTGGATATGATGAACAAGGTAAAAATCCCACTGCCTGAAAAGCGTCTCAATGAGTATCCGCACAACCTGTCTGGTGGGATGCGCCAACGGGTCATGATTGCCATGGCACTGGCCTGTAAGCCCGATATCTTGATATGTGATGAGCCAACCACCGCCCTAGATGTGACGGTGCAGGCCTCGATTTTGGACTTGATTAACGAGCTGCAAGAAGACACCGGCATGGCGGTGATTTTTATCACCCACGATCTGGGCGTGGTCGCCGAGGTGTGTGACGACGTGGCAGTGATGTACGATGGCCAAATTCGCGAACGGGCCGATATTTTTACTTTATTTGACAACCCCGCCCATCCGTATACCAAGCGTTTGCTGGGGTTAATGCCGGGGCGTACTCACCAACCCAAGCAGATGATTGATATTCGCCCGTTGGAAGACTTTGATGCAGCGCCATCATCGACATAGTTGCAGGAGAACGCGATGAGCAAGGAAGTCCTCAGAGTAGAAAATCTGAAGCAGTATTTTGTCTCCGGCAAAGGCCTGCTTCGTCAAGGTTACACCATTAAAGCCGTCGACGGCGTATCGTTGTCGGTGTCACAAGGTGAAACACTTGGTCTGGTGGGGGAGTCGGGGTGTGGCAAAAGTACCCTGGGTCGTACCATTCTCAAGTTGTTTGAGCCTACCGAAGGGAAAATTTTCTTTGAAGGTAAAGACATCACCCCGTTGTCGCCACGACAGATGCGGCCACTGCGTAAAGACATGCAGATTGTCTTTCAAGACCCGCTCGAGTCGCTCAACCAGCGTCATACCATCGGCGGGATCTTAGAAGAGCCCTTTATTATTCACAATGTTGGTACCGCGAAAGAGCGTCGCCAATGGGTGCTTGAGCTGTTGGATAAAGTCGGCTTGCCCCACGATGCGGTAAACCGCTACCCGCATGAGTTTTCGGGCGGTCAGCGGCAGCGGATTGGTATTGCCCGGGCGATCGCCCTCAAACCGAAACTGCTGATTTGTGACGAGTCCGTCTCCGCCTTGGATGTGTCGGTGCAGGCACAAATTCTTAATCTGTTGTTGAAACTCCAGCAAGAGATGAACTTGGCGATGATTTTTATCTCGCACGACTTATCGGTGGTCCGTCATATCTCCGATAAGGTGGCGGTGATGTACTTTGGTCATGTGGTAGAAGAGGGGCCGACCGAAACCGTCTACCACCAGCCGCAGCACGAGTACACCCAAACGCTGCTCTCTGCCATTCCGATCACCCATCCTAAATACCGCAAACACAAACGCCGCGCTGAGCAACTGGTGGCCGAAAAAAAGCCTGAAGCGGTGAGTTAAGTACATGCCCAAGGCCCCTTTGGTGAAAACCCCCAGTAGTTGGACATCCAACATCGGGGGTGCTTCATCAGCAAAAGCTTGATGGAAGACATGGGGTTTTTGGATATAATAGTAGCCAATTTGGTTTATTTTCCGCTATATTAGATATAATAATATCCAATGGCCATTGAAGATGAATTTCACCTTACTGGATGATACCGATGTAAGCCAAGCCTATGCTGCTTATTTACGGGCGTTGCGTCAGCGCGCAAAGCTCTCACGAGCGGCACTGGCAAAGCGAAGCTGCGTGCCTGCCTCAACGATTAAAAAGTTTGAGCTGACTGGACAAATTTCCTTTCGCCAATTGCTGTTGCTTTGGCAGACCCTAGACTCATTGGATAGGCTTTATCAGCTCACCCAGCCGCATAAAGAGCGCGTCACTGCGCCCTCGAGTATTGATGAGGTACTAAAAGATGAGTTTTAGACCGATTCAAAAACTTACTGTCACCCGTACGTTAAGTTCAGGAGAGCAGGTTGCTGTAGGGATCTTGGCTCAGAATCGGCAAGGTGTTTTTTTTCAGTATACAGACGGCTATTTGCAGCAGTTTGGCAATTTATCACCGTTTACTTTACAGTCGAGCATGCAAGTACAAGCCGCACCTAAACAGCCTCATCAAGGGGTGCATGGCGTATTTGGGGATTGTTTGCCTGATGGTTGGGGCATGATGTTACAAGATCGTGTTTTCCGGCAAAAAGGCATCCTGCCGAATCAATTAACGGCGATGGACAGATTGGCCTTTGTCGGTGATAAAGGCATCGGGGCGTTGTCTTTTTCTCCGGTGTCTGAGTTTTCAGCCTCGACGCACGCTGATATTAATCTAGCAACCTTGGGCTTAGAGGCTCAAACGCTTTTCGATGCTTCAATGTCAGACTATATGGATAATAACCATGAGAAGTTAGATGGGCATACTCAACAGGTATTGGCAGCACTAGTCGCTGGTGGTAGTTCGGGTGGAGCAAGACCAAAAGCACAGATTTATATGCCGACGGGGGAAATTGAGCAATGTCGCACCTTTGCACAGCGAGGTGATGAAGCGTGGTTGGTTAAGTTTACCTCGAAAAATCTAGCACTCGGGCATGAAGAAGGTTTGTGTGAGGCGGTATATTTGCAAATGGCTGAGCAAGCTAAATGCCAACCCCCACGCTGGCAACTTATTGAGGCACCAACAAAAAGTGGTGCGGTTGCATGGTTGGCGCTCAAGCGTTTTGATTATGTCGCTGGACAAGCCGATTTAGTGAGTGGACATAGCACGGGCCGCTTGCATATGCACAGTGCCTGCGGATTGCTGGATGCAGATTTTCGAACGCCAAGTTTAGATTACATTGACTTGATCAAAGCCAGCCGTCAATTATGTCAATCTCCAGCTGCGGGACAGCTGCAATTTCGCCGTGCCGTTTTTAATCTACTGTCGTCTAACCAAGATGATCACAGTAAAAACTGGGCGTTTTTACAAGCGGACGACGGTCAATGGAACCTTGCGCCTTTTTACGATGTCACCTACAGCCCGCATCCATTTAACGAGCATGCCACTGCATTTGGTGGGTATGGCAAAGCGCCACCGCTTAAGGTAATGCAAAAACTTGCAGCAAGTGCTGGCTATGGGAGTTGGCATGATGCAAGGCAAGTTATTGAAGAAGTCGCAGAAGCTATCAGCCAATGTACGCATCTCGCAAAGCAGCAAGGGGTTAGAAAAACCACAGTATCTGCAATTGCTAAGACGCTGGGTCAGCGTAAACAGGAAAATGCCGCGCTGCTTCAATAAAAATGCGAGGGGACAGTAATGAAGCTCGGTCGCAACGATCCTTGCCATTGTGGCAGTGGTAAAAAATTCAAACGGTGTTGTATGGACGGTGTGTCTAAGCAACATGCGCAAGTCGTTGATGACGCTGAAACCATGCTGGCGAATAACCCAGGTATGAGTATCGATGAACTCAATGCTGTGTTACAGCGCCAAGTGCAGGATCGCAATAATCAACCTCATCCCGATTTTTGTGGTGTGACACTCACGCAAATGACCAATTGGCTTTATGCGCCGTTTGATCAATTACAGTGGGTGACGATCACGACACCCGCCGATCTTTCCGCCAGCCCAGTGATGCGATATTTGGCTCTGATGCTTGAACATGCGATGGCGCAAGGCGGTGCTTTTAAAGCAACCAGCAAAGGCAACTTACCGGCTAAGTTGGTCAAACAAGCCAGTGAATTATTGCCTGAGTTTTCAGTTTCTCAATTCCAACGCCACATTAGTATCAGCGAGTTTGCTGGGTTTAACGAAGACAAATTCAATGCCTTGCACTATACCCGCGTGCTGGCCGAAATTAGCGGTATTATCTACCGACGCAGCGGCCGTTATCATGTGAAAAAAGCGGCGCAAAAACAGTATCAAGACATGGGCGTGCAAGCCTTTTTTAAGCCGATGCTGGCAGCTGCAACCGGCAAATATAACTGGGCGTATTTAGATAGCTTTGAATACGATGTTGATTTGCGCACCTTTTGGGTATTCATGTTGTGGCGCATACAAGCGCATCACAGCGTCGATCAGCTTACTCAAGAAGTGATGGTTGCTTTTCCCGATGTGTTAAAGGCGTTCCCAACGGACGATTACGCCCCGCCGGAAGCGTTGTTAAGCGGACTTATCGAAACGCGATTTATTGCGCGCTTTTTGCAGTTTTGGGGATTTGTGACGATGGATCCAAGGCGTTTTATAAACGGCGAACCCATTGCGCTCACCGCTCAGACTCAGCCGCTGTTAGCGCAAACCTTTCAATTCCATATTAACCGATAGCAGGGCATCGTGAGCGAATATCAATACTATAAATTTGAGCGCTTAGATGGGTATTTAGACAGCACCGCGCGCCAAGCACTCAGAGCCATTTCACGCCGAGCCGATATTACGGCAACGTCTTTCCAGGTGGTTTACAACTTTAGCGATCTAAAGGCTAAGGCATACGAGGTCATGCTAAAGCACTTCGATATCGGTTTTTACTATGCCAACTGGGGCTCGATGGATGCCTACATCAAACTACCTGCCGAGACCATACCCGATGCCATGCTTGGGTTATCGAACGATGGTTTTAAGGTTCGTCAAACCGATGAGTGGCAATTGCTCACTTTCTCTATCGAAGAGTATGGTGCGTATTTTGATGATGAAGATGCGGACGATTTTTTCCAGCATTTACCCGGTTTACGCAATCAGTTAATCCAAGGTGACTGGCGGCTTATGTACTTAGCGTGGCTCAAAGCGGTAGATGACGATGATGAGCTTGACGCGATACCGTTAATCCAATTCGATTTTGAGCGCCTTAGCGAAGGATTACAGGCTTTTGCTGCGCTGTATGCGATTCCCTTACCTTGGGTTAAAGCGCTTACGATGGTGCTGAATGAACAGCCCAGTCACCCAGCCAAACACACCCAGCTTCAGTTTGAAGATTGGCTCAAAACGCTCACGGAAGCGGAGAAAAACACACTATTACGCACGTTGTTTGAGCAAGGCCAATTAACTCGTCACCAAGCCGTAGCGCTGACGCGAAAAGAACCAGCCAACAAAGACGAAACTTATCAGTATTGGTTAAACCCCGACCTCGTGGCTCCCTATATTGCAACCGCACAACGACAGTTTGAGCAACAACAAGCCGAGGCACTTGCAAAAAAACTAGCCATTGAAAAAGCAGAAAAAGAACAAGCCTTAATAGATCTCTACAACCAGCGTGACCACTACTGGCAGCAAGCGCACGAGCAAGCGGATCGCACTTGCCCCACTGGCTATGATGCGGCGTCACGCTATTTACATCAGCTCTTTGAGGCCTATCAGCTTCACGATAATTCTGCGTCCTTTGATCAGCAGTTTAAGCGGTTTGTGGCAGCTAATAGGCGTCGTAAAGCACTGTTAAATCGCTTGAGTGGTTTGCTTAAATGATTGGGTTCACCTCAGGCAGACCCAGTGTTGTTAGCAAAAAATATCGTTGAGTTTTGATTGGTTGAAAGCCTTTATGCCCGCCTTTAGGTCTACACATTGTTACCTGTGAAGTCACTTTGTGTAGACCTCAGACGAGAGTGTGACTTAACTCTTTGTTGCTATTGTTTGAAAAGTATAGAAAAGTGATCCTTTCATAACGCCTACAATCTGTGGTTTGTAAGATTAAACTGGCTCATAGCTTGGAAGGAAAAAATGCAGCAGGTCGGAATTTATGAGCAGCTGGTAACGCAGCTTATTAAGAGCCGTATTGATCGAGAAAGATTTTATGTTGGCGAGCGGACGCTTACCAGCAACGAGGCGTCAGTTTGGTTGTCTCGCTTTTTATCGCATGTTTTGCACCATGTGCTCGACGCCGTGCCTGCCAGTGACGATCGCCTAGAGCAGCAAATCACACTATCCAACCAATTCTTGTTGTGGCTGAAAACCCAGATCCACGATAAAGACATTATCGACGATAACCTGCTCGCGAGTCAGGGGAAAATCCTGACGGCCCTTTATGAGTTTGAAAACCCGATAGCATCTGATTTAGCGCGCTATGTGCAAGATATTTTCCCACTCACCGGCTTAACGCAAAGTGAGCTTTTTTGTGGCAGTAATGCGGGTCTTTCATTGGAGTCAGAGCTGAAAAGAGAGATTTTATCCGCAGACAAAATCTATTGGTTGGTGTCATTCATCAAATGGGCGGGGATAAGAATTTTTCGAAAAGAGCTGGAAGCCTTTACCCGCAGTGGTCGCGAGTTAAAGGTCATCACCACATCATACATGGGCGCGACAGACGCGAAAGCGGTGGAGTATTTAGCCAGCCTACCCAATACCGAGGTGAAGTTAAGCTACAACACTGAGCGCGAGCGTCTTCACGCAAAAAGCTATTTGTTTCTGCGCGAGACCGGCTATCACACCGGTTATATCGGATCGTCAAACCTCTCTCATTCTGCACTGACGAATGGCTTGGAGTGGAACCTCAAAATTACCTCGCAAGAAATCCCCCATATTATCAATAAATCACTCAGCACTTTTGAAACGTATTGGGCCTCGAATGAATTTGAACGATTTGACGGAGATGTAAAAAGTACCGAAAAACTGAATCAAGCCCTTCGGCAGCAGCGGGGTGGCGAAGAAGATGGTGCTACGTTTTTCTTCGACCTCTCTCCTTTCCCTCACCAGAAGGAGATTTTGGAGCAGCTGACGGTTGAGCGCCAGACGCATCAACGTTTTCGCAATTTAGTGGTGGCGGCAACAGGCACTGGTAAGACACTGATCTCTGCGTTTGATTTTGCCCGTTTTTTGAAAAAACACCCTGATGCCAACTTTTTATTTGTGGCCCATCGTGAAGAAATCCTTAAGCAAGCGCGTGCGGCCTATCGAGGGGTATTACGCAACAGCTCCTTTGGTGAGCTGTGGGTCGGTGGTCACACGCCAGATCATTACCGCCAGTTGTTTGTCTCGATTCAAACATTGAACAACCAGCTCGATACGCTCAATTGACGGCCGATTACTATGACTACATTGTGATTGATGAAGTGCATCATATTGCCGCGAGCAGTTATCGAGCGGTTTTGCACCACTTTTCACCGTCAATACTACTGGGCCTGACGGCGACACCTGAGCGTCACGATGGCGGCGATATTCTCGCGGATTTTGGTGGCGTTATTGCGGCTGAGATTCGGTTACCAGAGGCGATTAATCGTCGTCATCTTTGCCCATTCCAATATTTTGGTATTGATGATGATACCGATCTACGGACCATTCCTTGGCAGCGTGGCCGCTATGATATTGCACAGCTGACTAACCTCTATACCTCCAACCAAGCCCGGGTGGATAAGATATTACTCAGCATGAACGAGATCATCACGGATCTTAGCCGTATGAAAGCACTCGCTTTTTGTGTGAGTAAAGAACACGCTCAATACATGGCTCAACAGTTTTCACTGCAAGGGCTTAAGGCGGATGTGTTAACCAGCGACAATCGGCATGAGCGCCAGCGAAAGCAGCAATCGCTGCGCGCCGGTGAGGTCAATGTGCTTTGTGTGGTTGATATTTTCAACGAGGGGGTCGATATACCTGAAGTCGATACCTTATTGTTTCTGCGTCCCACCGAGAGTTTAACCATTTTCCTTCAGCAGCTAGGCCGCGGTTTACGGTTAGCCGAGGGCAAAGAGTGCTGCACCGTCCTCGACTTTGTCGGTCATTCGCGTCCCGAGTATGACTTTGCAAATAAGTTTCGGGCGCTGGTGGGCAAGAGCGCTCGAGCGATTAACCATGAGATTGAACAAGGCTTCCCCCATGCGCCTTTGGGCTGTCGTATTGAGCTTACTAAGCGCACGCTAGAAATGGTCTTGGATAACATTCGCAAAGCGTCGCTAACGCTAAGACGCTTAGCGGCAATGGTTCGGCAATATCCTCAGCACACCCACCTGCCGCTGACGCTAGCGAACTTCCTAACCTTGTATCCGCATATTGATTTGAACGAACTATACAAGCGAGGCTGTTGGTCAGAACTGGTGTTCAAAGCAGATCTACAGGTCAATGATTCTTCTGTTGATGAAAGTGCACTTAAAACAATCAAGAAGGCGATTTTTCAGCGGATTTTAACCACGGATGATCATGCGTATCTACAGTTTTTAAAGCAGCTTTGCCAAACAGACTTTGCGCCTGATACGGGTAGCGAACGGCATCGACTCATGTGCCATTATGATGTTTGGCAACAAACAGGGCCAGCTCTTGGCTTTTCATCCATTGCGCAAAGCTTTGCCGCGTTAAAACGGCTGGGCATCAAAGCAGAATTAATGGATGTGGTGAACTGGAAACTGTCACAAACCAAGCACGAGCAGTTAAGGATGGACGATTTGCCTGATGTGCCATTGCGACTTCATGCTCGATATGCGCGTGAGCAAATTCTAGTTGGGTTTGGCGCTACCACGTTGGAGCGGCAGCCACCTGCACGAGAGGGGCTCTATCCGCTGAAAGATCAAAACATCGAACTGTTATTTGTCACCTTGGATAAAAATGAAAAGCAATTTTCCCCGACGACCATGTATCACGATTATGCGATCAACGCATCACGCTTTCACTGGCAGTCGCAAAACAGCTCGCGCCCTGATAAAGGCCGAGGCAAAGATTACATTCAACATCAAAAGATAGGGAAGCGCCTGTTTTTGTTTGTACGTGAGCAAACGAAGGATGAATTCGGGCGTACCATGGGGTTTGTGAATTTTGGCGAAGTGAATTATATCTCGCACACCGGATCTCAGCCGATGGATATTACGTGGGAGCTAGCCACTCCGATGCCAAACTTTATGTGGCAGCAGGCGGCGAAGTTGGCGGTAGGCTAGAGACCGATGCGTGTCTTTTGTCGCCACGAGCCTCAAATGTAGGGCAAATAATGGCTGAGCGAATATAGGGTAAGCAGATAGAGGCAGCTTAATGTATAGCGCTCGAGCTATCTCTATCTGTCTGAACGTCAGTGCTGAGAATCGCTAGTGATTACTCAATATTCTGGATCTGTTCGCGCATTTGTTCGATAAGCACTTTGAGCTCGACGCCGGAGGCGGTGATTTCGGTGCTGATTGATTTGGAGGCCAGGGTGTTGGCTTCGCGGTTGAACTCTTGCATCATAAAGTCCAAGCGTCGGCCGCAGGCGCCGCCTTTTTTGAGGATTTTGCGCGCTTCTGAAACGTGTGAGTCGAGGCGGTCTAACTCTTCGGCCACATCGACTTTTTGTGCCAGCATCACCATTTCTTGCTCAACGCGGGCCGGGTCGAGCTCCACTTTGGCTTCTTCCAAACGCGTGGTCAAACGTTCACGCTGCCACTCAATCACGGTGGGCATTTTTTCGCGCACTTTGATCACTTCAGCGCTAATCGCATCCAATCGCTGCTCAATCAGCACTTTCATGTTGTCGCCTTCGCTGGCCCGAGCCGCCACAAAAGCCTCTAGCCCTTCATCTAAACCGGCGAGTAATACACGGTGCAACTCATCGGTATCTTGCTCCGGCGCTTCCATCACGCCCGGCCAGTTTAATACCTGAAACGGGTTAATGTTGCCTTCGCCCGCGGTATCCTTGACCCACTGTGCGGCGTCAATGACTTGTTTGGCCAAGCCTTCGTTGATGGTGAGTTTGTCTTGGCTTGCCTGGGAGGTGTCAAAACGCAGGTTACATTCCACTTTGCCGCGGGCGAGGCGCTTACGGAAACGCTCGCGCACCACAGGCTCGAGGCTACGTAACTGCTCAGGCATGCGGATATAGGTTTCAAGGTAGCGCTGGTTGACGGAGCGGATTTCCCAAACCGCGTTGCCCCAATCGCCCTTGAGTTCTTGTCGCGCGTAGGCGGTCATACTGTGGATCATGTGTACCTGCTTTTGTGTGCTAAGAGTGAATAATGAAGAGTATACGCATCTGCTCTTCTTGCGTCAGCTGTCTTGAACGGCAAGGCGGACAGGGATCGCAAGCGAGCAGATAAACACGTATAATCGCCATCACATTTTTCAGTCAATGAAGGTAACTTGCATGCGCCCAAGTGGAAGAGCACTCGACCAAATTCGTCCCGTTAGCTTTACCCGCGGTTTTACGGCCCACGCAGAAGGCTCTGTGTTGGTATGCTTTGGTGATACCAAGGTGATTTGTAATGCCACGATCGAAGAGGGCGTGCCACGCTTTTTGAAAGGCAAAGGCAAAGGCCAAGGTTGGGTGACCGCCGAGTATGGCATGTTGCCACGTGCGACCCACACCCGTAACCGTCGTGAAGCGTCAAACGGTAAGCAGGGTGGCCGAACGGTAGAAATCCAACGTTTGATCGGCCGCAGTTTGCGCGCCGCGGTCGATTTAAAAGCATTGGGTGAGCGCACCATTACGGTTGACTGTGATGTAATTCAAGCCGACGGCGGCACACGCACGGCGTCCATTTCGGGGGCGAGTGTGGCACTGGCGGACGCGCTTAATGCGTTAGTGCGTAACGGCAAGCTTGCTGCGAATCCAATGCGTGGCCACGTGGCTGCGGTGTCGGTGGGCATTTATCAACAAACGCCGATTTGCGATCTCGAGTATGTGGAAGACTCAGCGGCAGATACCGACATGAATGTGGTGATGCTCGAAGATGGCCGCATGATTGAGGTGCAAGGCACGGCAGAAGCTGAGCCGTTTACTCCCGATGAGCTCAATGCCATGTTGGCACTGGCCAGTAAGGGCATTGATGACATTGTCGTCGCGCAAAAATCGGCCCTGGCCGAATAATCCTATTGCAATGGCTCCCATCTCGGGGGCTATTTTTTTATCTATTAACCTGAGATGGGCGCGCGTCGCGAACGCCCGATAATAATCACAGACAGCAAGAGAGGACTGCATGAAAGCCTATCAGCGCCAGTTTATTGAGTTTGCCCTTGAGCGGCAGGTTTTGAAGTTTGGCGAGTTTACCCTGAAGTCGGGGCGTAAGAGCCCGTACTTTTTTAATGCGGGGTTGTTTAATACCGGGCGCGATTTGGCAAAACTGGGTGAATTTTATGCCGCGGCGTTGATGGATGCAGGCATAGATTATGATGTGCTGTTTGGCCCGGCGTATAAAGGGATCCCCATTGCGACCACCACAGCGGTGGCGCTCGCGGCGCATCATGATGTGGATACGCCATATTGTTTTAACCGCAAAGAGGCTAAAGACCACGGCGAAGGTGGCAACTTGGTAGGCAGTGCACTCGCAGGTCGAGTAATGTTAGTGGACGATGTGATTACCGCCGGCACCGCGATTCGCGAGTCCATGACACTGATTCAGGCGCAAGGCGCACAACTGGCGGGTGTCTTGGTGGCAATTGATCGCCAAGAGCGCGGCCAAGGTGAGTTATCGGCGATCCAAGAAGTGGAGCGTGACTTTGGTTGCCAAGTCGTCTCTATCATTAGTTTGTCTGATTTAGTCGCTTACTTAGAACAAAGCCAAGCGGATCCGGCGCAGTTAGCCGCGGTGAAAGGGTACCAAGCGAACTACGGCATTTAAGCAACGTGCATGCAGCTGGCTAGCGTTATAGATGTAGCCAGTTGCATTGCGCTCGTTGAACGACGCCGATTGCATTGCGCCCATTTGCGTTGCAGCCAACACCGCTCATTGCAATTGATTGGTCAGCAGTTGCCAGTATTGTTCAAAATTCGCGGTTGGCAGCTGCTTAAACGATGAGCGTACGTAACGACAAAAGCCGCCTTCCACTTGGCTAATAAGCTGACTGGCAAGCACGGCTTCATCTAAAGGAAAGCCCTTTCCTTCGCGCAAGCGACGCTCACGTAATACTTGCTTGAGCTGTGCTTCAACGCGCTCGAAAAGCTGGTTGATGCGCGCTTGTAGCCTGTCTTGCTCAAACATCAGCGCATGGCCTGTCATGATGCGTGTCAGCCCTGGGTTACGTTCACCAAACACCAGCAATAATTGCAGAATCAACTTGAGACGAACCAAGGTGTCCTTTTCTTCTTCAATAATGAGGTTGATGCGGGATAAGAGCGAGTCTTCGATAAATTCAATCAAGCCCTCAAACATACGTGCTTTACTGGGAAAATGACGATAAAGCGCGGCCTCTGACACCCCGACTTGCTCGGCGAGCTTGGCGGTGGTGATGCGCTGGCTGCCTTGGGTTGACTCCAGCATCTGCGCGAGCGCTTGGAGGATCTCTTCGCGGCGATTACTTTTTTTCGGGGCTGCCATGGATGCGATTCCTTTGTCTTTTTATCTATCACACTGGCGACGTTTAAAGGAGGCATCATGGAGAGGTGCCGCCGAGTGTGACGCTTTCCTCTTATCTTAGCGACGAGGTCTCTGTATTAAAAGCAAAAAGCGTGGCCATGGCGCACGCTTTTGAACTTGTTTTTCACCCGGAGCTAAGGGCTCCGGTGTGCTGGGCTTCTCCCTTATTCTTTTATCGATCGTTGCAAATAGCGCGTGTGAATGTGTGCTATTACGCTACGCGCTAACGTCGGTTTATCCGCAAGGGGGAGCGCTTTGTCACCGTCAGACCAGAATAGGTGCAGGGCATTATGATCACTGTTAAAGCCTTGATCGGCGTGAGACACATCATTTGCGCAAATCATATCGAGCTTTTTGCGGGTGAGTTTATCACGTGCGTAGGCTGCAACATCCTGGGTTTCGGCGGCAAAACCGACCGTAAATGGACGGTGCTGGGTTAAGTTGGCGACCGAGGCAATAATATCGGGGTTTTTCACCATGGTAACGGTCATCGTGTCTTTATCTGCCTGCTTTTTCATCTTCTGCTCGGCCATCGTTTGTGGACGGTAGTCAGCGACCGCGGCACAGCCGATAAAGATATCGTGCTCGGTGATAGAGGCATGCACAGCATCATGCATTTGTTGGGCTGTGGTGACATCCACGCGCGTGACACCGGTGGGCGTGCTTAATGCAACCGGACCGGAAATCAAGGTCACTTCGGCACCCAAACTGGCGGCGGCCTCGGCCAAAGCATAGCCCATTTTTCCAGAGCTGTGATTCGACAAATAGCGAACCGGATCCAGGGCTTCTCGGGTTGGCCCGGCGGTAATCATTACCCGTTTATTGGTGAGCGGTTTTGGGCCGGCCCAGTGTTCACACTCTGCCACTAAGGCCAGTGGCTCAAGCATACGGCCTGGCCCCACATCGCCACAGGCTTGGGCACCGCTGTCCGGACCCCAAATAAGGCAACCGCGCGTGCGTAGGGCCTGTATATTCGCTTGGGTAGCGTGAGCGCGATACATTTGCTGATTCATCGCCGGGGCAATCGCAATCGGTGCATCGGTGGCCAAGCACACCGTGGTGAGCAAATCATTCCCCATCCCAGCGTGAATACGGGCAATTAAATCGGCGGTAGCGGGGGCAATCAATACTAAATCAGCCCATTTCGCTAACTCGATATGCCCCATTGAGGCCTCAGCAGCTGGATCGAGCAAGCTATCAGATACCGGATGGCCTGAGACCGCTTGCAGGGTTAACGGTGTGATAAATTCTTTAGCGGCGCGTGTCATTACCACTTTGACAGTGGCACCACGCTCGATCAGGCGACGGGTCAAATCGGCACACTTATAGGCGGCAATTCCACCGCCCATGCCAAGCAGAATACGTTTACCTGCCAGCGTTTGGGCTGGCTGTGTTGAAGAATTGGCCATAATGCTCTGTGTGTTTGTGCTTGAATGGCGAAACCATACCATAATCCGCCGTGCAAAAAGTGTGGTAGCGCAAAGGAAAGCGCGTGGGATGTGAGCCAAGTAGAATGCGATCTAAGCACTGAGCGGTTGAAACCCTTGAGTGCTTATCAAGGGAAAATCGCGAGCGAGCCGCAGTTCCGCTCGAAAAGGATTGTGCGAGATCCCTCGCGTGTCTTAACTGGCGACAAAATCAAAGAGGGATAATAATGAGCTTAAAAACTTTGCCCTTGGATTGTCGTCCAAGGGAGCGTCTATTAGCACGTGGGGCGGACAGTTTATCGGATGCTGAGTTACTGGCGATATTTTTACGCACCGGTGTCACAGGGATGAGTGCGGTTGCGCTGGCTGATCATCTATTAACGGACTTTGGTTCGTTGCGCGCGCTGATGGGAGCCGATCAAACGGCGTTTTGTCAGCGTAAGGGGTTAGGCAGTGCGAAATACGCGCAACTGCAAGCGGTACTGGAGCTCAGCCGTCGTTATTTAAAAGAGACGTTAAGTAAAACGGATGCCCTGACCAGCCCCGATCATACTCGGCGTTACCTCTCGACGTTACTGCGCGATCGGCCACGTGAAGCCTTCTATGTGTTATTTCTCGATAACCAACACCGAGTGATTGCCGATGAGCAATTATTTGAAGGGACCCACAATGCCGCCAGTGTTTATCCGCGAGAAATTGTTCGCCGTGCATTAGAGCTTCATGCCGCTGCGTTAATTTTGGCACATAATCATCCTTCTGGGGTCGCTGAACCGAGCCAAGCGGACCGACATATCACTGATAAAATCGCCAATGCCTTGTCATTAGTGGATGTACGCGTGTTAGATCATCTGGTGGTCGGGGACGGAGATGTGGTATCGTTCGCTGAACGAGGTTGGTTGTTATCCTCCTAAGGATCGCCTTTGGCGAAAAAAACGATCAAAAAGCGCATAAAAGGATCTGCTCGGGACTTGAGCAATGTGAATTCAGTTAGTATAATGCGCCACCTTTGATAGCCTTGACCTTCGACCTGACCTTAACGTTGCAGGACTGGCGGACAAGGTTGATATCGAGCCGAAACGATTTTGGAGAGACTTTCATGTCACGAGTATGCCAAGTAACTGGCAAGCGTCCTGTAGTTGGTAACAACCGCTCTCACGCTAAGAACGCCACCAAGCGTCGTTTTCTGCCGAACCTGCAAACTCATCGTTTCTGGGTAGAAGGCGAAAAACGCTTCGTTAAACTGCGCCTATCCACTAAAGGTATGCGCATCATCGACAAAAAAGGCATCGAGTCTGTATTGACAGATATGCGTGCCCGCGGTGAGAAAGTATAAGAGGAATTAGAGAATGGCTAAAAGCGGCGTTCGTGAGAAGATTCGTCTAGTATCCTCAGCGGGTACTGGTCACTTCTACACCACAGACAAGAACAAACGTAACATGCCTAGCAAATTCGAGATCAAGAAATTTGATCCTGTAGTTCGCAAGCACGTTATGTATAAAGAAGCCAAAATCAAGTAATTTGATCGATGCTTTGATAAAAGACCCAGCTTCGGCTGGGTTTTTTTATAACTAAAATCCGTCAGTGTTTGGGTATATACTGCGATAAATACGTACAGCGGCCTTGGGTGAGAAAACATGAAGCTAAAACGGCAGACGTGGAACAACATCCTGATTTTTTCAGTCGTGATTTTTTTGGCTTAATGCTATTGCCCGATTATTTACGTCATCAGCGCCAATTAAATGCCATGCCTGAAGGCGTCATTGCGCTTGTGGACTCACGCAGTGAGGTGTTATCACTGCGCTTTGCGCATTTAACGCTCACCCGTACCTTGGATGGCTGGCAAACGGATAAGCCGTTAGTGATCAGCCCAACCGAGCTGGCTCAGCGGTGGCTAGGGTTGGCAGGCACCCAAGTTGATGAAGCAACCTTACAGTCACTGCGCCCACAACTTACCGCTCCCCGTACGCTCGAGTTGACCCGGAGTCCAGACAAAGAGCCGATCCGTATTACTTATTATCAGCAGCCCCAATTTTGGTTGATGCAAAATGAGCAGGGGCAATGGCTGGCGGTGTCTGTTGATCGTCGGTATCTTTTCCCGCTAACTAAATCGTGATAATCCAGAGCCATCTCTATGCCAGAATTACCGGAAGTAGAAGTAAGCCGTTTAGGCATCATACCGTATGTCGAAGGGCAAACGGTGACCGATATTACCATTCGTCAGCCAAAGTTACGTTGGCCCATTCCCGATGCGCTACAACAACTTAAAGGGCAGGTGATCCGCCGAGTTACCCGTCGGGCCAAGTATCTGTTGTTAGAAACTGATGTCGGGGCGGCGATTATCCATTTGGGGATGTCAGGCAGTTTGCGGGTGCTACCGACGTCACTGGCGCCCGAGAAGCACGATCATGTCGATGTGACACTCAGTAATGGGCGCTTACTGCGTTATCATGATCCACGCCGCTTTGGCGCCTGGCTGTGGCAAGACGGTGAGACGCCCCATACCGTTTTGGGTAAATTGGGCCCCGAGCCATTAACCGATGCCTTCGACCCTGACTACCTGTTAGCCAAAGCAACAGGGAAAAAAATGGCGATGAAGAGCTTTATTATGGATAACGCGGTAGTGGTTGGGGTGGGGAATATTTACGCCAACGAATCGTTATTTTGTGCGGGGATTCATCCTAAGCGACCCGCGGGCAGTCTCACGGCGACTGAGGCGGCGTGCTTGGTGAACGAAATTAAAACCGTTCTCGCAGCCGCCATCACTCAAGGAGGAACCACGCTTAAAGATTTTACGCAAGTGGATGGTAAAGCCGGTTATTTCGCCCAAGCGCTGCGTGTTTATGGTAAATCCGGTCAGCCTTGTCCGGCTTGTGACGTTGTGCTTGAGCGTATCGTCATTGGACAGCGGGCAACGGTATTTTGCCCGCAATGCCAGCCTTTAGGATGAAGGCGTTGCCTGCAGCTTGTCTTTCAGAGCGTTGAGTACCTCGTGGTGCACAAATTCTCGCGTGTCTCCCCCGTGCAAAGCCACTTCTTTGACGAGTGTGGAAGAGATAAAAGAGTGTTCCTCCGACGGGGTTAAAAAGACACTCTCTAGCTCGGGCATTAAACGCCGGTTCATGTTGGCCAACTGAAACTCATACTCAAAGTCTGATACGGCACGCAAACCACGGACCAAAATGTTGGCTTGGTACTGTTTGGCAAAGTTGACCAGTAATCCTGAGAACCCAACCACGGAGACATTGGATAAGTGCGCGGTGACCGTTTGCGTCAGGGCGACGCGTTCATTCAGATCAAAAAGCGGTTGTTTGCTTGGACTGGCGGCAATGCCCACAATCACATCGTCAAACATTCGTGCCGCGCGCTCAATCAGATCCAAGTGACCGTTGGTGATCGGATCAAATGTGCCCGGGTAAATCACGCGGGTATGTTGTTTTTGTGTCACTGGCTTATCCTTAAAAACGTGTATTGGGAAGAGGTTATCAAATCCTTGTTCTGCGCGCATTGTTCTGACTCTCTTGCGTGCCCTTGCCTGTGATTCTAACCGCGAGCAAGGTACACTGATGTGCGCCAGCGTCAGTGCGTAAACAGGAAAAACCGTGAGTATAGAAGTCGAGCAACGCGAAAACGAGTGCATCTGGTACGATCCTACCTTGGTGGTCGGGGAGCCGCGCCAGTATTTTGATATTCATTTTTGGCACCAACAGGCTGCCGTCACCGGCTCGGCCAAAGGGCGAGGGATAACCTTTTTTGTCCGTGGCCCGAAAATGGAGATGGCACTGCGGCATTATTATCGCGGCGGCCTGTTCGGCAAATTGGTGAAAGACCAATACTGGTTTACGGGCTGGGAGGAAACGCGCTGCGGTGCGGAGTTGCGCTTATTGGCTTATTTGCGCGAGAAAAAGATCCCTGTACCGCGCCCCGTCGCTGCTCGTGCGGTAAAGACAGGCCGTACCTATCGTGCCGATATCTTGGTAGAAAAAGTCCCAGGAGCCCGTGACTTGGTGGCGATATTAAGCGAAAACAGCTTGCTAGCTCACGATTATCACGCCATTGGCCGCTTGGTGCGTCGTTTACATGATGCCGGCGTGTGCCATTCTGATCTGAATATCCATAATATTCTTCGTGATAGAAAAGGCAAACTGTGGCTGATTGATTTTGATAAGTGCCAACAGCGTGAAGGTGAGCAATGGAAAGAAGACAACTTAGCACGCTTGCATCGCTCTTTTAAAAAAGAAAAAGAGAAGCGCCAAATCCGCTGGCAGCCCGAGGATTGGGCTGCGGTCTTAAAAGGTTACAATCATATTCGAAAGTAGTCGCCACTCAGTGCGAGTGTCGAAGCCAAGGGGTGAGTGCTTGTAAGGTTCGCTCAACGGCGCCACGGTTTTCTTCGACCACCGCTAAACCGGCTTTTCCTGCTTGCGCTGCCAGTGGCGGTGCATTAAAGAAAGCGCCAATCTTTGCCGCGAGATCTTGGCTATCGTTACATACTTGCAGTGCGCCTGCGTCTATTAAAGCATCACCAATGACTTGGAAGTTATAGTAACTGGGTCCGGTTAATAAGGGTTTGCTGAGCGCAGCGGGCTCTAACAGATTATGACCGCCAACTTTGGCGCCTAAAAAACTCCCTGCCATGACAACCACATCTGCACTGGCGAGGTACATCATCATCTCACCCATGGTATCGCCAAGGTACACTTGCGTACTCGTGGCAAGCGTCTCGCCCTGAGTATGTCTTTGTATACTGAGGCCCTGAGCCGCGACTTGTTGCGAGACATCATCAAAGCGCTCAGGGTGGCGAGGGACCATAATCAATAAAGCATCCGGATAATCACGTAGCAAAATACTGTGGGCGGCTAACATGATGGCATCTTCGCCTGCATGGGTGCTGGCCGCTATCCAGCAAGGGCGTTCACCGCGAGCGTCACGAAGCGCAGCGCCTAAATCAGGATTTACCGCCTTGATATCAAACTTCACCGACCCAACTGCGCTTAGTTTTTCTGCGGGGACCCCCAGTGCGGCAAAACGTGCTTTATCAGTGGTATGCTGACACAGTATGAGATCGATATGCTGACTCATGGCACGAAAGAGCGGCGCAATTTTTTGATAATGGTGGCATGCCTTTTCAGAAAGCCTCGCATTAATGATCGTAATGGGAACACCGGCACGACCGACATGATGCAAAGTATTGGGCCAAAGCTCGGTCTCCATGATCACGCATAGCCGTGGAGAGACTGCACGTAAAAAACCACGAATCGCAAACGGAAAATCAACCGGCATATAGCGATGGTTCACACCTTTGATGCGCATTGCCTGCTCGGCCCCAGTGGCTGTAGTGGTGGTGATGAGGATAGGAACATCGGGATAAGCTTGTTGCAGTGCACTGATCACCGGCTTGGCGGCGAGGACTTCCCCTACGGAAACCGCATGCAACCAAATCGGCGCCCCCTCAATGTTGGGTGTACGACCAAAGTGCTCTTGCCAGCGCTCCCCCACCGCCGGCTTACCGGGCCGTTTACGATAAAGCCCGACAAGCAAAAAAGGGGCAGCAAGTGTGAGTAATAATGTGTATAACCAGCGCACAGGGAAACTCCTATGGACGTTTGGGTGCGATAAATAGTGGCATTCTCTCCAACCGAGCTCCAGTCTCTAAGATTTATCAGACACTCGTCATACAATCTTGGACCCGTCTTTTATCGTTTGGTATAGGGATTGATAGGTTAGGACGGTTTGATTGATATCACAGGCTTTAGCTTGTTCGAGACTACCGACAATAAGGCGGTTTCTAAGAGTCGTATCATTGGCTATATCTGTGATAGAACTCGCTAGTTGATCAGCCTCTCCCACCTCGATAAGCCGTCCAGATATACTATGTGTGATGATATCAGGAATCCCGCCAGCACGCGTTGCAACAACAGGGAGCCCGGCTGCCATTGCTTCTAAAATGACCGAACCTAAGCCTTCTGAATAGGAAGGATGGACGAGTAAATCGGCCGCTGCGAACCAATCGCCCATATTCGTTTGTTTGCCAGCAAAGTGAACGTTGCTGAGTCCTTTCGCTTGAAGCGCTAACGCTTCACGCTCTTTACCATCACCAAGCAAACAAAACTGGATGTTGGGCGATGTGTTAGCAAGTAACCGTGCCGCTTCTATCGTGACATTAAAGCCTTTATGCGCATACATATTGGCGGCATGAATCACTAAGAACTTCCTATGAAATTGCGCTTTGATTTTCTCAACCTTATCTTGCGATACAGGGTAGGTGACAGGAGAGCTAGGAATTTTGACTAACTTGGCATCAGGGTAATGTTTTTCTAGTTGATGGATAATCTCCGAACTCAAACCGACCAGGGCACTCGCTTTGCGGTATGCAAGTTGAGATAACCACTTTTTCTTTAAAGGGTTATCAATGCGGCGTGTCACGATATAAGGCACATTATGTAATAAGCGCTGGAGCAATGCCCAATAAATCGCTCGGCCTTCGTGGACATGGACCAGATCACATGTTGCGGTGATTGAGCGCTCATGTCGTCGAGTATAGTGCGGACAAAGCACTAATTGGCATTGTTCTAACGCGCGAATTTTATCAGCGAGCGGGCTTTTGGGGTTTACCACTACGGTGAGTCGATAACCCATTGCGAGCTGTTGTTTAATCAGTGTGAGCGTTTGTCGCTCACCGCCGCTAAAACCAGAAGCGAGATTAACGTGGCAAATGTGCATCTTAACGTTGTTTTTTGACATAGTCTCTTAGCCATAAGTCGGCATAACGCGTAAAAACGACGTTGGCGCTGAGAAGTGCGAGGATAAAGCCATGTCGACCATCTAAAAATCCTTTTTTCAAGAAATACATCTTAATAAATCTAAAAAGAGCATGCCCTAAAGCTTTGGAGACACTTGAGCTCTTCTTGCCCTCGCGCTGATCGCTCCATAATTTTATATATTGGTTGGTTTTAGCGGTATATTCATAGAGGTAATTAAACGTGTTATGCAGTAGAACACCATTTAAATAAATTTTCTTATGTGTATTAGGAACAACAACATGTTCATGCACGAGAGAGTCAGAATAATGAGTTTCTGATGTTTTATAAAGTCGGCAAATCCAATCTGGGTGCCAACCAGAGTGCTTGATTTCTTTCCCAAAGGCGTTAGAAAGCCTATTTATGTAATAAACACAGTTAGGTTGGTGGTCATTGATAACGCCTAAGATGTTTTTCTTTAATTCAGGTGTGACTCTTTCATCTGCGTCTAGCCAAAACACAAAGTCACTTTCTACATATGATTGAGCGCGCTGGCGTTGTTTTCCAAACCCCCGCCAGTCTGAAGCTACGTAGACTTTATCCGTATACTGTTTAGCTATTTCAGTTGTGTTATCTGAGCTTCCCGCGTCCAGTACAACGATTTCATCCACCCAATTGCATACAGACTGCAAACATAGATCAATGTTATGCGCTTCGTTTTTAACGATAAGTGCAACGGCAACGGTTGTATTCCCTTCACTCATGACGCTTTATCCATTTTTATTAAAGAAATAACGCGGCTAGGGTCCAAATCCTTTAAACACTTCAAATGCCCAAGTGGACATTCGCGTTGAAAGCAGGGGCGACATTCAATATCTGTATGCACAATGTCGACCTTACTGGTTAAAGGCGGCGTGTAATCGGGGGACGTTGAGCCATAAATGGCAATGACCTGGCAGTTGACCGCCGCGGCGATGTGCATCAAGCCGGAGTCATTACTGACGACGGTTTGGCAAGCGCCTAATAGATCAACAGCCTCAATTAAATTGGTTTTACCCGCTAACACATGAATATTCGGTGCGTTGTCGGCAAGGGCGGCAATTTTTTCACAGGTGTCGATATCTTTGGCTGAGCCAAACAGCCAAACTTGAAACCCCTTAGCATGCATCTGGCGAGCGACCTCGGCATAGTGTTGCTCAGGCCACTTTTTGGCTGGGCCGAACTCGGCACCCGGGCAAAGACCCACGATGGGTCTATCTTGGTTTAAGCCTAGCTTAGTGATCACAGCCGCTTGTGCGTCAGGATCAATGGTTAATTCAGGTTTTGGTAGGCCTTCAAGGCCGCCGAGTGAGACCGAACTTTGCATCGTGGCGCGTGGGTGTGCCAGGGCAACATAGCGCTCAACCATATATTGAAACGCTTTTTTATTGGGACGCAGGTCGTTGAGCAAACCATAACGCATTTCACCTTTCCAACCGGTACGTGTTGGGATCCCAGCAAACCAAGGGATCAGCGCCGATTTGGCGGAATTAGGCAATACATAGGCATGGTCATAGCCATGTTTTGCTAAGCGTTTACCTAATTGGTAGCGCTTACCGAGTGCAAATTCTCCATGGCCCAATGGCATGTCGATACTGCGATTAACTTCTGGCATACGCGCCAAAATAGGGGCGCACCATCCAGGCGCCATCACGTCAATGGTGGCGTCAGGGTGTTGTTGTTTGATGGCTTTATACAGTGATTGCGACATCACCATATCGCCGACCCAAGACGGGCCAATGACGAGTACTCGTGTCATGATGCCCGTTTCCTTTTTGCCTCTTGGTAGATATTGCGGCCGTCTTCGCGTGTGCGGAGCAGCTGTAGGATCCACATGTATTGATCGTATTGACCCTCGAGCATGGTTTCGATGTGTTGGTTCATCATGTGGGCGTCCGTTTTGCTATCACCGGTTGGAAACTCGCTAAATGCTGGATGGATGGTAATGACAAACCGGCCGGTTTTGGCATCAAAGCCAGATAGCACAGGCACGATATGCGAACGCGTGACTTTGCTCAACTTGCCGAGACTTGGCAATGTCGCCTTGGTTGTTGAGAAAAAAGGAACAAACTCACTGCTCTCATCACGCATATCTTCATCGGGCAGGTAATAGCCCAAGAAGCCTCGTTTAACCGCACGAATAAAAGGTTTAATCCCTGCTTCTCGTTCGTAGCAGTTACCACCATATTGTACTCGTTGGCGGTGCATCAGCCAGTCGAGGAGACCGTTTTTTTGTCGTTTTGAGAAGGCAGCGACAGGTAAGCCCTGTGAGGCAAATAAAATCGCCGCCGCATCAATCGCCCAGGTATGGGGGACAAGCAAGATCACCGGCTCACCATGATCGGTGTGGCGGGTAATATGCTCCATGCCAATGACATCACAGTGCTGTTGAAACCACTGACGACCACGTAACGTAATCAGTGGAAAACTGAGTAAAAACGCTCCTGCGGTTGTTAGCGTCTCGACCAAGATCGCTTCGCGTGCTTGCTTTGATTGCTCTGGAAAGCAGGCTTCAAGGTTGAGCCATGCATTCAAAATCGTGCCTTTTTTCTTTTTCACCAGTTTGCGTGCCACCCATTGGGCAAAGCGATACTTTGCTCGCGCAGGCACCAACAAACAGATTGGCAAGGCAGCCAATAACATCAGCCAGGTGCCCCAATATTTCGGTGCGAGGAAGGCACGCGAAAATTCGGGGTTATAGGCATTTGGATCGTAATCGGGTCGCTGTTTTGTCATTATTCGATTTTCTCATACGCCAAGCGTCACGGCTTGGCGTAAACATCATTATATTAGCGATTGATTTCAGCCAGATAGGCGGCAACACCTTCAGCCACAGTCTTAAAGGAAGCGGTATATCCGGCTTCACGAACCTTGGTCAAATCGGCCTGCGTGTAAGCTTGATAGCGGCCTTTTAAGTGATCGGGGAACGGCACCTCTTCAATTTTCCCTTGACCGTGAAACGCGATGACGGCGTTGGCGACGGCGCTAAACGGTTCGGCACGGCCAGTACCACAGTTAAAAATGCCGGAGATTTGTTGCTGCCAGAACCAGATATTCATTTGACACACGTCGCCAACATAGACGAAATCACGCTTAAAGGTGTCACTGCCTTCAAACAGCTTCGGGTTTTCACCGTTTAAGATTTGCTGGTTCAGGTGGTAAGCAACGGACGCCATGCTGCCTTTGTGCTGCTCACGAGGGCCGTAAACGTTGAAGTAACGAAAACCGGTGATCGGTGGCAGTGTTTCACCGTGAGCCTTGGCATCGTCTTGCACGCGACGGACATAATTATCAAACTGCTGCTTCGAGTAGCCGTAAACATTCAGCGCGCCTTCATACTCTGGCGCTTCAATGAAGTCTCTGTCGCGGCCGCCATAAGTAGCCGCTGACGAGGCGTATAAAAACGGAATGTCACGGTCAATGCAGTAATGCAATAGCTCTTTAGAATATTCATAGTTATTGAGCATCATGTACTTGCCGTCCCACTCGGTGGTCGCTGAGCAAGCACCTTGGTGGAAAATCGCTTCGATAGGCCCGAAGTTCTCACCGGCCATGATTTGGGTAAGAAAGTCTTCCTTATCCATGTAATCAGCAATATCCAAATCAACCAGGTTAACGAATTTGGTGCCGTCTTTAAGGTTATCGACGACAACGATGTCACGATAGCCTTGCTCGTTAAGTGCTTTTACTAAGTTGCTACCGATCATGCCGGCACCACCAGTCACAAAAATCATATCGTTACCTAATTCATCGTTGCAGGCGACAGACGCCGTCGCCATTATTGTTGACTGTGATAGTATGGTTACGCATCAACCGGGCAGAGGACTGAACCATACATGAAAACCCAAGACCGAATTATCCATGCTGCACTGGCTTTATTCAATCAACACGGTGAGCCAAATATTACCACGAATCATATTGCGGCTGATCTTGGGATAAGCCCGGGAAACCTTTATTACCACTTTCGTAATAAAGAGGCGATTATACACAGCATTTTTGATCAATACGCGCAAGATCTCGCCCTTGCTTTTGATCCTAGTCAGCCTCAAGAAGATACCCAAGCGCTGTTGCAACATTATCTCGATGCAACGTTCAGTTTGATGTGGCGCTACCGCTTTTTTTACGCCAATCTGCCCGATATTCTGCGTCGCGATGAAGCGCTACAGCATAAGTACCTCGATGCACAACAACAGCTTCAAACCAACCTGATGACTATTTTGCAGCATTACAGCCATGCGGGGTGGTTGAATCTGAGTGAGAGTGGGTTGGCTGCCGTGGGCGAAACCTTGAAGCAGGTCGCGTCAAGCTGGATTTTCTACCAAAGTGCGCAAGCGCCACAAACACATATTCATGCCGGTGTGATCTACAAAGGCGTTTTACAGATGTTGGCGTTGCTACATCCGCTGACTTCCTCGCAAGGGCAAACCGCTATCGCTGCATTAATGGACCACTATCAGCAGCAATTGGTTCGCCAAGATATACGCGCACTGGATACCTTAAACTAACCGGTCCAACGTCGTTTATTGTGTTTTGCGCGATATTCCGCCAGCCTAAGGCGGAATACACGATATGAATCACTGTCTCGTGCGGGTTATTGGCACAACCCTAATGAACGTGCCATGATAGCAGCCAATCATTCGCCGTACAGAAACTGTGCGGCGGCCTTCCAAAAGTAATCATCACCAGCATGGAGATTGCGATGACGGCTGCCTTCTATCAGCAAATGCGTCATCAGCTTGAGCAAGTAAAAGCTGATGGCTTGTACAAAAGTGAACGCCTTATTACTTCCCCGCAATCGGCCAGTGTGGCCGTTAATCATGAGCAACAAGTGCTCAATTTCTGCGCGAATAACTATCTAGGGTTAGCCAATCATCCTGCTTTGGTTGAGGCTGCCAAAGCAGGGATGGATGAGCACGGCTTTGGCATGGCGTCAGTGCGCTTTATCTGTGGCACGCAAGACGCCCATAAAACCCTTGAGGCCAAGCTATCTGACTTTTTGGGCATGGAAGATACGATTTTGTATTCGTCATGCTTTGATGCGAATACCGGCTTATTTGAAACTATCCTGGGGCCTGATGATGCCATTGTCTCAGATGCGTTGAACCATGCTTCGATCATTGATGGGGTGCGCTTGTGTAAAGCGAAGCGGTTCCGTTACGCCAACAACGATATGGACGAGCTGGAAGCCCAACTTAAAGCCGCGAAAGCAGCCAATGTGGCGAATATCTTGATTGTCACCGACGGTGTTTTCTCGATGGATGGCGTGGTCGCTAACTTGCCCGCGGTGTGCGATCTGGCTGAGCAGTATGGCGCGCTGGTGATGGTGGATGACTCCCATGCTGTGGGCTTTATGGGCGATCATGGCCGTGGTACCCACGAATACCACCAAGTCATGGACCGCGTTGATATCATCACTGGGACCTTGGGTAAAGCCATGGGGGGAGCCTCGGGTGGCTATACATCGGGTAAAAAAGAAGTGATCGATTGGTTGCGTCAACGTTCACGCCCTTATCTGTTCTCGAATTCACTGGCACCGGCGATTGTGTCGGCCTCTATTCGCGTGCTCGATATGCTGGCGGAAAGTGACCATTTGCGCGCACAGCTATGGGATAACAGCGCACATTTCCGAGCTCGTATGACTGAGGCAGGTTTCACGCTAGCAGGCGCGGATCATGCCATTATTCCGGTGATGCTGGGAGATGCCAAAGTCGCGAGTGAGTTTGCCGAACGTATGATGCAAGAAGGCGTCTATGTAGTGGGCTTCTCTTATCCGGTGGTGCCGAAAGGGCAAGCACGTATTCGCACTCAAATGTCAGCCGCACACACGCGTGAGCAACTGGACCGCGCGATTGATGCTTTCATCAAAGTCGGTAAAGAAATGCAACTGATTGGGTAATCGTATGACACAAACAAGCATGAAAGCCCTGGCGAAGCTAAAAGCCGAGCCCGGTATTTGGATGACGGAGGCGGCGCTGCCTGAGCTTGGGCATAACGATCTACTGATCAAAATCCGCAAAACCGCCATCTGCGGTACCGACGTTCATATTTACAAGTGGGATGAGTGGTCGCAAAACACCATTCCGGTTCCCATGGTAGTCGGTCACGAATATGTAGGTGAAGTGGTTGGGATTGGACAAGAAGTCAAAGGCTTCGCCATCGGTGATCGCGTCTCCGGAGAAGGCCACATTACTTGTGGTCACTGCCGCAATTGCCGCGGCGGACGCACCCACCTTTGCCGGAATACCGAAGGGGTCGGGGTCAATCGTCCTGGCGCATTTGCGGAATATTTAGTGATCCCAGCGTTTAATGCCTTCAAAATTCCAGCGGAAATTTCGGACGATTTAGCCTCGATCTTTGACCCATTTGGCAATGCGGTGCACACCGCGTTATCGTTTGATCTGGTCGGCGAAGACGTGCTAATCACAGGTGCCGGCCCGATTGGTATTATGGCTGCGGCGGTTGCGCGTCATGTGGGCGCAAGACATGTGGTGATCACTGATGTGAATGAGTACCGCCTACAACTTGCTCGGGATATGGGAGTGACTCGGGCGGTAAACGTCGCCGAGACCTCGATAGAATCGGTGATGGCTGAGCTTGGAATGACGGAAGGCTTTGACGTTGGCATGGAAATGTCGGGCGTCCCTGCCGCTTTTAATAGCATGTTGTCGGCCATGAACCATGGCGGCAATATTGCCTTGCTCGGGATCCCACCGAGCGATATGGGCATTGATTGGAACCAAGTGATCTTTAAAGGCTTGGTGATCAAAGGCATCTATGGTCGCGAAATGTTTGAGACTTGGTACAAGATGGCCTCCTTGATTCAATCAGGGTTGGATTTAACCCCCATCATTACCCATCATTACCACGTGGATGACTTTCAAGAAGGCTTTGAGATGATGTGCTCAGGGCAGTCTGGTAAGGTGATCCTCGACTGGCAGGGCTAATGTAAGAGGCCTATAACGCCATATGACCGGGTGATTGAAGGCTCACCAGGCGCTTGGCAATATTGACAGCGCTCACCCATGGGGTGGGCGTTTTTAATCCAACCAAGGAACTGGGTTAGTGGTATTGCCTTTACGACGAATCTCGAAATATAGCGATGGTGTTGATTGTCCGCCACTGTCGCCAACTAAGGCAATCGGTTCGCCGGCGGTCACTGTGTCGCCGACGTCTTTGAGTAATGCTTGATTATAGCCGTACAAGCTCATATCCCCCTTGCCATGATCGACGGCAATCAATAGCCCGTAGCCACGTAGCCAACTGGATAGCACCACTTTTCCTGCATGCGTCGCTTTCACTTCCGTGCCACGCTTGGCATCAATCACGATGCCATTCCAAGTCACCTCACCGGATTGGCGCTCGCCAAAGCGGTGCAGGAGTTTGCCTTGGGCGGGCCAAGTGAGTTTTCCTTTGGCGTCACTAATGCCTGCCATATTGACCTGCGCGCGTCGTGCCGCCTCGGCGATTTGTTCTTGCAAGCGCTGCTTATTAGTTTTGAGCTCGGCTAAATATGCGCTGTCACTGGCAATCTTGGCGCGAATTTGTTTCGCCGTTTGGCTTTGTGCGTTTTGCTCAGTCTCAAGCTCACGCTTTTTATCGGTTAACTCTGCCACGAGCTGCGTTTGCTTATCCCGCTGCTGTTTGAGCTGGTGAGCGGTGAGCTGATAATCGGTACGGGTAGCGGCGAGTGACTCAATCGTTTGCTGCATTGTGCCTGCAACGATTTCGGCATAGCGCGTTAACCGGTCAAGGGTGGCTGGCGATTCTTGGCTGAGCAGTCGTTTGAGTTGATCGTGTTTGCCTTGACGATATTGCGCATCGATAAGCTCGCCCAGTTGGGCTTGTTGGGCGATCATTTCCTGCTTTAATCGTGCTTGTTGTTGCGTCAGCTGGGTAATGTCGGTATCTGTTTCTTGCAGGCTAGCTTGCGCTTGGCGGATGCGCCTGGACAAGGTGTCAATCCGTTTAGATTGCGCTTTTAAGTCGCGCTGAAGTGTATTGAGTTTTTTATTGTGCGCGGCCAGCTGTGATTGTTGGCGGGCAATCTCATCGCTCACGCCCTCAAGTTGTGAGTTAGCGTGCACAGACCCTGTGAATAGACACAGAAAAACGCCAGTGCATAATGCACTGGCGCGGAGGGTTTGACCGAGGCGTGTTCGTTTCTCCCGCATAGGGAGATTATTTCAGATCGAACAGAGGCTTGCCAGTCATCTCTTCAGGAATCGGCATATCGGACAATGCCAACATGGTCGGTGCCAGATCAGACAGCTTACCGCCTTCTTTCAAGGTCACTGGTTTGCTACCGACATACATCAGTGGGACTGGCAAGTTGGTGTGTGCGGTATATGCACCGCCCGTTTCCTCGTTAACCATCATTTCAGCGTTACCGTGGTCGGCGGTGATCAGCATTTGACCGTCCACTTCTTTAATCGCTTCTAGCACGCGACCGATACAGCCATCGACAGCTTCACACGCTTGGACAGCAGCCTCGTAGACGCCCGTATGACCGACCATATCACCGTTCGGGTAGTTACAGATGATCATATCGAACTTTCCGGACTTAATCGCATCAACCAGTTTATCCGTTAGCTCTTCAGAGCTCATTTCGGGTTGTAGATCGTACGTGGCCACTTTGGGTGACGCCACCAAAGAGCGCTCTTCGCCTTCAAATACGGTTTCCATACCACCGTTGAAGAAGAAAGTGACGTGCGCGTATTTCTCAGTTTCTGAAATACGTAGCTGGGTTTTACCGGTTTTCGATAGCCACTCACCCAAGGTGTTTGACAGGCTTGTCGGTGGGAAAGCCACCGTCGTATCGATATCGGCTGCGTATTCGGTCAGCATGACAAAGTCGGACAATTCGGCATACTTCTTACGCGCAAACCCATCAAACTCAGGCATAAAGGCACGAGTCATTTCGCGCGCCCGGTCGGCACGGAAGTTCATGAAAATGACTGCGTCGCCGTCGTTGATGGTCGCTTTGTTGTCACCCTCACGGAAGATTTCTGTTGGGGCGACAAACTCGTCATTTTCTTCACGCGCATACGCCGCTTCGAGGCCTTCAACCGCGCTCGTTGCGCTATGCTCGCCTTGCGCCAAGGTCAACAAATCGTAAGCTCGCTCTACACGATCCCAGTTGTTGTCGCGGTCCATCGCGTAGTAGCGACCCACCAGTGAGGCCGTACGTCCTTTGCCTAGCTTGGCAAAAAGGGCGTCAAAACGCTCAAGTGAGGCTTTTGCGCTACGTGGTGGCGTATCACGACCATCCAAGAAGGCGTGCAGATAGATTTGATCCGCACCACGCTCAGCGGCCAACTCAACCATGGCAGCAATGTGGTCTTCATGGCTATGAACGCCACCTGGTGACATCAGACCCATGATATGAACGGCTTTGCCTTTATCCACGGCTTTATCGACCGCGGCAGTGAGTGCGGGGGTCTGGTTAAAGTCGCCATCGGCGATGGATTTGGTGATACGGGTGAGCTCTTGATACACCACGCGGCCAGCACCGATATTCACGTGACCGACTTCTGAGTTACCCATTTGCCCATCAGGCAGGCCAACGTCAAAACCGGATGCTGAAATCAAGGTGCTATTGTCGGCCATCAGGCTGTCGATAACCGGCGTGTTAGCATTGGTGATGGCATTATCGCTTTGTGGGTCACGATAGCCCCAGCCATCGAGAATCACCAGTGCAAGTGGTTTTTTCGCAGACATATTACGTCCTCTTAATTCAAGCTAAAGACTGACATTGGATGCCACTGACATTGGATGTCATGGAGCAGCCACTGAGGCTTGATGCCAGATTTGAGGCTAGCATCAGGCCTCAGTGGTGCAGTGTGCGTAATTTTACAACATTTTACGCAAGGATACGTAGGCTAAGATCAATTATTCCAGCTGATAAGTTAACCAGCAAGGGTTGCATGGCTTGCCTTCTACCCTTGACTCCCCTCATTATGGCGAAGATTGTCGGTATACGCGAATGGCTTGACTCGATGTCTGCGATTGATGAAACCTTCTTTCTTTTTAACATATTGAGGGGAGCGAAAATTTATCATTCGATCACCGTGAGTGAGCAAGCGCGCGATTTCGTCTTGGCAGGCTGTAAAACCCTGACGAGCAGGTTATACTCGACACCATTTTCACCCCTTGATGGACTCTCGCCTCGCGGGACAAACAAGCAGTATAGAGCAAAGGTTATGCAGGAATATATCGATTTTGTCTCCAACAACATGATTCTGACACTGGTCTGGGTTGGCTTAGCTGCCACCTTGTTGATGTCGCTGATCAAACAGAAAACCGCCGCTTACAAAGTGGTGGCTCCGAACGATGCCGCGATCCTGAACAACCGTGAAAATGGGGTGTTTGTGGATATTCGCAGTCATGACGAGTTTCGTGCGGGCCATATCACGGGCGCAATCAATGTATTGCCCAGTGAAATTAAATCGCACTCATTTGGCGAACTTGAAAAACATAAAACTGACCCCATCATCGTAGTATGCAAGACCGGTCAAACCGCGGCTGACAGTGCGAATCAACTCGCCAAAGCGGGTTTTGAGTCTGTGTATGTGCTCAAAGATGGCTTGACCTCGTGGAACGATGCCAAAATGCCACTGGTCCGCGCCAAAAGCGGTAAAGGCAAAAGCAAAAAGAAAAAGTGATCCCTCACTCAAATCTCGAGCGACTGCATGACGCAGTGGCTCGCATTTTTAATGTGCCCGGCACATAAGCAACTAGTTAGAAAGGACGAACCACCATGGCTGAAGCAGAAAACAACCAACAAGCCGAGCAAAACTTTGCTATCCAACGCGTTTTTCTTAAAGACGTGTCTTTTGAGGCGCCAAATTCACCTGACGTTTTTCAGCAAGACTGGGCACCTGACGTTAACTTAGATTTAGACACGCAAAGCCGCGAGCTGGGTGAAGGCATTTACGAGGTTGTTCTGCGTCTAACCGTGACCGTGAAAAACCAAGAGAGCAGTGCGTTCTTGTGCGAAGTACAACAAGGCGGCATCTTCTCGGTTACCGGCATGGATGCGCCGCAATTAGCGCATTGCCTCGGCGCTTTTTGCCCGAATATTCTGTTCCCTTACGCGCGTGAGACGATTTCTAGCTTGGTCGTTAAAGGGACGTTCCCACAGCTTAACCTTGCACCGGTAAACTTTGATGCCTTGTTCATGAACTACCTGCAACAGCAGGCGGACGCGAAATCTGGCGAAGAAGAAGACGCGCAAGCCTAAGGGGTCATTATGACAGATCTTGCTCCCACTCAAGACGCCGCGATTGTTGTATTGGGCGCTGGCTCGTACGGCACTGCCTTAGCGATCTCACTGGCGAGAAATGGTGCCAACGTTGTGTTATGGGGGCACGATCCACGTCATCTTGCGCAGCTGGAAATTGACCGTGCTAACCAGGCTTTTTTACCAGGCGTCGCCTTTCCAGACTCGCTGGTGCTTTGTGCCGATTTGTCCGTGGCGGTGAATGCCAGTCGTGATTTATTGGTGGTGGTGCCCAGCCACGTCTTTGGTCAAGTGCTCGGCCAAATCCGGCCCTACTTACGCGCGGATTCTCGCGTTTGCTGGGCCACAAAAGGGCTAGAACCGGAAACCGGACGCCTGTTGCAAGAAGTCGCGCGTGAACAACTGGGTGATTCGCGCTCGCTGGCGGTACTCTCGGGTCCCACTTTCGCTAAAGAGCTGGCGGCTGGTATGCCGACGGCGATTTCTGTTTCCTCGCCTGACCCCGAGTTTGTGCGTGATTTGCAAGAGACGATTCATTGCCAGCAGAGTTTCCGCGTTTACGGCAATCATGATTTTATCGGCATGCAATTAGGTGGCGCGGTAAAAAACGTGATTGCGATTGGGGCTGGGATTTCTGATGGTATCGGGTTTGGCGCCAATGCGCGCACGGCTCTGATTACGCGTGGCTTGGCGGAAATGACGCGCTTGGGTGAAGCGCTAGGCGCATCGCGAGAGACCTTTATGGGCATGGCCGGTTTAGGTGATCTGGTTTTAACCTGCACCGATAATCAATCGCGTAATCGCCGCTTTGGGCTGGCGCTTGGCCAAGGTGAAGGCGTGCAAGCGGCGCAGGATAATATCGGTCAAGTGGTTGAGGGCTTTCGCAATACCAAAGAGGTGTGGGCCCTGGCGCAGCGCGCTGGGGTTGAAATGCCGATTGTGGAGCAAATTTATCAAGTTTTATATCAGGGTAAATTGGCGCATCACGCTGCTCGAGACTTGCTGGCCCGTGATAAAAAATCCGAATAACGGCAACGTGTATCAGCATATAAATAGGCGCGCGGGGTGAGAACCGCGCGTTTTTTTATACACTGGCACGGTAGGGGAACGTCCCAGTTGCCGGTGATTTTTGATAAGGATGAAGGCAGTGAATCAGGCTAAAAAAGAATGCCAACAGAACCGTGTGTGGCAAGCGGTAAAAACAGAAGCACGCGAACACTCAGAGCGCGAGCCCATGTTGGCCAGCTTTTACCATGCCACAATTATCAAGCACGATAATCTCGCCAGTGCCCTGAGCTATATTTTGGCCAATAAATTGTCGACGCCGTCGATGCCGTCGATGGCGGTGCGAGAAGTGATTGAAGAAGTGTATGCCAATGATGCGTCGGTGGCTGAATCGGCTGCCTGCGATATTTGTGCCACGGTAGAGCGGGATCCTGCGGTGGAACTGTACTCCACGCCCTTACTGTACCTAAAAGGATTTCATGCCTTGCAAGGCTTCCGTGTGGCAAATTGGCTGTGGCACCAAGGTCGCAAAGAGTTAGCGACGTACCTACAAAACCAAATTTCAGTGACTAGTCAGGTGGATGTTCATCCGGCGGCCACTATCGGACGTGGGATCATGTTTGACCACGCCACGGGGATCGTGATCGGTGAGACGGCGGTGATCGAAGATAATGTTTCTATCTTGCAAGATGTTACTCTCGGCGGGACCGGAAAAGAAGGCGGTGATCGCCATCCGAAAATTCGGACCGGTGTGATGATCGGCGCCGGTGCGAAAATCCTTGGCAATATCGATATTGGCGAGGGCGCGAAAATTGGATCATGCTCTGTGGTGCTCAACCCTGTACCGCCGCACACCACGGTGGCGGGCGTGCCGGCTAAAATCGTTGGGCGCCCGAGTTCACACATGCCCTCACTGGATATGGATCAAGAGTTTAACGGCTCACACAAAACGTTTATCTCTGGGGACGGCATATAACTGCTTTGACGCCAATCCACAAAAAAAACGGAACCGCACGGTTCCGTTTTTTGATCGCCATGCGCTAATCAGCGCAATATCGCGAGCGGCTTAGAACAGTTTTTCTGCCACTTCGTAAAGATCATCACGGAATGGGCGCTTCATGTTTTCAATGGCATCAATGATGTCATGGTGAACCATTTTGTCATTTTGAATCCCGACACAGCGTCCGCCTTCGCCGTTTTGGAGCAGGTCGACCGCATAGGCACCCATGCGCGAAGCAAGGATACGGTCAAATGCGCCTGGCTGACCGCCACGCTGAATGTGGCCCAAAATGGTCGCACGTGTTTCGCGGCCAGTTTCGGTTTCGATGAACTTCGCCAGTTCATTAGCATCGGTCATTAGCTCTGTAATCGCGATGATCGCGTGCTTTTTACCCTTATAAATGCCTTCTTTCACTTTGGCAAGCAGCTTGTCTTTATCAAGACCAATTTCCGGTGTGATGATGTATTCACAGCCGCCAGCGATCGACGCCATTAAGGTCAAGTCACCACAGTGGCGCCCCATGACTTCGACAATAGAGATCCGCTGATGCGACGAGGAGGTGTCACGCAAACGGTCGATAGCGTCGATCACTGTGTTCATCGCGGTCATATAGCCAATGGTATAATCGGTACCGGCGACGTCGTTATCAATGGTGCCTGGCAGGCCAATACAAGGATAGCCCATCTCAGTCAGTTTTTTCGCGCCCATGAACGACCCGTCACCACCGATAACCACCAGCGCATCAATGCCGTGCATTTTTAGATTTTGAATGGCTTGCTCACGTACTTTTTCGTCAGCAAACTCGGGGAAGCGAGCTGAACCTAAAAAGGTTCCGCCGCGGTTAATCACGTCAGATACGCTTGTTCGGTTTAGGCGTTCGATACGGTTTTGATGCAAGCCAAGAAACCCGTCATAAATACCGTAAACTTCTAATCCTTCGCTCAATGCGCTGCGAACCACACCGCGAATCGCTGCGTTCATACCTGGCGCATCACCGCCACTGGTCAAAACACCAATTTTTCTAACCATGGTTACCCTCTGACTGTTCGTCACTTATTTCGTGCCGATTGCGGAAATGGCAACCTGCTTGCCCCAGTGAACCCGCAATGACGCTTGCTTAAACTGTAATTTTCCTACTTCTGTAATAGTATTACAATTACTGTAGAAAAAAAGTTGATACATGTCAGCCCGATGAGCTTTTGTTCAGCCTCTCATCAAGGCTTTTGTTTTCCTTGCCACCACCTGTTTCCCTTGCCACCACCGATTTTGGATCTTGATGAATCATGACATCCGCACCGGGAAAGGCGACCAGTAGCCTATCTTCTACGGCATCTGCAAGGGTATGTGCATCCACTAAGGGTAGCTCGTCATCAAGCTCTATGTGTAGTTGGATAAATTTTGTCATACCGGCTTGGCGCGTACGCAGTTGGTGAATACCATGAACGCCGACGACAGAACTGGAAAGTACCGCGATTTTCTCTTGCTCTTCAAGCGGTAACTGCCGATCAAGCAGTGATTGGACCGCCTCGTACGCCATTTTGACAGCTTGAGATAGGATAAAAACACTGATGCCGATGGCAAACCAAGCGTCAGCTTGCGTCCAGCCGTACCAACTCAATGCCAAGGCGACGATGATCGCAATATTCATTAATAAATCGGATTGATAGTGAAGTGCATCGGCAGCAATGGCTGGGCTGGCCGTTTTGCGAATCACCCATTTTTGGAATAAGACTAACCCTAGCGTAATCACGGTGGCACCGGCACTGACAGCAACGCCAAGCTCTGGCGATGCAATCGGCACTGGCTTGAACAAACGTTCAAGGCCACTGAGGAGCAAAAAGGAGGCCGATCCGACGATAAAGGTTGATTGGGCGAGTGCGGCGAGGGATTCGGCTTTGCCGTGGCCGAAACTATGCTCACTATCAGCAGGTTGAACGGCGTACCGCACCACAATTAAATTGGTCAACGAGGCCAGTAGATCGAGCAGTGAATCGACAAATGAGGCCAGCACACTGACCGATCCTGTTAGCCACCATGCAATCAATTTGGCCAGAAGTAAGGTGGTCGCTACCGCGGTGGCTGCCCACGCGGCGGCCTCGACCCAGAAAGCATACTGTTTTTTCATAAAAAAGGGCTGTGTAGTGAAACGCAACCCTTAGTATATAGACTGTTGACCCGATGCGTATGACACGACGCAGATTTATCGTGAACAATTGCCTCGACGATCATGGTGGCCTTGGCCGCGCTTGCCTTTTTCTTTATCCCAACCGCCGTGTCGGCGTTGGTCATGCATCTTATCTAAGAAGATTTCTTGTTGCTCTGGCGTCAACACTTGCATCATGGCATGCATGTGGCGAGCGCGCTCGATCCCTTGGCCGTGCATTTGTCGGCCATGTTGTGGCATGGCATTAAATAGCTCGGTGGCCGCCGCTTCATCAAATTCTGGTTGAGTTAGCAGTGCCCCCATTTTCTGCCGGAATCCGTCACGCGCCTGGAGACGTTGATCGCGGTAAGTGTCGCGAAGGGTGTCGAGTTGTGATTGTTGTGCTTCCGTTAAGTCAAGATCCTGCCAGATCCCGCGGTTGGTGTCGTTACCGAACTGCGGTGCAGCAAGGGTGGGAATCGCAATGAGCGCGGCGGCTAAGCCAAGGGTTAAACGTTTCATCCTGTCTCTCCATCATTGAGTAGGTACACGTTTAGATTAACCCTTGGGATGTAAAGTCACGTTATGCGATGTAAAGATGGGTAAAGTCATGCCTGTGCCGATGTCGCTATGATAAAAAGATTGTATTCAGCGTTACTGAATTGAGGAGAGGGTCACGGGCGATGCAGCAGGTTCTAATTATTGACGATGACACCGAATTGACCGCACTGCTTGGTGAGTTGCTGTCATTGGAAGGGTTTTCGGTTCGCTGCGCGGACAATGGACAAATGGGCTTAGCAATGGCGAGTGAGTTACCGCCAGATATTATTTTGCTCGATGTCATGATGCCGGTCTTAAATGGTATGGAAACGTTACGGCAACTCCGCGCCACGTCACATGTTGCGATTTTGATGTTGACCGCACGAGGTGAAGAAGTAGACCGCGTGATGGGCTTAGAGCTTGGGGCGGATGATTACCTGGCCAAACCGTTTAGTGATCGAGAGCTTCTAGCAAGAATGCGGGCGATTTTACGACGCACTCGCTTACCGGACCCCGATCCGCCGACCCAAGCGCAAGAGCCTGTTTTAGCCCATGACGATGTGTGCGTTTACCCGCATCGGTTGGAAACAGTATGCCAAGGCGAGACGGTCGATCTGACCGGCATGGAGACAGAAATGTTGGCGTGCTTGCTGGCGCACCCGGGTGAAGTGGTAAGTAAAGCCCACTTGAGTGAGCAGGTGTTAGGTAAGCGTTTGATGCCCTTTGACCGTGCCGTGGATGTGCACATTTCCAATTTGCGCAAAAAGTTACCTGAGCGTGCTGATGCTAAACCAAGAATCAAAACGCTGCGAGGAAAGGGGTATTTATGGGTCGACTAGCCAGCGTGCGCCAAACCCTGTCGCGTGTTCCTTTTTTCTCCAGTTTGTATGGTCGGGTTTTCGTGATTTTTTGGCTCACATTATTACTGGTATTAGCGGCGGTCATTTGGGCCCAGCGTGGCGATCCGCGATCGCTGCACCCAGTGCCGGCCGCGGAGCAAGCACGTATTGCTGCTCAAATAAATCAGTTAGTGAACATCGCGACGACACGCGACATACCGATAGCCACGCTCGTTGCCAGACATAATCAGCGTCGTGGTCATCGCCACAGTCGGGCAGCGAACACCCTTTACTGGGTCCCTAAATCGGCCCGGATTGACGATTTACCGACCGAGTTACGTCGCTTTATGGCTCAAACCAATGAGACAGAGCAGCCGATGCAACGCTTGGTGCGTCGCGCCATGCTCGCCGGTCCTTTTTCTGTGAGTACGGATAACGCGCAAGGCAATCTTTATCATGCCCGTCGTTGGCAGCCTCGTCTTCCTTTCGTGTTGAAAATACTGGAAACGCCGCAGCATTTGTTGCTGGTCACTATGTTGGTCAGTACCCCCCTGTTGCTTTGGTTGGCCTATACACTGACGGGTCCGGCGCGGCGGTTTGAGGCGGCAAGTCGTCGTGTCGCCAACGGCGATTTAGTGCCGGATCCTGCGTTAGAGTGCGGCCCGAGAGAATTCAGTGAGGCTGGGAAGGGATTTAATCATATGGTTACGGCGCTCAATCAAATGGTGACCGGGCAACAGCAACTGGTGTCGGATATTTCTCATGAGTTACGGTCACCGCTGACGCGCTTACAAATGGCACGCGCCTTGGCGGAGCGTGAATTAGGACACAGTGATAGCTTGGCCAGGATTGAGCGGGAAGCGGGGCAGCTTGAAGCCTTAATTGCGGAGCTGCTTACGTTGTCAAAACTGCAAGCGCAAGGGCAGCTTGAGCGCGCGTCAGTTAGTGCGGATGTGTTGTGGCAGTCGGTGGTGGACGATGCGAGTTTCGAAGCGAATCAACAAGGCAAATCGATCACGATAACGCCATGGCCGTCGGTCACATTGAGTGTTAATTCGCGCCTAGCTTGTAGCGCGTTGGAAAACGTACTAAGAAACGCGATCCGTTATGCGCACCTAGGTATCGATATCACCACATTCATTGATGATACCATGCTGGTCATTCAGGTTGCCGATGATGGTCCGGGAGTGCCAGAGAGCATGTTGACCGATATCTTTCGGCCTTTTTATCGTGTCTCTGCCGCCCGAGAGCGGCAATCTGGCGGCTCTGGGCTAGGGCTTGCGATCACCGCGCAAGCGGTACAACAGCATGGCGGGCAGGTCCTGGCTCACAATCGACCGCAAGGCGGGTTGGTCGTTACACTTCGCTGGCCGGTGCATTAATATTGCGCTGGTTTCCCGCGGTTGCGACAATAACGGCTTATTTCTCACTGTGGTAACTGACCATGTTTGACATTGCGCTTTATGAGCCAGAAATTGCGCCTAATACGGGCAATATTATTCGATTATGTGCTAACTGTGGCGCTAACTTGCACTTGATTGAGCCGTTAGGCTTCGATTTGGAAGAGAAGAAGGTACGCCGTGCGGGGTTGGATTATCATGACTTGGCGCGGGTGACGCGACATGCGAATTATGCCGCCTTCATTGATGCCATGGCGGGACGTCGGATCTTTGCTTGTACAACCAAAGCGACGCAATATCATACTCAGGCAACATTTGCGCCTGGCGACGTGCTGTTGTTTGGCCCTGAAACACGGGGGCTACCGCAGGATCTTATTCAGGCACTGCCGGACACGCAGCGTTTGCGTATCCCGATGCAGCCAGATGCACGCAGCCTCAACTTATCCAATGCAGTGGCAATTATTGGCTACGAAGCCTGGCGCCAGTTAGGTTTTGAAGGCGCATAGCGAACAGACTGACAGACAAAAAACGCCCCCTACCAATAGGGGGCGTTTTTATTCGCGAGCGCGTTGCTATTGGCTATTTAACCGCACAACGAATTACGCTTTTTTCGCTTCACCGGCGGCTTTCGCGATTGCAGCAAAGCCTGCAGCGTCAAGCGCGGCACCGCCAACCAAGGCGCCGTCGATATCCGGCATCGCGAACAGCTCTGCGGCATTTCCAGCTTTGACCGAACCGCCGTACTGGATGACCACTTTGCTTGCGACGTCTTCGCTGTAAGACGCAATGTGCTTACGGATAGCTGCATGAATGTCTTGCGCTTGCTGAGCGGTTGCCGCTTTACCGGTGCCGATTGCCCAGATTGGCTCATAAGCAATGATCGCACCGTTTAGCGCTTCAACGCCTTGAGATTGGATCACAGCGTCAAGCTGGCGAGAACAGACCGCCAGAGTTTCGCCCGCTTCGTTTTGTGCGTCAGACTCACCGATACAAAGTACTGGCGTGAGGCCATTTTCTTTCAAGAAAGCGAATTTTTTCGCCACAAACTCGTCAGATTCTTGGTGATATTCACGACGCTCTGAGTGGCCGATAATAATATGGGTTGCACCAAAATCTTTCAGCATGTCGGCAGAGATATCACCGGTGAATGCACCGCTGTTGTTGGTATCAACGTTTTGCGCACCCAACTTAATGGCGCTGTCAGCCAGCAGTTGTTCGGCTTGTGCCAGATACATCACCGGTGGTGCGACGGCAACGTCAACGCTTTCAACGTCTTTGAGTTCAGCATTAAGGCCGTTAAGCAGTTCAGTGACCATGGCTTTGCTGCCATTGAGTTTCCAGTTACCCATTACCAATGGACGGCGCATAGGAGTTCCTCCGCGGTTTAGTTGATTTGAAGTCAAAAGATGTAAAGAAGGTAGTCTATTGTAGCGCGGCCTTCTCTGTTTAAAATCATAGAATGGCGAGAATGTCCTCGTTTTTACCCGTTTTGCGCGCAAAAGGGAACCTTCAAGTAGTAAAATTTCATCATTATTGCGCCAATGGGGCGGCCAAAGTGTGACAGAGGTGCTCGTGATGGCGTCTATCTTGCGGCATGATGCAGGTTTGTGTTTTCAACGGAGTGAAACGATGCCTCATTTGGTGATGGAATACACCGACGCGTTAGCAGAGCGCGTGAACATTGATCAGCTGGTGGATGATCTGCACCAAGCGGCGATCGCGACCGATTGTTTTGACCCTGACGCGCTCAAATCTCGCGCCGTTCCATGCGCCGTTTGGCGTGTCGGCGCGCAAGCCGATCGCGGTGAGTTTGTGCATGTCGAGTTTCGCTTACTGGCTGGACGCAGTGATCAACAAAAACAGCAAATCAGTGACGCATTAACCGGGCCGCTGCGTGACCATGCAGGCCATGTCACCAGCCTAACGGTGGAAGTTCGTGACATGGATACCACCAGTTATCGCAAGTGGGTCGGACCCAATCATGCACTATGAGTGGCTCAATCGGTTTATCTCGATTGCGTTGGCGGTGTGGGGGCGTTGGCTGTTTGTCCCACTTTAAATTCCATGATGTCCGCTTGGTGGCTGCGCAAGGCGTCTGGGTTGGTAAACGCAGTCGAAAAGCGCGAATACTGACGAGTCAGTGCTTGGAAGAGCATCATGTTGACGTGTAATGGATTTTTACCATGATCAATCATGCGATTAATATGGCTTAACATGGCATGGAGCTGCGGCTGAGTGGCGTGGGACGCATTGGCGATCACCTCTTCGCTCATCTTAAGCCGTAATGTTTCTAATGCACGAGGGTCGGTCTGGGCCAACGCCGCTAACTCATCAAAAGAAGGAAGGGTCTTCATCGCATACTCCTTACGCGTCGTCGGCGCGTGGCCGTGTTACCAAAGCGTTAAAGTAACTATGAGTCGGGGTTTGCCAGGGATCAAACTTGCGCTGTCTGGCTAAGCTGGCGCCGTGGATAGAGAGATGGACGACGTGTTGAGTAATCAATTGAATCAACGTCGTTTTTCTGGGATTATTTTTGTGGATAAAAATGCCCCGCTTTACCGTATGCGTATCAGCAAAGCAGGGGGAGGAATTACCAGTAATGCTCAGTGGTCACATTCCCGGGCTTGCGGCGTAAGTTTTTACTGAGGCCTTTTCCTTCCAGCAGTGTTTTCACTTCTTTTACCATGGCTGGGTTGCCACATAACATCACCTGGCTGTGCTCGGAGGTCAGAGGCAGACCAACCACGCGTTCGAGCAATCCGTCTTCGAGAGCGTGTGTTACCCGACCTGATAAGGCGCCAGCTATAGGTTCGCGACTAACAAAAGGCTGAACCACCAGTTGGTCAGGGTATTTTTCTGCCAGTGCGTTAATGCGTGCTTGATAGGTTAAATCGGCAGCAAAACGTACCGCATGGACCAATATAATTTTGCGAAAACGTGACCAGACATCGCCTTGCTCCATCAGCGAAATATAAGGGCCGATGGCTGTCCCCGTGGCAAACATCCAGAGGTGTTGACCTTGTGGTACTTCATCTAGAGTAAAGTAGCCGGCTGGATCTTGGGTAATCATCACGTTATCACCCGGCTCGAGCGCGTGAAGGCGTGGTGACATCAGGCCGTCAGCCACACGTGTCGCATACACTTCTAAGTATTTACTTTGTGGAGGATTCACAAACGAATAGGCGCGCTGGATCAGTTTGCCATCGATCTCCATCCCTAGCTTTGTGAATTGGCCTGCCGTAAATGGCGCGACAGGGGCGGATAACACCAGGCTGAAGAGATCCTTCGTCCAATGTTGGTTCTCCACGACATCAGCCTTGATCCAAGTGGCCATATTACCTCCTCACGTTTTATCTCCAATGCGATAGGTGCAGCGATGCTGTCCTGAAACAATGTGTTCTTCACGTTCCACCCGATAGCGGTCGCCCAGTAAGTGTCGAAATAACTGGATTTCTGAGCGACATAGCGCAGGACAGGTTTTCGCTGCTTGACAGATAGGGCAGTGATGTTCAATCAACATATAGTCAGCGCCGTCTCGATGGAGCTCGGCCATATACCCCTCGCTCTCTCTAAGATACGCCAAGGTTTGCAATTTAGCCTCTAAATTATCGCAATCTTTGAGCGCATCTTGGTATTGGGCGAAGGTGGCCGCTTCACGTTGGGCGATCACTTTTGCGACCCCTTGGTCGCCAAAAACCTCTTGCACCGAATCGATCAAGGTGACGGATAAATCATGATGACTATCCGCAAACCGTCGGTGTCCGGTGGCGGTTAAAGACCAGTGGCGTGTAGGCCGGCCAACTTTGGCGCGGATATCTTCAAAATCCACCAAGCCATCACGCTCAAGGCTTTGTAAATGCTGACGCACGCCCATGGTGGTCATATTCAGGTTATCCGCTAAGACTTTTGCACTGACACGGCCTTCGCGCTTTATGGTGTCTAAAATGCGGTCAGTGGATTTCATCGTCCGGACCTCGATTACCCCAATTGCAAATGTGCGAACGCATACTCACAATTAAATAAAGTAAAGTATTTATAAAAGGGTAATCGAAATCAATGGATTTGACCAGTCAGAGGCTACACTCATCAATGTGAAGATTATAAGATGTGCGGTTTGATCGCTTCATCTTTGCGGCTTAAATAGTGGGTGGAGCGAATACGGCGAATGGTCCGACATTGGCCACGTACCACCAGGGTTTCTGTCGTGGCTAGATCGCCCTGTCGGCTGATCCCATCAAGTAGGTCGCCTTTGGTGATGCCGGTTGCGGCGAAGACAACATTATCGCTACTGGCCATCTGTGACAGCGTGAGGACTTGGCGGGCTTGAATCCCCATTTGTTGACACCGGGCCAGTTCTTGCTCTCCGTAAACACGGTTTTCTGGGGTGTCACCTTTCACATCGTGTCGAGGGAGCAAACGGCCTTGCATGTCCCCGCCTAGTGCACGGATCACGGCCGCAGAGACGACCCCCTCTGGCGCTCCGCCGATCCCAACCATGACATCCACTTCACTTTCTGGCATGCAGGTTAGAATAGAAGCAGCTACATCACCATCTGGAAAGGCGAATACTCGGATCCCTTGCGCTTGCATACTGGCAATAATGGCATCATGACGAGGTTTTGCTAAGGTGGCAACGACGAGGGTGTCGAGGGTTTTTCCGAGCGCAATGGCGACATTCTTGAGGTTTTCAAGCAGGGACTTATTGAGGTCAATCACACCTTTAGCGCCAGGCCCCACCACTAATTTTTCCATGTACATATCTGGCGCTTTTAAAAAGCTGCCCTTTTCTCCAGCGGCCAGCACTGCCAAAGCATTGGCCTGACCCATTGCTGTCATGCGTGTGCCTTCAATCGGATCAACGGCAATATCAACCGCTTCACCGCCCAAGCCGACTTGCTCGCCAATATATAGCATGGGGGCATCGTCGATTTCCCCTTCACCGATGACGACTTCACCGTCAATCTCGGTCAGATTTAGCAAGGTACGCATTACCTCAACCGCTGCGCCATCGGCTGCGTTTTTGTCCCCTCTTCCCAACCACTTATAACCCGCGAGAGCGGCGCCTTCGGTGACGCGAGAAAAAGCCAATGCGAGATCACGTTTCATGAGTACTCCGGAATGTCAGCCACATTAAGACAGGCGTTAGCCTAATTTGCGCGCAGTTTACCAGAAATAGAAAACGTTTGCGTGACGAGTGCGGCGGTGATTTTTATCTTCGCCGTGCGATAGTTGGCGAAGTCGCTGCATTTTTGCGCACTTGTCCATGCATAGGTAGTGAGAATAGTGGCAGTCTGACACCACCTGAGTACAATAAAGTCGGGGTGCACACCTGTTGCACGGGTTACTGCCGGATAAGCAGTAACGGGATCAATCGTCAGAAATAAGGTGGCCTTGATGTCATTGGAAGTATTAGAACAACTCGAAGCTAAAGTACAAATGGCGGTGGATACGATTTCGCTGCTACAAATGGAAATCGAAGAGCTCAAAGAAAAGAACGGGTCGCTGGAGCAAGATGCAGTGGCTGAAAAAGAAAGCCGTGAGCAATTAGCGCAAGAAAACGCCAAGTTAAAAGAAGAGCAAGAAGCTTGGCAGAATCGTATCCGCAGCTTACTCGGTAAGATCGAGAGCGTTGAATAAACCAAAAACAGAGCCGATGGGCTCTGTTTTTTATCGGTCAACTGACGCCACTAATCCTCGTCGAGATCATCGTCTTCTTCGTCGACTTCGGTGATGCTGAGCGGATCCGGCGATAAGATGACGCCTGTGGTGTCCGCATAGACATGGTCATCCGGCAAAAAGGTGACGCCGCCAAAGTTCACGGGGACGTCGGTTTCACCGGTGCCTTGTTCATCAGCGCCCACAGGGATAGAGGCCAAGGCCTGGATACCTATGTCGATTTCATCGATGGTATCCACGTCGCGCACGCAGCCATAGACAATCATGCCAGCCCAGTCGTTATCTGCCGCGAGCTGTGCAATCTCGCCATCAATTAAGGCGCGACGTAACGAGCCACCGCCATCGATCAACATAATCCGCTGCTCGCCGTCTTGCTCGGCCATCTCGCGAATTAAGCCTGTATCTTCGAAGCATTTTACCGTGGTAATTTGGCCACCAAACGAGCTGCGGCCCCCATAAGAGCTAAACATTGGCTCCACGACATCCACTTGGTCGAGGTACATGTCGCATAGTTCCGAGGTATTGTATTCCATAGTCTAACTTCTTGTTGAGGCAGAAAAAGGCTGGCAAGCTTGCGCTGCCAACATGGCAAGTCCAAGTATAACGGGGCAATAAGGGTTTGCAATGACAAAGCGGCTAATCTGTGTCTTTATTAGACTAACAGCATCCCAGTCATAAATAGCCCATTAGTCACTAAGGCGCAGCGCACCATGTTGCCCATCATTGGCCGAAGCGCGTTAGCATTCGCCGTTTGATACACTTCGCGTCCGTGGCGAACCAATAAGGGCACACTCGCCAAGAACAACCATCCCAGCCAAGCTTGTAAGGTCAACGCGGCAAATAATGAGTAACAAACAATCGCACCGGCAAGTAGGATGACATGGTACTGCCGGCCTCGCTCGGGACCCAAGCGAACGACCAGGGTGTGTTTGCCACAAGCACGATCATTATCAATGTCTCGTAAGTTGTTGATGTTGAGCACGCCGACAGCCAGCAATCCGCATGCTGTCGCAGGCAAGATCACTAGCGAGTCAATCTGTCCAACTTGCAAATAGTAGGTCCCGGCGACGCCTAGCCAACCAAAAAACATCAGCACCGATAAATCACCGAGGCCTCGATAGCCGTAAGGTTTATTGCCGACGGTATAGGTGATCGAAGCGACGATGGCCATCAGGCCGAGCAATAAAAAGCTAATAATATCGGTGGGCTGCTGACAGGCAATCGCGATCAGTCCGCCGCCACTTAACACGGTGAGGGCAATATTGAAGGCCAGAGCGCGGCGCATGGTGGCGAGGCTCACTTTGCCCGATTGGATGGCACGCATCGGACCTAAACGGGTCATGTTGTCCGTGCCTTTTATCGCATCCCCGTAGTCATTAGCAAGATTAGAGAGGATTTGTAAGAATAAAGCGGTGATCAGCGCCATGACACTGATAGACCAAGAGAGGTTGCCTTGCGCTGCGGCGACCGCACTCCCTGATAAAATGGATGTCACGGCCAACGGCAGCGTTTTGGGTCGCGCAGCATCAAGCCAAATAGCGAGCGTAGGGTGCAGCATAGCGATCCTCGAGACGAAAAAACGATGTCACTATTATTACGCAAGCAGCACAAGGAGTAACGAGTTCGCGACCGAAATCCGGCTTCCTATTGCGCCAGCTCAAGTTTTGATGCAAAAAAGGGCAGCGTTTGCTGCCCTAAGTTCGATAGTTGACGTGTCGTGACTACAGGATAAACCGACTTAAGTCTTCGTCATCCACCAGCTCTTCGAGGTGGCTACGGACGTATTCTGCGTCAACCACAACCTGTTGACCGGCGCGTTCACTGGCTTCGTATGAGACATCTTCCATCAGTCGCTCCATCAAGGTATGCAGACGACGCGCACCGATGTTTTCGGTTTTCTCATTGACTCGCCACGCCGCGGAAGCCAGCTCATCAATACCGCTTGGCTCAAAGCTCAAGTCAATCTCCTCGGTTTTGAGTAGTGCCGAGTATTGCTGGGTCAGTGAGGCGTTCGGCTCGGTAAGAATCCGTTTGAAGTCATTGGTTGACAATGCTTCTAGCTCGACGCGGATCGGGAGACGGCCTTGTAGTTCCGGGATCAAATCTGACGGACGTGAGACCTGAAATGCACCAGAGGCAATAAACAGGATATGATCGGTTTTGATCATGCCATGCTTGGTTGAGACCGTACTGCCTTCAACTAACGGTAAGAGATCACGCTGTACCCCTTCACGTGATACATCGCCACCACTGGTGTTACCCGACTTACAAATCTTATCGATTTCATCCACGAACACGATGCCATTGTTTTCCACCATGTGGATGGCTTGCTCTTTGATTTCTTCTTGATTGACCAGCTTAGCCGCTTCTTCTTCGGTCAGCGCCTTCATTGCGTCTTTGATTTTCATCTTACGCTTTTTAGTGCTGTTGCCGGCAAGGTTTTGGAACATCCCTTGCAGCTGATTGGTCATTTCTTCCATGCCCGGTGGTGACATGATTTCTACGCCCATTTGCGGCGCCGCAACATCGACTTCCACTTCTTTGTCGTCAAGTTTACCTTCGCGTAATTTTTTACGGAAGCTTTGGCGTGTTGACGAATCTTCTTGGGTCGCTTCGTTTTGGCCCCATGCATCACGCGCTGGAGGCAGTAAGATGTCGAGGATACGATCTTCCGCTTGTTCTTCGGCGCGGAATTTGACTTTTTCCATCGCCTGCTGCTGGGTCAGATTCATCGCCACATCCGCGAGATCACGAATAATGGTCTCGACTTCTTTACCCACATAGCCGACTTCGGTGAATTTGGTCGCTTCTACCTTGATAAAAGGCGCATTAGCTAATCGCGCAAGACGACGTGCAATTTCGGTTTTACCGACACCGGTGGGGCCAATCATCAAGATGTTTTTCGGGGTCACTTCCGCACGCAAGTCTTCTGGCAGTTGCATACGGCGCCAGCGGTTTCGCAGTGCGATCGCCACCGCACGTTTGGCATTGTCTTGACCAATAATATGGCGGTCAAGTTCGTGCACGATTTCGCGTGGAGTCATTTCAGACATCACTAATCCTGTTTATTACTCTCGAGTTCTTCAACCGTGTGTTGTTGGTTTGTAAACACACATATATCACCGGCGATGGTTAGCGCTTTCTCTGCAATCTCGCGGGCGTCTAACTCGGTGTTTTCTAACATGGCAACGGCGGCGGCTTGCGCATAGTTACCGCCTGAGCCAATAGCAATCAGATCGCGCTCGGGCTCAACCACATCACCATTACCGGTAATGATTAAGGAAGCGGTTTCATCCGCGACAGCCAGTAGGGCTTCAAGGCGACGCAGCGCGCGATCGGTTCGCCATTCTTTGGCAAGCTCAACGGCTGCTTTGGTTAGGTGCCCTTGGTGGAGCTCAAGCTTACGCTCAAAGCGCTCAAATAAGGTAAAGGCATCTGCGGTACCGCCAGCAAAACCAGCGAGCACTTGGCCGTTATACAAGCGACGAACTTTTCGCGCATTACCTTTCATGACGGTATTGCCGAGCGATACTTGACCATCGCCAGCAATAACCACTTTACCTTCGCGACGGACGGAGACGATTGTAGTCACGGGAACCTCTTTGTTTGTGTCTGGTGCACCAGATGGGTGATTAATCTAGATGGTTGGGTTTTGACGCTGACTTTTCAAGGGGAGAGCGCAATACTTTCCCCGTTCGCTATTCCCAATACCAAATAGCACAAGGTTCGACACCGGCGCGACGCAGCATATTGCGATCTTTCTCTGCTTGGCGCTTGCGCGGGTAAGGGCCAAGCACCACACGATACCAAGTGCCTTTCTCACCAGGGCTTACCTTGATTTGGCTTTCTAGCCCTTGAAACGCAATGATCGCTTTACGTTCATTAGCCTGCCCTTGGCTACGGTAAGCACCGCATTGCATGAGGTAAGGACGGGTCGATTGTGGCAGCGCTTTTGCTTTCACTTCTACTTCCTTGCCTTCCAGCTCTTCGATGTAGCTCCATTTTTCTTTGGGCTTTTTCGGTAGACTTTCTACCTGGCTTTGCGTGGCCGGTTGCGTGTGAGACACGGGGGGAGAAGGGGGTGTCGGTGCATCGGTTTTGCTCAACCAATACAGGCCATAAGCAAACGCACCCACTAAGACGACAGCAAGCAGCGCCCATTTAAATGGGAATCCAGCCCGCGTCTTGGTCGGTTGGCGGCGAGTATTTTTTTTACGCGGCGCTTTGCCACGTTTAACGTAATCACGAGTTGCCACAGCAAATAATCAAATTAAGAAGCCAGTAAAGGGCTCATATTACTGGCTTGAGCCCGTGCTGACTAGTCTTACTACCGAGACGGAGGGGCGACACTCTCACGGATCACCAGCTTGGCGTCCAAAAGGCGGGAGCCGGGGGTCACTTCTCGTCCTTGTAACGTGTTTAGCAGCATCAACATGGCTTGGCGGCCAATGTCATAGCGAGGCTGCGAAACGGTCGTGAGTGGTGGATCGCAATACTCGGCGAATTGGATATCATCAAAACCAACAATGGAGATATCTTGCGGGACCCGCATGCCTAAACGTTTCGCTTGTTGCATCGCGCCGACGGCCATGACATCGCAGTGACAGAATACCGCAGTGGGTGGCTCAGGCAGTGAGAGCAAGTTGGTGATGGCACGCGCTCCGGAGGCAAAACTAAAGTCACCGACGACGCTATACGCTGGATTGATGGTGATCCCCGCTCGATGTAACGCTTGCTGATACCCTTGTGAGCGGAACTGCGTTAATGCTGTCTCCGGTACGCCGGTAATGTTAGCAATCCGAGTATGGCCGACTTGGGTGAGATAATTAACCGCTTCAAAGGCAGCGGTAAGGTTATCGATATGAACCGTCGGTAATTCCAGATCGGGCGCATATTCACAGGCCATGACCAGTGGCGGTAAGTTTTTTTGCTCAGGCTTGCTGACATCAAAAGGGACGTCGGAGCCAAGCAGCAGCATGCCATCCGCTTGTTTAGTAAACACCAGATTGACGAATGAATTTTCACGGTGGTGTTGCTGGGCACTGTCACCCAGTAGAACTAAGTAGCCATGTTCCATGGCGGCTTCTTCAATGCCGCGAATAATCTCACTAAAGTAGGGATCACAAATGTCCGGTACAATAGCGACGATGGTTTTTGATTCATTGCGACGCAAGTTACGCGCAAGTGAATTAGGGGAATAACCAGCTTCAACCACAGCATGTTCAACTTTTTTACGCGTGCTGGCTGACACCTTCTCTGGGTTCATCAGCGCGCGCGATACCGTTGCTGTGGATACACCGGCAATGTGGGCAACGTCCTTCATTGTCGCCATAATGACAGTCCTCTTGTTATCTATATTGTGAGATCAAACAGTTATTAGCTCATCTGACCTGTTTTCTTAGCCAATTGCGGCCCTATTTTACCTATGCTTGTCCAATTTAAATACGGACAAGCTAACACTTATTGCAATGAAAGTGTGACTTGTGTCGACTTACGGCAAGGGAGTATTAAGAAAGGTCTTGCGGCTCGACATCTAAAGACCAACGTACTTTGCGCGAAAGGGGTAATTGATGGACTGCAGGAAGAGCCACCGTTAGCCACTGCTGCATCACTTTTCGACTTGGGGCTTGGATTAATAATTGCCAGCGATAACGGCCCGCGCGTTTGGCCATCGCTGCGGGCATAGGGCCCATGACATGGCTTTCATCGTGTTGAATGGGGGAGGCAGCGAGCGTTTGACGTACTTGTTGTAAAAACTGCTGCACACTGTTTTCTTCATGGCCTTCGGCGCGAAATAAACTTAAGAACGTATAGGGCGGAAGCCAAGCTTGGCGGCGTTCAGTGAGCGCCGACTCCGCAAAGGCTTGATAGCCTTTGTGTACCAGCGATTGGATCAGGCTGTGCTCGGGATGGTGCGTTTGTAATAGCACCGTCCCTGGCTTGCTGGCGCGACCGGCGCGGCCGGCGACTTGCACCATCAGTTGCGCCAACCGTTCAGGCGCGCGAAAGTCATTACTAAACAAGGCACCGTCGACATCAACTAACGCCACTAGGGTGACATTGGGAAAATGATGGCCCTTAGCGAGCATTTGTGTGCCCAGTAGGATCTGATATTCGCCCTTTTCTATGCCATTAAGGTAGGTTTCCAAGCTGCCCTTACGGCGGGTATTGTCGCGATCAATACGCACGGTTTTATACTCAGGAAAGAGCCCGCCCAACTGGCCTTCAAGCTGCTCGGTGCCCACGCCGACACTGATTAACTGGGTGGAGCCACAATCGTGACACTGGTGCGGAACGGGTTTTTGGTGGCCACAATGATGACAACGCAATTCTTGCTGTTGCTGGTGAAGGGTGTAGTAAGCATCACAACGTTGACAATTCGCGAGCCAGCCACACTCGTGGCACATCATGGCGGGCGCATAGCCACGGCGATTTAAAAACAACATGACCTGATTGCCTTGTTGTAGGTGCTGGCGCATTTCGGCGATCAACGGCGCGGATAATCCAGCGTCGAGGTAATGGCCCTTAATATCGAGTATTCCCTGACGTGCGGTCACCGCATTACCTGGACGCTGAGTCAGCTTGAGGTACTGATATTTACCGGTTTTTGCGTTATGCAAGCTTTCCAAAGAAGGGGTGGCAGAACCGAGTATCACCGGCACTTTTTCTTCATGACCACGCATAACCGCTAAGTCTCGGGCATGATAACGAAAGCTATCTTGCTGTTTATACGAGGGGTCATGCTCTTCGTCAATAATGATGATGCCTAAATTAGCCATCGGCGTGAACAGGGCAGACCGTGTACCAATGACGATTGCTGCTTGATTCTCGCGCGCGGCCAACCAGGCTTTTAGTCGATCGTTATCATTTAAGCCTGAATGCATCACGGTTACCGGGACATGAAAGCGGCGCTCAAACCGGCGAATGGTTTGTGGGGTGAGGCCGATTTCTGGTACCAAAATTAAGGCTTGTTCACCGCGAGCAAGCACAGGTTCGAGCACGTTTAGGTAGACCTCTGTCTTCCCTGAACCGGTGATCCCCTCGAGTAAAGCACAAGCAAAGCCGTCATTGGCATTGATGGTGGCAACCGCCATCGCCTGTTCATGGTTGAGTGCCGGTTTGTCTTCGGTGACGGCAAAATGCGGTTGCCAGGCTTGAGCGTTTAGCGGTGGTGTGTAGGGGGCTATCCAACCTTTTTCAGCCACGGTTTTTAGCACCGGTGCGCCGATGTCTTGTTCGATCAAGTCGGCATGGGTGGCAGGGCCGTGTGTGAGCAACTGCAATACCCGAGCTTGTTTAGGGGCACGGCTCAGGCCCGAGAGGGGTTGGTTTTGTCCTGACTCGGTAATTTGCCACCATTTTTGCTGTTGTAATGCCGCAGGGCGTCCTTTTCGAAGCAGGGTTGGCATCACAGCGCCCATCGCATCCCCTAGCGGATGATGATAAAAGCGGCTTGCCCATTGGAGTAAATGATAGACGCCGGGCGTCCAAACCGGTTGGGTATCCAATACGGCATCGAGCACCTTGAGTTGGCTCGCGTCCACACTGGCGGTTGCGGATAAGCCGGTGACAATCCCAACTTTGTGTTGGCGGCCAAAGGGCACTTTTACCCGCCCACCGATGATGGGGTGTTGATTCTCACCGATTCGGTAATCAAAAGTTTTCGCTAACGGGACCGGTAGGGCCACCTGAGCAAACTGTTCCATCACAACATCTTATTGACCAGAAGGGGGCTCAGTGTAACGGTTCGCCTTCGGTTGGCAAAGCCTTGTTGTACGGTGACGCGGCGTGGTGATTGCACAAAAAAGTTGCGAAACCGAGGGGGCTTGATTAGAATTGCGCGCCTTAGAAAATATTTGTTAACGACGTGTGGTGCCCGGCTTAGGATCGGGAGAGCGACACGGCCTTTAAAATGAGGTTATCCCTATGAAAGCTGGTATCCATCCAGAGTACAAAGCCGTCACAGCAAAATGCTCTTGCGGTAACGAATTTGCGTTCAGCACAACCCTAGGTAAAAACATCAACCTAGACGTGTGTGACAAATGTCACCCATTCTACACCGGTAAGCAGCGTATCCTTGATGCTGGTGGCCGTGTTGATCGCTTTAAGAAACGTTTCGGTGCCCTTAGCAGCAAAAAATAAGCAGCTATTGACCGAATATAGAGAAGGGACGCATCAGCGTCCCTTTTTTTGATCGTATCGTCCTAGTATTCGGACAACAGGTCCGAGCATCATCGCGAATACGGCGTTAGTACTGGTGGACGTTTCCCCGCTGCGTTACCATCTTTACCCTTATACAAACCTTTCCTGTGTGGTTTGTAGAGTGTCTGGCTAATATCGGTCATCCTTCCCTGCCGGTATTGGTTACCCCTTCACGATAATAACTAGGAAAACGACATGTCGGACGATAAACGCCAGCAAGCGCTGGATTATCATGCATACCCTACACCCGGAAAAATCTCTGTCGAACTCAGTAAGCCTGCTGATTCAGCGGCGGATCTTGCTCTCGCCTACAGCCCAGGCGTTGCTGAACCTGTGCGTGAAATAGCCCAAGATGCGGATGCCGTATATCGCTATACCGGTAAAGGCAATATGGTTGCGGTGATCTCAAACGGCACCGCGATTTTGGGGTTAGGGAATTTAGGGCCGATGGCGTCAAAGCCTGTCATGGAAGGCAAAGCGTTATTGTTCAAGCGTTTTGCCGGCTTGGACTCGATCGACATTGAAGTTAAACACCGCACCATCGATGAGTTTGTTGATACCGTAGCCAATATTGCTGACACCTTTGGCGGTATCAACCTTGAAGATATCAAAGCCCCAGATTGTTTTGAGATCGAAAAGCAGCTGATTGAACGCTGTGAAGTGCCTGTCTTCCATGATGATCAACATGGTACCGCGATTGTCACTGCTGCGGGGATGCTTAACGCGCTCGAGTTGCAAGGCAAAGATATTGGTGAAGCCACCATCGTGTGTCTCGGTGCGGGTGCCGCTGCGGTGGCCTGTATGGAGCTATTGATTAAATGTGGCGCCCAGCGCGAAAAGATTTACATGCTGGATCGCAAAGGGGTGATTCACACCCGTCGTGATGACATTAACAAGTATAAGCAGCTGTTTGCCAATAACACGGATAAGCGTACCCTCGAAGATGTGATTGAAGGTGCGGATCTCTTTGTTGGCGTATCAGGCCCGGATTTGCTCTCGCCTGAGGCATTAAAACTGATGGCGGATAAGCCTGTCGTGTTTGCCTGCTCAAACCCAGATCCTGAAATTAACCCAGAGGTTGCGCACCAAGTCCGGGATGATCTGATCATTGGAACGGGGCGTTCGGATTACCCGAATCAGGTGAATAACGTCTTGTGTTTCCCGTTTATTTTCCGGGGAGCATTAGATGTGCGTGCCAGTGAGATTAATGATGCGATGAAGTTGGCCGCCGTTGAAGCGATTCGTGGTTTGGCGAAAGAGCCTGTACCACAATCGGTCTTAGATGCCGCGGGCTTGTCTTCACTCAGTTTTGGCCCGGATTACATCATTCCCAAGCCGATGGATGCCCGTTTACTGCCTAAGGTAGCACGTGCCGTGGCGCTTGCGGCCGTCGAAACCGGCGTAGCCCGTATTGAGATGCCAGACAACTATATGTTGTAAAGAAAACATGTTGTAAAGAAAACATGCTGTAAAGAAAACATGTTGTAATTAGAAAACAGTGTCTTACCATAAAAAAACCGCCGATGGCGGTTTTTTGTTTAGTATTCACTGTCGTCAAACTCAATGCCCAACTCTTCCATGATCCGACGTGCCTCGGCAGGAATGCTATCGGGTTTATCCTTACGGATGTCGTCATCGGTTGGCAGAGGCTGCCCGGTATAGGCATGTAAAAATGCCTCACACAATAGCTCACTGTTGGTCGCATGACGCAGGTTATGAACCTGACGGCGAGTGCGCTCATCAGTAAGAATTTTTAATACTTTAAGTGGGATAGAGACGGTGATCTTCTTTACCTGCTCTTTCTTTTTACCATGTTCGGCATACGGATTAATGTAATCGCCGTTCCACTGCGCCATGTCTCACCTATCTTGATTATGGAATACCCAGAATGATGCTGCGGAGATTTTAGCTATATTAACCGCCACATGCAAAGGTGTTTAGACGTCTAGAAGTGTTGACGTCCCAAAAGCGCCGAGGTAAAGTAGTATGATGACGACTGGATCACGTAAACCGTGCCAGCGCAACAAGAGCAAGGATGAACCATGACAGGTAAAAAAACCGACACCATTGCCGTTCGAACAGGAATTGGCACTGACACGCAACATCATGCGGTTGTGCCGCCTTTGTATTTATCAACCAACTATCGTTTTCCTGCTTTTGGCGACGTTCCCACTTATGATTATGCCCGTGGGGGCAATCCAACTCGAGCTCAGTTAGAGCAAGCGTTAACGGAACTGGAAGGCGGAGCCGGTGCCGTGGTGACCAACTGTGGGATGGCAGCCATTAACTTGGTGTTGTCTTTACTGGATGCAGGGGATCATATTGTTGCACCGCATGATTGTTATGGTGGTACCTTTCGCTTGTTAGAGTCACGCGCCAAGCAAGGGATTTGGCAGGTCAGTTTTGTCGATCAATCTGATCACCAGGCGTTAACCGCTGCGCTGGCAAAACAGCCGAAACTGGTGTTAGTTGAAACACCCTCTAATCCGCTATTGCGTGTGGTCGATATTGCTAAAATCTGCCAACAGGCCCACCAAGTGGGGGCATGGGTGGTGGTCGATAACACCTTTTTATCGCCAGCACTCCAACAGCCGTTTTCACTGGGTGCGGACATCATCGTGCATTCCACTACTAAATTTATTAATGGTCACTCTGATATTGTCGGTGGCGCTGTAGTGGCGAAGACGCCTGAATTGGCTGCAACATTAGCGTGGTGGGGCAACTGCTTGGGCGCAACAGGCAACGCCTTTGACAGTTATATGACATTGCGAGGGTTGCGTACTTTGGGCGCTCGGGTTAAACAACATCAACAAAATACGCAAGCGGTATTAGCCTATTTGCAAACAGTCCCTGCGGTGCGGCAACTCTATTATCCCGGTTTGGCGACACATCCAGGCCATGACATTGCCGCCCGTCAGCAGTTTGGATTTGGTAGTATGCTCAGCCTCGAGCTGGACACGGACTCTGCTGGGATCGCACGTTTTATTGAAGGCTTATCCTTATTTGCGCTTGCCGAGTCGCTGGGCGGGGTAGAAAGTCTGGTCACGCATCCAGGATCAATGACCCATCGTGCGATGAGTGATGACGCGCAAGCCGAGGCTGGCATTACCCCAACGTTGCTGCGTTTTTCTATTGGACTAGAAGACGCAGAAGACTTAGTGGCCGATTTGGCGCATGCCTTCGCCCATTTAGCTAACCAGTAAAACCGATTGCTATAGGTGTTGCTGTCATAGCACGCCGCTTTATTGATATTCATTGAGACCAAGAGAGACCTCGCCATGCACGCGCAACCGATGGACACCGCCCCCGAATCACAACGCCAATTGCATAAATTTGGTGGCAGCAGTTTAGCGAGCCCAGATTGTTATCGCCGTGTGGTCGATGTGCTGACGGGGCATGCAAAGGCGCACGACTTAATTGTGGTCTCTGCGGCGGGGAAAACGACCAATCAGCTCATTGCTTGGCTCGCTCAACTGGGCAAAGATGGCCGGTTGGCGCATGAGACCTTGCAAGGCGTCCGTGCCTTTCAGCAAGACTTGATTGAAAATCTGATCAACGGTGATCACAAACAACAGTTGGTTGATGCCTTATCTGCTGACATCGCGACGATCGCGTCGCTCGGGGAGACAGCGCTGAGCGACAGCGTACAAGCCGATGTGCAAGGGTTCGGAGAGGTTTGGTCGGCGCGTTTATTAGCCGCGCTGCTTAATCAGCAGTGTCGTCAGGCGGTGATGTTGGACTCGCGCCACTGTTTACGCGCGGAACGTGCGGCTCAACCCGAGGTCGATCGCGGCGCATCATGGCCACTATTACGGCAGCAACTTTCTCAGCACACGCAATCTCACGTCGTGATTACGGGATTTATGGCGCAAAATCAAGCTGGGGAAACCGTGCTTTTGGGGCGTAACGGGTCAGATTATTCGGCCACGGTACTCGGTGCGTTAGCGGGGGTCCGCCGCGTGACTATATGGAGTGATGTTGCCGGTGTATACAGTGCGGATCCACGCCATGTCGAGAATGCTTGCTTGTTACCCTTAATCCGATTGGATGAAGCAGGCGAATTGGCACGCTTGGCGGCGCCCGTGCTTCATAGCCGTACTTTACAGCCAGTGGCGCAAAGTGCGACCGATCTGACCTTACGTTGTACCCAGGCCCCCGATAGTGGCTCGACCCATATAGAGCGTGTACTGGCTACCGGACGCGGGGCAAAGATCATTACATCTTTGGATGATGTGTGCCTATTGCAGTTTGATGTCGCCCGCGGGAAGATTTTCAGGCAATTAAACAAGAGTTGAGCCGCATCCTCTCTCAGCTGAAAGTGCAACCACTGGCGACGGATTATCAAGATGATCAGTATCGTATCTTGCTGGCCTTTACGGCGGAGGTCGTGGCCTCGGTCATGGCCCAGATCCAGGATGCCGGGCTATCCGCGGAGTTGAAGCTGCGCGAAGGGTTTAACATGGTTGCTGCCGTCGGAGCCGGCGTGGTCAATAATCCCGTGCACTGTCATGGTTTTTATCAGCAGCTGAAGTCACAGCCTGTAGAGTTTATCAGTGAATCTGCATCTGGACTGAGCATGGTGGCGATTTTGCGTCAGGTGCATACGCCTGCCCTTGTGGCCAGCTTGCATGATGCGCTGTTCCAAGCCCAACGTCGCATTGGCTTGGTGTTGGTAGGAAAAGGAAACATTGGCGCGCGTTGGCTCAGCTTGTTTGCCGAGCAAAAATCGCACCTCGAAAAGCGTCATGGCAAGGAGGTGTCGCTGATTTCTGTGGTAGATAGTCGTAATCAATGGTTAGATTTTGCTGGCATCGATCCAATGCAGATCAGGGATGACTTTGATGACAATGGCACGCCATACTTTGATGATGAATGGTTAACACGCTTATTGAATCATCCTTATGATGATGTGGTGATTTTGGATGTCACTGCCAATACCTCACTGGCAGCTCTCTATCCGCGTCTCGCCGAGCATGGTTTTCATTTAATCTCCGCCAACAAAGAAGCCGGCGCGGCACCGGCCGAACAATACCATGCGATTCAACATGCGTTTGCGAAAACGGGGCGCCATTGGTTATATAACGCCACGGTAGGCGCTGGGCTGCCGATTAACTATGCGGTTCAAGACTTACGTGAAAGCGGTGATCATATCCTCGCACTCTCAGGGATCTTTTCCGGCACGTTATCCTGGCTTTTTTTGCAATTCACCGGCGAGGTCCCGTTCAGTGCTTTACTTGAACAGGCATGGCAGCAAGGGCTAACTGAACCTGATCCGCGTGACGATCTGTCGGGTGCCGACGTGGTGCGTAAATTAGTGATTCTCGCAAGAGAGGCGGGCCTGTCATTGGAGCCCGAGCAGGTCAAGGTTGAGTCACTGATACCGCCAGCGCTGCAATCTTTGTCGTTAGATGCGTTTCTCGATAACGCCCATCAAATGGATGCGTGTTTACAGGAGCGATTGGAAAAAGCGCAGCAAGATCGCGCCGTGTTGCGCTATGTGGCGCGTCTAGAAGCCAATGGTAATGCGCAGGTGAGCTTAGAAACCTTACCGAGTGAGCATCCGCTGGCGCATCTACTGCCCTGTGATAATGTGTTTGCGATTGAAAGCCAATGGTATCGTGAAAATCCATTAGTGATCCGCGGACCGGGAGCGGGGCGTGATGTCACCGCTGGGGCGATACAATCGGATTTGAATCGCTTAATTGGGCGTCTTCACTAATGTCCTTTTAGTAAACGTGATCTTCGCAAACGTGAAAGCTGTCTTACTCCACATAAGACAGCTTTTTTTTATCTGAAGATCACGTTATATGACGCGCTTTTGGCTGCTGCTCTCGGTTGCTTCCTGCATGTTGACTATCTTCATAATACTATGAGTTCTTTTCATGGCCGAGATCGTTGACATTTCACCCAAATAACGACAACCTTTAGACATATGGACGTCTAAACGTATAAACCAAAAACGCACATCATCGCGAATAAAACCGGTTGCAGGGAGAGGGTATGAGCTATACGCACGCAGGCCACATTGATGCACTTAATCAGAATATTGCCGACTTAGACGGTGATATTAACGTCTCATTTGAGTTTTTTCCGCCCAGCACGCCCAGTATGGAAGAAACTCTCTGGAATTCCGTGCACCGCCTCAAAGGGCTTAAACCTAAGTTTATGTCAGTGACTTATGGCGCCAATTCTGGTGAGCGTGATCGCACCCATGACATCGTGAAAAGTATTCATGATCAAACGGGGGTCGCGGCGGCGCCCCATCTAACCTGTATCGACGCCACTGAAGATGAGCTGCGCCATATTGCCCGTGACTACTGGCAAAATGGTATTCGTGACATTGTGGCTTTGCGCGGAGACTTACCGTCGCCGGAGAAAAAGCCGACTATGTATGCGGCGGACTTGGTGCGGTTGCTCAAAGAAGAACATGACTTTGATATTTCTGTCGCCGCTTATCCTGAAGTGCACCCGGAAGCGAAAAGTGCGCAAGCGGACCTCATTAATCTGAAACGGAAAGTCGATGCCGGTGCCAGTCGTGCCATTACCCAGTTTTTCTTTGATGTGGAAAGCTACCTACGTTTTCGTGACCGCTGTGTGGCGGCGGGGATTGATGTCGAGATTGTGCCGGGGATTTTGCCCGTCTCCAACTTTAAGCAGGCTTCTCGGTTTGCGCAAATGACGCATGTGCGTGTCCCACAGTGGATGCACAAACAGTATCAAGGTCTTGAGGATGACCCTGTGACCCGGCAGATGGTCGGTGCCTCGATTGCTATCGATATGGTGCGCGTACTCAGCCGTGAAGGGGTAAAAGATTTTCATTTTTATACCCTCAACCGGGCCGAATTGACCTATGCACTTTGCCATACTTTGGGGGTTCGCCCATTGGCTGTCGCACCTTAGCTAAACCGTTAAACCGCTAAACCGCTAAACCGCCAAACCGGTTTACCTTTAGCCAAAAAAAGCGCCCCGTTTCGTGGGGCGCCTAGGTTGCGAGTTGTGTTTATTGTTCTGGTTAGGCGCTGGCGGCCAGCATCGTAAGCTCATCGCGCACTTCTTGCGCCCAGGCCATCCAAGCGCGACGTTGATGAATGCTGCGTCGTAATGCTAATCGCATGAGGCGTTGTTGTTGCGTTAATGATGTGGATTGACCGTAATCACGCTGCTCAAGCAGAGCATAATGATTAAGTAGTTGTTGTGATTCCGCAATCAAGTTATTGATATGCTCGAGCATCGGCGTGGGGTCCAAGACCTCACAGCTGAGTAGGCGTGCGACGTACTCGTCGCGAGGCGGGGCCAGCTTAGGCGCTTGGATAAACCACGCCTCTAACACCTCGGTGCCGACAGGGGTGATGGCATAGACTTTTCTATCTGGTTTGCCGACTTGCGGCTCAAGTCGATAGGTCACAGCACCTCGCTCGGCGAGCTTAGTCAGTTCACGATATACCTGTTGATGGCTGGCTTTCCACACATTACTGATAGTGGTAGAAAACGCCTTGGTAATATCATAACCCGTGGCTTCGCAGTTGCTGAGTACCGTCAGTATGACATGGGGAAGTGACATCTTTTATATCCACATTTATTGGTATAACAATCGGTTCGCATGAGTCGCCTGTCTCGGGCTATTTTACTGCACTCAATGCTTGTTCAAGGTCGGCAATGATGTCATCAATATGCTCAATGCCGATACAAAGACGGATCATTTCTGGGGTCACCCCGGCCTTCGCTTGCTCTTGCGCATTCAGTTGACGATGGGTGGTAGAGGCGGGATGGCAAGCAAGTGACTTAGCATCACCAATATTGACCAGGCGTTTAAATACATTCAGCGCATCATAAAACTGTACCCCCTCATCAAAGCCACCTTTTAAGCCGAAAGACAGCAGTGATGCGGGCAATCCGCCGCGGATAAGCGACTGGGCACGTTGGTAATGAGGATGAGTTTGTTGACCGGCATAGTTCACCCATGCCACCGCTGGATGACTGGCAAGGTAATCCGCCACCGCTTTGGCATTCTCGCAGTGACGCTCCATACGCAGGCTCAAGGTTTCGAGACCTTGCATCAACATAAAGGCGTTCATCGGCGATAAGGCGGCGCCGCTGTTACGCAAAGGCACGGTACGCGCGCGGGCAATAAATGCCGCCGGGCCAAAGGTATCGCTATAGACCACGCCGTGATACGCCGGCTCGGGCTGTGAAAATTGCGGGAAGCGGGCTTGATGTGCCACCCAATCAAAGGTGCCGCCATCAACGATCATACCGCCTAGGGTGGTGCCATGGCCGCCAATGTATTTGGTTAGCGAGTGCACCACGATATCGGCGCCATGTTCAATCGGTTTGCATAGCACGGGCGTGGCCACGGTATTGTCGACCACCAAAGGGACACCGTGCGCGTGGGCAACCTTGGCAAGACCGGGGATATCGGCAATATTGCCGGCCGGATTACCAACCGATTCGCAATACACCGCTTTGGTATTGGCATCAATCAGCGCTTCAATCGCACTGGCGTCGTCACTTTGGGCAAAACGTACTTCAATGCCTTGTTCGGGGAGCATATGAGCAAACAAGGTATAGGTGCCGCCGTAAAGCTGTGGTGTGGCGACGATGTTATCACCGGCCTTGGCTAGGGTTTGGATTGCATAGGTAATTGCCGCGGCGCCAGCACTGACGCATAGGCCTGCGATACCGCCCTCTAATGCCGCCACACGTTGTTCTAATACATCGTTGGTGGGATTCATGATCCGCGAATAGATATTGCCCGGCACATCGAGGTTAAACAGATCAGCACCATGTTGGGCGTTATCAAACTCATAGGCGACGGTTTGATAGATGGGGGTAGCGACTGATTTGGTGGTCGGATCGGTCTGATAACCGTAATGAATCGAGAGGGTTTCGTCTTTCATGGCAATTCCTTTGCGTTTTCCTTTGCGTTGTTAAATCGCGTCACCGCGACCTTCCATAGTAATAATACTATCAATGTAACAGCAAGCCTTAGACGTGGCTATGGATAAAAAATCTCGCGTGTGCGTCGGTTTCTATTTGCTCGCTTGATACAAAAAAAGCCGCACCCGAGGGTACGGCTTGAGTCGATTAGCCAGTGTTACGCAGGCCTGCGGCAATGCCCGCGATGGAGATCATCAAGGCATCGTCAAGCGACTGATCGTCCTCTTCACATTGCCGTGTACGGTATAACAGCTCAGCTTGCAGCATATTCAGTGGCTCGACGTAAATATTACGTAAGCGAATCGCTTCAGCGCCCCATGGGTTTTGCTCCATCAGGTTATCGCTGTTTTCCACCGCCAAAATCACTTGAATGTCTTGGCGTAATTGATCGCGGAGTGATTCACCCAAAGGCCAGAGGCTTTCATCGACCAAACGCTGATCATAGTATTTGGCAATATCGAGGTTGGTTTTGGTAAACACCATCTCCAGCATGCCAAGCCGGGTGGAGAAGAATGGCCACTCACGACACATTTCTTCTAGCTGGGCTTTATGGCCTTTGGAAATGGCATGATCGATCGCTTGTCCAGCGCCCAGCCAAGCTGGAAGTAAGAGGCGATTTTGACTCCAGGCGAAAATCCAAGGAATTGCCCGTAAGCTCTCGACACCGCCATTGGGGTTACGTTTGGAAGGGCGCGATCCCAGTGGCAATTTGCCTAACTCAAGCTCTGGTGTGGTGGAGCGGAAGTAAGGCACAAATTGCTCATGGCCGCGAACCACATCGCGATAGGCTTGGCAAGAAATGTCACTCAAGGTATCCATCAGCGCACGCCACTCTTGTTTGGGCTCTGGTGGCGGTAGCAGGTTAGCTTCCAAAATGGCGCTGGTGTAGAGGTTCAAACTGTTGACCGCGACATCGGGCAGCCCCAGTTTAAAGCGGATCATCTCGCCTTGTTCGGTCACACGGAGGCCACCTTTTAAACTACGAGGGGGCTGTGACAACAAGGCGGCATGGGCGGGCGCACCGCCACGGCCTACGGTGCCGCCACGGCCATGGAAGAGGGTTAAATCAACCCCTTGGTCATCGCATAAGTTGACCAGTGCTTCCATGGCGCGATATTGCGCCCAACCGGCTGCCATCACCCCGGCATCTTTAGCTGAGTCCGAATAGCCTATCATCACCATTTGGAAGTTCTGAGTAAAGCCACGGTACCAATCAATCGCCATGAGCTCGCCAATGACTGATTCCGCGTTGTTCAGGTCGTCCAAGGTTTCGAATAACGGGCACACATCCATGCGGAATGGGCAGCCGGCTTCTTGGAGTATCAAATGTACCGCCAGCACGTCCGATGCGGTCCTCGCCATTGAAATCACATAGGCACCCAGCGCTTCACGCGGCTGCTGGGCAATCACCCGGCAGGTGTCGATCACCTCTTTGACGTCATCCGACGGGGTCCAATCACGGGGTAATAGCGGCCGTTTCGAGGACAATTCACGGATCAAGAAGGCTTGTTTGTCTTGCTCGCTCCATTGTGCGTAATCGCCCATCCCCAAATAGCGGGTCACTTCTGAGAGCACATCGGCATGACGAGTGCTTTCTTGGCGAATATCGAGCTTGATTAAGTGAACACCAAAACATTGCACGCAGCGAAGCAAATCAAGCAACTTACCGTCGGCAATAATGCCCATGCCGCATTGGTGGAGTGACTGATAACACGCCAGTAATGGCTGCCACAGCTGCTGGGTGTCGGTCAGAATGCCCTGTGATGACGTGCGTTCGCCTTTCAGCTTGGCATCTAAATAACTTAATGTGTGATTGAGCTGACTGCGCAGCGTTTTCAAGATCGCGCGATACGGTTCGTGCGCCTCGCCGGCCATCTCGCGCACGGTGTCATCACACTGAGTCATCGACAGTTCGCTGATCAGATCTTGCACATCACGCAAATACAGGTCGGCGGCTTTCCAGCGTGAAAGCAGCATCACTTCACGGGTGACCTCGCTGGTGACATACGGGTTGCCGTCGCGGTCACCGCCCATCCAAGAGGAAATTTGTACTGGCTTGGCATCAATGGGCAAGTTGATGTCTAAATGGCTCTCAAGCTGCTGATCGAATTGGCGTAAAAATGCGGGCACTGCTTGCCATAATGAATTTTCAATCACCGCGAAGCCCCACTTGGCCTCGTCGAGCGGTGTCGGGCGCTCTTGGCGAATCACATCGGTATGCCAGGCTTGTGCAATCAACTGTTCAAGGCGTTTCTCGGTTTTGGCTCGCTCGTCGGCGCCTAAATAGTCGCTCAGCTCGAGTTTGGATAAGCATTTATTGATTTGCACCAAGTTATGAATGGTGGTACGGCGCGCAATTTCAGTGGGGTGCGCGGTCAGGACTAACTCAATTTTTAAATCGGCGATCGCCTTCTGCGCGTCATTGGCATCAATCTCACCTTGGCTGACGCGTCGGAGCAGGTTATCAATCGCATCGGGGCTACACTCATGGGTGTCAGATTGGCGCGACACCGTATGGTATTGCTCAGCAATATTAGTCAGATTCAAAAATTGGCTAAAGGCGCGGGCGACCGGAAGCAGTTGGTCTGCGGGTAAGTTTTGCAGCACGGTTTTCAGCTTAGCATGATCATCCTGATTACCTGCTGCAGCCGATTTTGAGAGCTGACGAATTTCCTCAACTTTTTCTAAAAGTGCGGGGCCATGGGCATCTTCAATGGTGTTGCCCAGCAGATGGCCAAGCATACTGACGTTACTTTTTAAGGCAGAGTACTTTTCGTTCATAGCGTATCCATTCTGTAACAAAGTTACATCCTACTGTGACTGTAAAGACCCAATCTAGCGAATGTTGCGTGATCGGGTCAACTTAACCGCAAGTTAGCGCGAAAACTGGCTACCGGATTTGATGCTTATCATAGAGCCACCTCAAAAGATGAAAAAAAGTTTCAGCTTTCATGTTTGCTAGCTTCTAGAGGGTCTCTCCGCGCTCGTCATCGTGGGATTTTGTCGTAAATGACGACCGTGTTATTTGCATGGTTAGATAGAATTATTGCTCTAATATGAATAAATAGAGATTAAAAGTGATTTTTTACGCTTTTTGGGGTTGACGGGTAAACGGGAATGCGATAAAAAATAACCATTCACTATTTATGAATAAAAATATTTTCTAAGACGAGTCGACCATGATACTAGGTACCGCCAAACACAATATCCTTGCCCTTCGACGACGCTAGCCTGCTTTGCGTGGCTATCCGCTACGCCCTCGATACTCTGCTGCGCCGCAGCACGCCTTAAATATCCATAAAGAGAGACACCCATGACACTTAACACCATTATTGTCGGTGCCAGTGGCTACACAGGAGCCGAGCTTGTCGCCCTTGTCCATCGCCATCCGCAATTGCACTTGGCCGGTTTATATGTCTCGGCAGGCAGTGAAGACGCTAATCGTCCTGTGAGTGCGTTGCACGGGCAACTGCGTGGCGTGGTGGATATGCCACTGATGCCATTGTCCTCGCCACAGGATGTCGCCAAGCAAGCTGATGTGGTGTTTTTAGCCACCGCGCATGCGGTCAGTCATGAATTGGCGCCGGTTTTTCTGGCTCAAGGTTGCGTGGTGTTTGATTTGTCGGGGGCGTATCGGGTCAATCAAGCCGATTTTTATCCCGAACACTACGGTTTTGCGCACCAATCGCCGACATGGCTGGCGCAAGCCGTGTATGGCTTGGCCGAGTGGCAGGGTGAGGCATTGCAAGCAGCGCAGCTAGTCGCCGTACCTGGGTGTTACCCCACCGCCAGTCAATTAGCGCTGAAACCTATGCTGGATGCAGGCTTGTTGGATAAACAAATGTGGCCGGTGATTAATGCTACCAGCGGCGTGACGGGCGCGGGGCGCAAAGCGAGTCTGACCAACAGTTTTTGCGAAGTGAGCCTGCATGCCTACGGGGTGTTTTCTCATCGTCATCAGCCAGAGATTGCCGCACACCTAGATACGCCGGTGATTTTCACCCCGCACCTTGGCAGCTACAAACGCGGCATTCTTGCCACCATTACCGCCAAATTAGCGCCAGGTGTTAGTGAGGCGGAGGTGGGGCAGGCACTCTCTCACGCCTATCAAAGGCGCCTTTGGTACGGGTGCTTCCTGCCGGTGAGGTGGCCAAGCTACACGCGGTGCAACATACCGGCTTTTGCGATATTGGCTATCAGGCCGCGCATGGGCATCTGATCCTTACCAGTGCGATTGATAATTTACTTAAAGGCGCGGCCAGCCAAGCCGTGCAGTGTTTAAACCTGAAGTTTGGCTTTGCCGAAACTACCGCGATTGTCTAGGAGAAACGGATGAAAACGCCATTAGTGATTAAATTAGGCGGCGCGGCACTGAGCTGCAGCGAGACCCTCGCCAAGGTTTTCGGCGCGATCAATACCTATCGCAGTGAGGCGGATCGCCCGTTAGTGCTGGTGCATGGTGGCGGTTACTTGGTCGATGATCTGCTCAAAAAGCTCAACCTCACCAGTGTCAAAAACCAAGGCTTACGGGTCACGCCCGCCGACCAGATTGATTATGTCACCGGTGCGTTGGCAGGGACAGCAAACAAGTTGCTGTTAGCCCAAGCACGTAAAGCAAACATTAAAAGCTGTGGCTTGAGCTTGGCCGACGGTGGCCTGTGTCAGGTCAGCCAGCTGGACCCTGAGCTGGGTGCGGTGGGAGAAGCCAGCGCCGGCGATCCCAGCCTGCTGCAGGCGGTACTGGCCGCAGATTGTGTCCCCATTATTAGCTCGATTGGTATCAGTGACCAAGGTGAGCTGATGAACGTTAATGCCGACCAAGCAGCGGTCGCGGTGGCTACCACCCTCGGGGCGGAGCTAGTGCTGCTGTCGGATGTCAGTGGTGTATTGGATGGCAAAGGCCATCTACTGCCCTGTTTGACCGAGCTGGATGCGCAACACCTGATAGAAAAAGGCGTGATCACCGATGGCATGGTGGTCAAGGTCAACGCGGCGTTTGCCGCCGCCCGCGAACTGGGTAAACCGGTGGAGATTGCCACTTGGCGTTACCCAGAAAAACTCACCCAATTATTCGATGGCCAGCAAATCGGCACCCGGTTTAGCGCCAGTTAATAAGACGTATAACGACGCTACTCAAACCGTCGCATCATGATTTAAGGAGAGCAAGATGAGCAAAGTCAACAAAGTGGTACTGGCCTATTCGGGTGGATTGGATACCTCGGCCATCATTCCCTGGCTAAAAGAAAACTATGACTGTGAAGTCGTCGCCTTTGTCGCCGACGTCGGTCAAGGCGAACAAGAGCTCGAAGGCATTGAGCAAAAAGCGCTCGCTTCGGGGGCATCACAGTGTTTTATCGCCGATCTAAAACACGAAATGGTAGCGGATTATATTTATTCCAGCCTGAAAACCGGTGCGGTGTATGAAGGCAAGTACCTACTTGGCACCTCGATGGCGCGTCCTATCATTGCCAAAGCGCAGGTCGCGTGCGCCCTCGAGGTCGGCGCGGATGCGCTTTGCCACGGCTGTACCGGAAAGGGGAACGATCAAGTCCGTTTTGAGAGCACCTTCTCCGCGCTGGCGCCGCAGCTGAAAGTGATTGCGCCTTGGCGTGAGTGGGATCTCACCAGTCGTGAAGCCCTGCTCGATTACTTGGCCGCCCGTGATATTCCGTGCACGGCGAGCCTTGAGAAAATCTATTCACGTGATGCCAATGCTTGGCACGTCTCAACCGAAGGCGGCGTGTTAGAAGATACCTGGACGGCGGCCAACCAAGATTGCTGGGTATGGACTGTCGCGCCGGAAGAGGCGCCCAATACGCCCGAGTTTGTCACCTTGGGAGTACAAAGCGGGGAAGTGGTCTCGGTCGATGGTGAATGCATGTCGCCTTATGACGTGTTAACGCTATTGAATGACAAAGGTGCTGAACATGGCGTGGGACGGATTGATATCGTTGAGAACCGTTTGGTGGGGATGAAATCTCGCGGCTGCTATGAAACCCCGGGTGGCACCATCATCATGGAAGCGCTGCGCGGCGTTGAACAATTGGTGCTAGATAAAGAGAGTTATCAGTTCCGTGAGGAGCTCGGTTTAAAAGCCTCTCACCTGATTTATGATGGGCGTTGGTTTACGCCACTTTGTCAGTCGATTGTTGCCGCGGCCAATTCCCTTGCCGCGCCGGTAACGGGCGAGGTGGTGATCAAACTCTATAAAGGGCAAGCGACGGTGGTACAAAAGCGCTCGACCAATAGCTTGTACTCGGAAGACTTTGCCACTTTTGGTGATGATGACGTCTACGATCACAGCCACGCCGAAGGCTTTATCCGTTTGTATTCGCTGTCGAGCCGGATTCGGACACTGAACAAACAAAAACAATCCTAATTAAAAAAGCATCGTGAGCAGTAAGGAGAGACAGCATGGCATTATGGGGCGGACGCTTTAGTCAAGCAGCAGACAAACGGTTTCAAGCGTTTAATGATTCGCTGCGCTTTGACTATCGCTTAGCAGAGCAAGACATTGTGGGCTCCATTGCTTGGTCGAAAGCCTTGCGTTCAGTGGGCGTGCTGAGTGATGACGAGCAACAGCAATTGGAGCTGGCGCTCAATGAGCTCAAGCTGTCGGTGATGGAAAACCCTGAGCAGATCTTAAACTCAGAGGCCGAAGACATTCACAGCTGGGTCGAGCAGCAACTGATCGATAAAGTCGGGGATTTGGGCAAAAAGCTGCATACCGGGCGCTCACGCAACGATCAGGTGGCCACGGATCTCAAACTGTGGTGTCGCCAGCAAGGCCAGCAAATCTTGCTGTCTCTCGATAAGCTTCAGCAGCAGCTGGTGGATGTGGCGGGTCAGCACCATGGTACCGTGCTGCCTGGCTACACCCACTTGCAGCGTGCACAACCGGTGACCTTTGCCCATTGGTGTCTGGCCTATCTGGAGATGTTTGAGCGTGATACCACGCGTTTGCAAGATGCGCTTAGTCGCTTGGATACCTGCCCACTCGGATCGGGGGCGCTGGCAGGCACCGCGTACCCGATTGATCGCGATGCCTTGGCACAAAACCTGGGATTTAGACGGGCCACCCGTAATAGTTTGGATTCGGTCTCGGACCGCGATCATGTGATGGAGATGATGTCTGCTGCATCCATGTCGATGTTGCATCTGTCGCGGATGGCCGAAGATATGATCTTCTATAACTCGGGCGAGTCCGGGTTTATCGAGCTGGCCGATACCGTCACCTCAGGCTCGTCGCTGATGCCACAAAAGAAAAACCCCGATGCGTTAGAACTGATACGTGGTCGAACGGGTCGGGTGTATGGTTCCTTGTCGGCAATGATGATGACAGTGAAAGCCTTGCCGCTGGCCTACAACAAGGACATGCAAGAAGACAAAGAAGGGCTATTCGATGCCATGGACACCTGGCATGACTGCTTAGACATGGCGGCCCTGTGCTTTGAAGGCATCACCATCCATAAAGACAAAACCTTGCAAGCGGCGCAGCAAGGTCATGCCAATGCGACCGAGCTGGCCGATTATTTGGTGAGCAAAGGGATCCCGTTCCGTGAAGCCCACCATATTGTTGGCGTGGCGGTGGTGTCAGCCATTGAGCAAGGGTGTGCGCTGGAAGCGCTGCCGCTAGAAACCTTGCAGCAATTCTCACCGGTGGTTGAAGATGATGTGTATGCCATGCTCACGATTGAATCCTGCCTGGCCCAACGTCGTGCACTCGGTGGGGTCGCGCCCGAGCAGGTTAGCTTTGCCATTCAAGAAGCGCAAAAGCGTTTGGATAAGCGCTTTACCCCCAAAGTCACGGTGCGCTCAGCAAGGCTCACCGATCTCGATACCATCGAAGGCATGGTGGTGTATTGGGCGAAGTTGGGGGAGAACTTACCGCGCGACCGCCATGAATTGGTGCGCAATATTGGCCTGTTTGCGGTATCCGAGCATCAAGGGGATTTGACCGGTTGCGGCTCGCTGTATATTTACGACTCAGGGCTGGCAGAAATTCGCTCTTTGGGAATAGAAGCTGGCTGGCAGCGCCAAGGTCACGGTACGGCGTTGATGATGCACTTGATTAAAAAAGCCAAGCAAATGGCGATCGAGCAAGTCTTTGTCCTCACCCGGGTGCCCGAGTTTTTCACCCAATTAGGCTTTACCCCAGTGTCGAAATCGCAACTGCCTGAGAAAGTGATGAAAGATTGTGAAATCTGTCCGCGCTTTCATGCCTGTGACGAAGTGGCTCTGACCTATAACATTGCGGGGCCAGCGACGATCTCGACCTTCTCACATGCAGAGATTGAGTAAAAAAGTGTGGGGCGGCTTTAGGGCCGCTTTCTGTTGCGCCGAAATGGATAAATTAATAAATGAAGCGTGAGCAAGGCGCTGGCACTGCCGGCGGCGAACAACAAGGCAATCGACTCCACTTGTCGTGGTGTGTCGGCATAGACCCACCACCAAAACGGCCAAAGTATGGCAGAAATGACAGCAAGTTGGGTCATACAGCGCGTGCAGCGTCCTAACTTCTGCTTCCAAATGCCAGATTGACAATATTTACAAGCCATATGGGCTCTCTTGGTCAGTGAGGGCGATACGCCATTGTGGCGCAGTGAGTCGTTGGATACAAAAAAGCCCTCCGCGAAGGAGGGCAAAAGGTAAGCAAGTGCTTGGGGAAGCAACAGGCAGTGCCTGTAAAGCGCCGAAAATCGGCGAAAAGGGCAGTGGATTAGCAGCCTGGGCCACAGTCCATGCAGTGTTTGATCATTTCAGGGCCGAGTTTGAGCTTGGCATTCACATCCCGCAGCGCGGTACGTACCCCTTCTTCAATCACTGGGTGATAAAAGGGCATATCCAACATTTGCGAAATGGTCATTTGGTTTTGGTGAGCCCAGGCGAGTAAGTGTGCTAAGTGCTCGGCGTTCGGCCCAATCATTTCTGCGCCCAAGAAACGCCCTGTGCCTTGCTCGGCATAAACATGCAATAAGCCTTTATTGCGTAGCATGACCCGTGAGCGACCTTGTCCCTCAAAGGAAACCACACCGATTTCAAAACAGCCACATGGGCCGAGACGATCGGTAATTGCTTTATAGCTTTCGCCCACCATCGCAATTTGCGGGTCGGAGAAGACCGCGGATAGCTTGCTACGGCGCAGTCCCGCACGGATATCTTTGCCGCGCCCCGCGTTGTCACCGGCAATTCTGGCTTGGTCAGCCGCTTCGTGCAGCAGTGGAATTTGGTTGTTAGCATCACCGGCAATAAAAATGTGCGGTGCGGTGGTTTGCAGGGTGTAACTATCGGCAACCGGCACCCCGCGGGCATCCACTTTGATGCTGGTCGCGTCAAGGTTAAGTTTGTCGACATTGGGGCGACGACCGGTGGCGGCAACCACGTAATCAACCCAACGCAACTGGCTTTCGCCGTTTTTGTCGCGGTAACGGATTTGGACCTTATCACCTTCACGGATCATCTCTTCAACCTTGGCATCGGCATCGAGATAAAACTCCTCGCTGAAGGTTTTATCCGCATATGCCATGATATCTGGGTCGGTGAGTGGACCCACTTGGCCGCCGACGCCAAACATAGTCATCTCGACACCGAGGCGGTGTAACGCTTGACCCAGTTCAAGGCCAATCACGCCCGGACCAAACACGGCGACCGATTCAGGTAAGTCATCCCATTCGAAAATATCATCGTTAACCACCAAACGATCACCGAGGTGATTCCAGGCCTCGGGCCAGCTCGGACGCGAGCCGGTCGCAATCACAATGCGGTCAGCATGGATAGTGGTGTGATCGTCAACCATCAAGGTATGATCATCGACAAAACGTGCATAGCCATCGATTTTGTCTTGGGCGGGGATGTCGTCGACACTTTCCAATACAAAGCCGACAAAGCGATCACGCTCGCGCTTAACCCGATCCATTACCTCACGACCATTTATCTCGGTACTTCCGCCTGGGTAGACACCAAAACCGGGCGCTTTGTCGATATGGTGCGCCGCTTCGGCGGCCGCAATTAACAGTTTGGATGGCATGCAGCCAACACGTGCACAGGTGGTGCCATACGGGCCGCCTTCAATCATCACCACGCTATCTGTCTGTGCTTTTGCCGCGCGATAGGCACCGAGTCCGGCGGTCCCGCCACCAATCACAGCCACATCAACCGTTAATGTTTTCATTGCTTTCTCCTGGGAAAATAACGGGCGGCAAGGCTGCCGCCCAAACAGCGGATTACTGGTTTAGGTAAGTGTCGAGCTCTTCGCTGCCACCGATGTGACGGCCACCGATAAATACTTGTGGCACCGTGGCACGGCCGGTGACTGCGCGCAAAGAGACCGTGGTGGCATCTTTACCGAGGATGATTTCTTCGAACTGAAGTCCTTCATCGATCAGTGCTTGTTTTGCTTTGGCACAGAATGGGCAGCCTGGCTTGCTAAACACGGTGATCGAGTCTTGCAGTTTATGCTCAGGAGCAATATAGCCCAGCATGGTGTCGGCATCAGAGACCTTGAACGGGTCACCTGGTTCGTTTGGCTCAACAAACATTTTTTCGACCACGCCGTTTTTTACCAGCATGCTGTAGCGCCATGAGCGTTTGCCAAAGCCAAGATCATTTTTGTCGACCAGCATGTCCATGCCATCGGTGAACTCACCGTTACCATCAGGTAGTACATGGATGTTGTCAGCATCTTGGTCGGCTTTCCATGCGTTCATTACAAAGGTGTCATTGACCGAGACACAAACGATGTCATCAACGCCGTGTTGTTGAAAGACAGGGTACAGCTCGTTATAGCGTGGTAGATGCGAAGAAGAACACGTCGGGGTGAACGCGCCTGGCAGGCTGAACACAATGACGGTTTTGTTGGCAAAGATGTCATCGCTGGTCACGTCTTTCCACTGATCGCCTTCGCGAGTGCGGAAGGTTACTTGTGGTACTGGCTGGCCTTCTTTGGTTGCTGTCATGAATCGTTCCTTTTGTTTTCAATTAAAGTTGTTAAGCGAGAAGTGACTCGCTGTGTTTTGATGGGTCTAGTATTGCTAAATAAGATTGATAGTTCTAATCGCTTGATGCTATGGTTTTGATAGTTATCCCCTATAGAAGAGACAACGATGAACATTCGTGACTTGGAGTATTTGGTTGCGTTGGCTGAACACCGACATTTTCGCAAAGCCGCTGAGGCTTGCTTTGTCAGCCAGCCGACCTTGAGTGGCCAAATTCGTAAACTGGAGGATGAACTCGGCGTCAGCTTACTTGAGCGTACCAGTCGTCGGGTTCTGTTCACCGATGCCGGTATGAGGTTAGTACAGCAAGCACGTAACGTATTGCGGGAAGTCACAATTTTAACCGAATTGGCCAGTGAGCAAGGTGAAAGTATGACCGGCCCCCTACATATTGGCTTTATTCCCACCGTGGGGCCGTATCTATTACCCAAAATCATTCCGATGCTGCGAGATTGTTTCCCAGATTTAGAGCTGTTTATTCATGAGGGACAAACCCAGCAACTGGTTCAGCAGTTGGAAGAAGGCAAGCTCGATTGCGTTATCCTGGCCTCTGTCGAAGAAACACAGCACCTTAAAGAGCTGCCACTCTATGATGAGCCGATGTTGCTTGCGGTCAACGAAAAGCACCGGTTGGCGGAATGTGCTGAAGTTGCGCTTGATGTGTTAGACGGGGAAACCTTGTTGATGCTGGGCGATGGCCACTGTTTGCGCGATCAAGCCATGGGCTTTTGTTTTAAAGTCGGTGCGCAAGAGGATCAACGTTTCCGCGCGACCAGTCTAGAAACGTTACGCAACATGGTGGCCGCAGGAAGTGGGATTACCTTATTGCCTCAGCTGTCCGTGCCTGCCGATAAACGCGATGGTGTGGTGTATATCCCCATTACGTCACCGACGCCGTCGCGACAAATCACGCTCGATTATCGCCCTGGCTCGCCGCTACGAGGACGATATGAACAGCTTGCGGACGCCATTGGTGGCCAGATGACCGCGATAATGAGCGGCTTAAATCACCGCTAACACAAGATACTGGCATTGAGGTGACAACGCCCACGGATGTGGGCGTTGTGGTTTAAGCGTTTATCGAGTTAAAACAAGGATTCCGTGCTGGACTCGTAAATGTTGCCATCAGACTGATCCGATACATATTCTGTCGGCTCGGTGCCTTTGATAAAGTACTCAAACATCGAGGTATGATCGGTTTTTCTTGTCAGCAGTCCGGTCTCGCGATCGATCCGTACTTTGACTATGCCGGACGGCACCACTTTATTTTGCTCTGGCACGTCAGCGAGAGCTTGTTGCATAAAGTCAATCCAAGCAGGTTCTGCGGTTTTCGCGCCAGATTCCGCCCCATAAATCGGTTGACGCTCGTCGCCTAAATTAGCATTACGAGTGGTGCGACCGAGTTCACGCGAATGATCATCAAAGCCAACCCAAACCGTGGTGACGATACCTGGGCCATAGCCAGTGTACCAAGTATCCTTTGAGTCATTGGTGGTCCCGGTTTTACCGCCGATATCGCGACGTTTAAGCGCTTGAGCGCGCCAGCCCGTGCCGTTCCAACCGGTGCCATAACGCCAATCGCCGCCGCCCCAAATGTTGCTTTGCATCATTTCGCGCACTAAGAAGGCATTTTGTTCATCAATCACTTGCTTGGCATTGCTCGCTGTTGGTTGGTCATTACCATTGTCCGTCAATAAGTTTTGCTCATTAAACGGGTCAGCCTTTTCCGGTTTGCGCTCACAGTGGTCGCATATAACCGGTGGGTTGGCACGATAGATCTCCGCGCCGAAGGGGGTTTCAACGCGATCAATGATAAAAGGCTCCATAAAATAGCCGCCATTGGCAAACACGCTAAAGCCTTGTGCCATTTCGACGGGGGTTAAGCTGCCTGCGCCGAGTGCAATGGCTTCGGCGCGAGGGAGATCATCACGTTTAAAGCCAAAGCGAGTCAGATAATCTAAGGTATCGTCCAAGCCAACACGACGGAGGACACGCACAGCCATCACGTTTTTCGATTGTGCCAGTCCAAGGCGAGCACGTAGTGGCCCTTCATAACGTGGCGGCGAGTTTTTCGGACGCCATGCCACCCCTTGGCTGCGATCCCAACGGTTAATGGGCGCGTCATTGATAAGGCTGGCTAGCGTCATTCCCTCATTGACTGCGGCGGAGTAAATAAAGGGTTTGATACTCGACCCGACTTGCCGTACCGACTGGGTGGCACGGTTAAACTTGGAGTGGACAAAGTTAAACCCACCGACCAAGGCTTTGATTGCCCCCGTTGACGGAGACATAGAAACTAAGGCCGTATTGGTGGTAGGTACTTGCGCCAAATGCCAGCTGTCATTGACGCGACGAATAAACACTTGTTGGCCACTGGCGAGGAACTCGTCAGCACGTTTGGGCGCTGGGCCTTGGCGACTATCAGTAATATAAGGTCGCGCCCAGTCGAGTCCTTTCCAAGGCAGCTCGATATCACGACCATTAGGGCCGACAACCTGAGCCGATTGTGCCTTTACATCGGTCACGACCGCAGGCTCCAAGGGGCCGTAACTGGGTTGCTTGGCAAGGTGATCAACAATACGTTGATGTTGCCAGCGTTCGCTAGGTGCTTGCCAAAGCGTGGCTACTGGGCCACGAAAACCATGGCGTCGGTCATAGGCGAGGATATTCTCTATGGCGGCGTGATTGGCCGCGCGCTGCATATCCGCATCCACACTGGTGAAAATACGTACCCCTGAGGTATAGGCGTCTTCGCCAAGCGCATCGACCGCCCAAGCCCTAGCCATTTCAGCAACATAGGGTGCTGAGAGTTCTATTTCGGCGCCATGGTAGCTGGCGACAATAGGCTCGTTTTTCGCTTGCTGGTATTCCGCATTAGAAATGTAGCCCTCATTCAACATCCGGCCGAGCACTACGTTCCGTCGCTCGGTTGAGCGTGAAAGCGAGTAAAGTGGGTTCATGGTGGAGGGCGCTTTGGGTAACCCCACGATCACGGCCATTTCGCTTAAGGTCAGTTGATCTAAGGTTTTGCCAAAATACACGTGTGCGGCTGCCCCTACGCCATAAGAGCGATACCCCAAGAAGACTTTGTTGAAATAGAGCTCAAGGATCTCTTCTTTACTGAGCAATTGTTCGATATGCACCGCGATAAAAATTTCTTTTATCTTGCGCATAATTCGCTTTTCGTTGGTCAGGAAGAAGTTTCGTGCTAGCTGTTGGGTGATGGTGCTGGCACCTTGCTTGGCACTGCCAGACATGGCGACAACCGCCGCGGCACGAACAATACCAATAGGATCAATGCCTGGGTGTTGATAAAAGCGGCTATCTTCGGTGGCAATTAAGGCATCAATCATGGGTTGAGGTATATCCTCGAGTTTGACTGGAATACGCCGTTTTTCGCCGAATTGCGAGATTAACTCACCATCCGCGCTATAGACCTGCATCGGAGTTTGTAGCTCAACATCTTGCAATGTCGCCACATCGGGGAGGTCGGGTTTCACATAAAGGTAAAACCCAAAGATTGTTGTGACTCCAAGCACTGTGCAAACCAGTGCAAAGATAAGCAAACGCTTTATGAACTTCACCTGAGATTTCCCGTTTCGTTGCCGTTTAGCCGTTTAATAATCATACGTGAGTAGTATAAAGGCACCAGCATAAAAAATAACCCGTGATGAGGACAGTTTTGTAAATACTGACCTTACTCTGACGTTGGAGCCTAACACGAAATGATTCCAAGTTCGGCAGTTTTAGGTATCGCTTTGGGCCAAACGGAAAGCCACGCGATTGCGCTATGCCCGTCCCCTTCATCCTTCAAGGTTTCCGGGCATCATATCTTGACCGCTGGTGATGAAGACACCCTGACAACCACGATGAAAACGCTCAAAGACACACTATTGAGCCGAGTATCCTGGTATCAACGTTTGTCACCGAGTGTGGTGGTAGGCGTTGAGGATGACACCGTGATCAGTAAGACCCTGATGGCAGCCGATGTGGATGATCCTCTCGAGCAGGAAGCCGTGGTCGGACAAGCATTAGGCATGGCGCTCAATATGGAAATTAGTGGTCTTTTCTTCGATTTCACCAAACAGCATGCGTTGAACCATCAGTCAGGACAGGCGCAGTACCAGGTAGTGGCCTGTCGCCAACAGACACTCACGCCAATACTTTCGGCGTTGAAAGACGTGGGATTAAAGGTAAGTGTTGTCGATACGCAGCAGCATGGGCTGCAAGCAGTTTATGATGCGTTGATAGGTCACTACCAACCACAGACTTCACCGCTATGGCTACATCTTGATGCCGGCAAGTTGACGGCGGTGCGCGCGTTATCCGATGGCGGGCTGTACCAACAATCTTTGACCGTCGCAATGCCGCTAGGAGGATCTGGCTCAGAAGGCGAGGCAACAGCGTCCTCTCGCGTTCTACAACAACATTTGGAACATGCCTATCAACGCGTGGAGAGCGAACACGCGGTGCCTATCTCAACCCTATGGCTAAGCGGTCACTGGCCCAGCGACATTCTCTGCCCCTCATCTGCCCAACGTGTGTTTATTCAACCTGGCGAACCCTTTGGCGCGTCCTCTCTAAGCCCTCATGCTTGCTCGGCGCTTGGGCTTGCGCTCCGAGGAGCGAGTGGTTCATGAGGATTAACTTACTCCCCTGGCGCGCGCAAGTGCAACGTCGACAGGCACGCTATTTTATCCTGCAAACCCTTGCGGTTGCGGGGAGCGCACTGATCATCGTGATGGGATTCATCCAGTGGCAGCATTATCAGATAGTGGGGCAGCAACACCGTAATCAACAACTTGAACAAGGCATCACGCAGTTTAAACAAACCTTAGTGCGCTTTGAGCAACAAGACACTAAACGTCGCGCCTTGCAATCACGGCTCGGGTTGGTCAATCAACTGCAAAGACAGCGTAATAATGTCACTGAGGTACTCAACTTTATACCGACGGTGATGCCTGCTGGTGCCTATTTAACCCGGTTGGCTCAACAAAAAGGCCATATCCGTTTAGAAGGGTGGGTGAATTCAAACGCAGAGCTCGCGCGTTTGCTGGCCGCGTTGGAAGCGCAGCAAGCGGTAGAGGCGCTCGATATCGATACCGTAGTGACGGGTGATCACACCGTCGGGCCCAATAAACGGTTTCGACTGAGCTTTTCACTGACACACTATGTTTCCCCCCAATTACCGGAGCGCGAGGAGGACGAACAGTGATGGATTCGATGGCATGGGAGTGGCGACGACTACCGTTTGCGCCTTGGTCGGTAAAGCTGAGTTTATGGGGTGCTTTACTGACAGTGATGGGGTATGTCGGCTGGTTAGGCGCTGGACAGCCAAATCAAGCGACCTTGCTTGATGCTCACCGGCAAGAGTCTCACCTGAAAGCACGTTATCGACAGTTAGCGCATGAGGTGGCTGCGTTACCCGATGTCCAGGCGCAAATAGAGACGCTTAATCAACGCTACGCAAGACTGATTCAGCAATTGCCTGAGGAAGAAGAGCTCGCGGGCCTGCTGGCTGGTGTGAACGAGGTGGGGATGCGTCACCAGTTGCAGTTTGAAACGCTCGCATGGCAGCCGAGAAAGCAAGGAAGCTGGCTAGACGCCATTCCAATCAACATTGTCCTTGAAGGCCAGTATCGAGATATTGGCGCGTTCAGTGCCGATATTGCCGCGATGACTCGCTTAGTGTCATTGCAGGACTTTGTCCTCGCGCGCGAGACCGAACAGCCGCCGTCTGCAGCGCCATTGCAATTTTCGGTGTCTGCGACGACGTATCGCTATACCGGCCGCCCCGCGCTCAATCAACCTACAAACTAGGACGCGTCATGTTAAGAGCCTGTGTATTTGTGTTGATCGTGATCTTGAGTGGTTGTCAAAAAACGGATGATGACATTCATCAGTTTATGCGCCAGGTGCAAGCGCAAGCGACGGTTACCGCGACACGCACGCCGCCGCCTAGTGTTTATCAACCTGTCCCTTTTGCAAAAGAAACGCGCGATCCATTTGTTCTGTCGGTCGCATCGGACCCACAACGGATGTCTCCTGGTGACTGCTGGCAACCGGCCTTGCATTGGCGTGACAGTCCGCTTTCAACCTTACCTTTAGCACAACTTGAAATGAAAGGAAGCCTCACTAAAGGGGGGCAAAAACAGGCACTCATTGCTTTGCCGAATGGGATGGTCAAGCAAGTCGCACGTGGCGACCGGCTTGGTGAACACCACGGCCGAGTGATGGCGGTGACGCGTGATCATGTCGCGATAAACCAGGCACTACCTGATGGTTTAGGATGCTGGCAGCAACGGACCGTGACGCTTTCAATCGAACCTAACCTGTCGTAAAGGATAACTGTTATGATGATTTTCGCGGCGTATAACGCCCGATATACCCTTATACCGTGGTCGCTTGTGCGCGTGGCGCTGATCCTGGTGTGTTTTATGGGCGCGTGCGCTCAGGCTGCGGAGATGACAACCTTGAGCCAGTTGCAGTTAACCCGCTCTGCTCAGGGAGAGGCGCAACTGATTTTGGGCTTCGACAGCCCTGCGATCATGGCGGATTTTCGTCAGCCCAGCGCCGATCAACTCCATATCCGATTACCGCAGGTAACGATTAAACCGTCATTAATGAAGCGGATCGATACCCAAGACAGGGATTCGGCAATTACGGCGATCGATGTGTCGCAATCCTCTGGACACGCAAAAATTTATCTGCAAGCGGCGCAAGCGATCGCCTTTGATTACCATCAACAAAAACAACAGTTAGTGGTAACCATACAAGCCACCGAACCGACGACACCTGCATCCTTTGATCCGAATGCACCGATATCGATCAACTTCCAAGACATTCCAGTTCGTGCTGTGCTCCAACTGATTGCCGAGCAAAATCAGTTTAATTTAGTCACCTCAGACAGTGTTCAGGGCAATATCACCATGCGGATTGACGGTGTGCCTTGGCAAGACGTGTTAGAGGTTATCTTAAGAGTGAAAGGGTTGGACAAGCGTCAACGTGGCGAGGTGATGCTTGTTGCCCCTCGTCGAGAGCTGATGGCGCAAGAAAAGCAGGATTTGGAAATGGCGCAGCAAGCAGAAACCTTGTTGCCGCTATCGTCGGCGGTTATCACGGTAAATTATGCCAAAGCCAGCGAGGTAGCCGCATTAATTCGCGGTCAAACGCAAGGCGTGAGCTTGTTATCTCCAAGGGGGGCGGTGTCGCTGGATGAGCGGACCAATGCGATCATCATTCGCGATATTGACAAGAACATTGATCGTATCCGCACCTTGGTTCAGCACCTCGATGTGCCGGTTAAGCAGGTGGAAATCGAAGCGCGTATTGTCACGGTAGAGCAAGGTTCGGTCGACGAGCTTGGCGTACGTTGGGGGCTTTTGAATCGCAACGGCTCAACCTCGGTGGGATCGTCGGTCGAAGGGAATATCATGTGGGATAGCGATTTGGCGCAGCAAGGTCCTGACAGCCTAAATGAAGCCGCCGGTGAGGGGAGCAGTATTGGTGATTTCCTCAATGTTAATTTAGCTGCAGTCAATCCTTCTGCCTCGAGCATGGCCTTTCAAGTGGCTAAGTTAGGCAACGATTTACTGCTCGATTTGGAGCTTTCTGCGCTCGAGAGCGAACGAAAAGCCGAAGTGGTCTCGAGCCCAAGATTAATCACTACCAATAAAAAAGCCGCCTATATTGAACAAGGGACGGAGTTGCCCTATTTAGAAGCTTCTTCCAGTGGGGCGGTGGCCGTCTCTTTTAAGAAAGCAGTGTTGAGTTTGTCGGTCACGCCTCAGATCACGCCGGATAATACGTTGGTGCTGGATTTAAAGCTGACCCAAGATATGCCGGAAAAGTCGGTCGTGGCCGGAAAAGGTGAGGCGATGTCGATCAGTACCAAACGGATCAATACCCAAGTCTTGGCGCGGAATGGCGAAACCGTGGTCTTAGGTGGCATTTTTCAGCACACGATGATCAACAAAGAAACCAAAGTGCCTCTCCTTGGGGATATTCCCTTGCTCGGAGGTTTGTTTCGACATCAGTTAAAAGACCATGCAAAACGCGAACTTCTGATCTTTGTGACCCCTAAAATCGTCACAGGGTAGGTTAGGTGTTGCCAAAGGGGTCACTGTCCTGAGATAATTTTTAATCTGATCACGAAATATCTGTGAGGAATTGGCGCCTCGGGCTTTTTACATTAAGCCTGCGGGCGGTGTTGTCTTATTTAACCGCGCGTAAAATTGCTTAAAATGGCTGAAAAACGAAACATCTTTTTGGTAGGCCCTATGGGGGCTGGTAAAAGCACAATTGGTCGTCATCTCGCTCAGCAACTTCACATGGAATTCTATGATTCTGATTCAGTGATTGAAGATCGTACTGGAGCAGACATTGCATGGGTCTTTGACGTTGAGGGTGAAGAAGGTTTCCGTAAACGCGAAGAAAACGTGATAAACGACCTCACTGAAGAGCAAGGTATCGTTCTCGCGACTGGCGGTGGCTCGATTATGAGCAAAGAAAGCCGTAATCGCCTCTCTGCTCGTGGGGTGGTGGTGTATTTGGAAACCACCATCGAAAAGCAGCTCGCACGTACCCAACGCGATAAGAAACGACCATTGTTGCAAACTGACCAACCACGTGAAGTGCTGGAGTCATTGGCAGAAGAACGTAATCCTTTGTATCAAGAAATTGCGGATTACGTTGTACGAACTGATGATCAAAGCGCTAAAGTGGTGGCAAATCAAATCATGGCGCTCTTAGAGCAGCAATAACCGACCACAGGACCCGACCATGGAACGGATAGACGTTAACTTAGGGGCACGTAGCTACCCTATCTCGATTGGTGAAGGGCTTTTAGCAGATGCGAGCCTGTTTGAGGGCGTCCATTCCCGTCGGGTTGCTGTTATTAGCAATGAGACAGTGATGCCGCTTTATGGCGCCACTCTGGTCTCAACCCTTCAGCGGGCAGGCGCAACTGATGTAGCCTGCCTTAGCTTGCCTGATGGTGAAGCGTATAAATCGCTCGAAACGTTTAACACCATCAACACCTTTCTTTTAGAAAATAATTATAACCGTGATGTCGTGCTCGTCGCCCTCGGGGGCGGCGTGATTGGCGATATTGTTGGATTTGCCAGTGCTTGTTACCAGCGCGGCGTTGATTTTATTCAAGTTCCCACGACATTACTGTCGCAAGTCGATTCGTCCGTCGGTGGGAAAACAGCAATTAATCATCCTCTTGGCAAAAACATGATTGGCGCATTTTATCAACCCAAAGCGGTGGTGATTGATACGCAGGTGCTAAGCACCTTGCCCGGTCGTGAGTTTGCTGCGGGGATGGCAGAAGTGATCAAGTATGGTGTGATTGCCGATGCCCCTTTCTTTGATTGGCTTGACAGTGAAATGGTGGCGCTGACCGCGCTCTCTCCTGATGCATTGATTTACGCGATAAGGCGTTGTTGTCAAATCAAAGCCGATGTGGTGGCCGAAGATGAAACCGAAACAGGCGTGCGCGCGCTGTTGAATTTGGGGCACACGTTTGGTCATGCGATTGAAGCAGAAATGGGCTACGGCAATTGGCTTCATGGTGAAGCGGTCTCTGCTGGAACCGTGTTGGCGGCAAAAACGGCGTGCCAGCATGGTTTGATTGATGAAAAAACGGTTACTCGCATCACGGCCCTGTTACAAAGTGCACATCTTCCCGTGCAGGCTCCCCGTGAAATGGACTACGATGCTTTTATTAAGCACATGATGCGTGATAAAAAAGTGCTTTCAGGACAGTTGCGTCTGGTTTTACCAACAGCGATAGGCCAGGCTCAAGTGGTTGCAGATGTTCCACACCAGCTAATCGCTGATGTGATTGATGCCGGTTAACCATTGAATGCATGACAGACACGTTTGATACGCTAGCTCTGGATCTGGAAAGCCAAACCCAGCTCCTTTCTCGACTGCAATTTATCACTCGATTTAGCGCGAATCTGATCCAAGTCACCGGGCCTGATGGGGCGGGTAAAACCTGGTTAAGTGAGCGCTACATGGAGCAGTGGGCGGATGCCCATGTTCATGCCTTACTCGCGTGCCATACGGCACAAAGCGATGACCAACGTCGCGCTATCTTGCTACGACAAATTGTCAAAGACGGTGTTTTTAATCAAGCGGATCCGCTGCTAGATAGCTTGACGATGATGCTTGACGGGGCTGGGTGTGATGCACTCATTGTGATTGATGATGCGCATCGGCTGACTCCTGGATTACTGTCTGAGCTATGGGCGTTGGTGCAATATGCACAGCATCAAGCACACTGGCGTATCAATGTTGTACTCTTTGCCTTGCCAGGAAAGTTGAACAAGTGGCTACGTCAGGTGTCTTACGGGCACGACCAAAAGCCGCTGGAGCTCGAGATCTCGCCGCTTAATGACGGTGAAGAAGAGATGTTCATCGATGTGTTAGCCGTCACGCAACGTATTGATGCAGCGGGTAAAAAACAGTGGTTAGCCAAGCTTGCTAATCAAACCGTTTACCCCGGCACCATCATGGGAAAGGACAATCAGGAGATAGGCGCTGTGAGTAAAGACAATAAAAAGCCCGCGAAAAATAATAAACCCTTTTTAATGCTGCTGTTGGCCGTGGTGCTGATGATTGTGGGTGCCGGTGCGATCTGGTGGGCTTTTCCGAGTCAAGATGACGCCTCGTCGGCTGAGACAATGCTCCCTGACGGGTTAAAAAACTTGGATGATTTGCTCAACGAGCAGCAAGCGACCACTGACCCACAAACCCTTGATGGGCAAGTGACGGGCCAAGATAGCAACTCGGCAGTGGATCAAACCGACACCGTAGCGGGCTCGAATGCAGCGGTGACCGATGATCAGGCGAATTTACCGCAGGAAGTCAACGGTGAGGGGTTAACCGTCGGTCGCAATGATGCGGGCCAGAGAGTGGTTTTACCTGATGATGTTGTTGACGCCATTATTAACGAACAAGATGCCGGTGGCGATGGCACCCAGGCGGTTGAGGAAGCACTTGCTAGCGAGATTAACCAAGCGATTCCTGCGCCCGCGACACCGGATGAGCCCTCAGATGTGGCGCAATCGCAAAATACCGCCGCCTCGTCGTCTACAGAGACAGCGTCGACAGCAGACGCGGCCAGTGATAATCGCTTATCTTTTGACGCGCAAGCTTTGCTTGATGTACCTGCCCAGCGTTATGCCCTGCAGCTCGCAGCGTTGCGTTCGCGTCAAGATGCGACAGACTTTATCGCTAACTACCAACTGAGTGATCGGGTTCAGGTATATCAAACCCAACGCAACAATGCTGACTGGTACATGGTGTTACTGGGTGATTATGCCAGCGTCACGGATGCGCGTCGTGCGGAACTGACATTGGCGGATAATCTACGGGCGCTGCAGCCGTTTGTGAAGTCTTTTAGTCAGGTTCACCGTGAAATCAACCGCGCAAATGGGCAGTAAAATCCGCTGATTGATGAGCCAAAATAGGGTACAATCCGCCCCTTTTCACACCGCAGAGATAGATCAGGGGCAATGAGAAAGCATCGCGCGTTTCTAAAGTGGGCTGGTGGTAAATACTCGCTAGTCGATGACATTCGTCGTCATCTTCCCGAAGGGAACACGCTTATCGAGCCCTTCGTCGGTGCTGGATCGGTATTTTTAAACACCGATTACGAACATTACATTCTGGCTGACATCAACCCAGATCTTATCAACCTATACAATATTATTAAGCAAACGCCGTTGCGTTTTGTGGCGGATGCGCGCGTCTTCTTTTGCCAAGAGTACAACCAAAAAGAGCGCTATCTAGATGTCCGCCGGGAGTTTAATCTTACCACAGACCCTTATTTACGCTCGCTGTACTTTTTGTATATGAATCGTCACGGCTTTAATGGCTTGTGTCGGTACAATAAAAAAGGCGGCTTCAATGTCCCATTTGGGTCGTACAAAAAGCCATATTTTCCGGAAAAAGAGCTCGCGATCTTTGCAGAAAAGGCCCAGCGTGCAGAATTTGTATGTGAAGGGTATGGGGAGAGTTTTGCTCGGGCGACGAAAGGAACAGTGATTTATTGCGACCCTCCTTACGCGCCTTTAACTGCTACGGCGAATTTTACCACCTACGCCACCAATGGTTTTACGCTGGATGATCAAGCCTTGCTGGCTGAGCATGCTGAGCAAGCGTCGTTGGCCCAAGGGGTGCCGGTATTAATCTCCAATCACGATACGCCCTATACACGCCGTTTATATCGTGGCGCGAGTTTTAATGTGGTGAAAGTTAAGCGTACCATCAGCCGTAATGGCAATGGTCGTAATAAGGTAGATGAGCTATTGGCACTTTTTTCCCCTCAGCCATCCACGCCTTAAGCGCTGTTGCCTCAAAGCGCTCACGTCAACCAGCTCACGATCACCAGCAGCGCGCCAATGACGAGTCCGATCATGATAACGCCGGTAATGATATAAATTGCCGGTGAATCATAGCCGAAATCTCGCTCGCGATTGCGTTGTGATTGCACCCCAAACAAAGCAGCGATGACACTTGTTACTACCTGTTTCAGTCTAGGTTTTTCGCCCATCCTGCCTCCATTTTCAGCCTCTGTTTTTACTCTAGTTAATTCTCTGGCACTTGCCAGTGTTCGCTGAGATTAAGCATGGTTAAGGTAAGACTTCATGGCCGATATCGGGTAGAATTACGGCGACTTTTTGGCAATTGAGGCGACCGCACTATGAAGGATTTTTTGATTGCGCCATCGATTTTATCTGCAGACTTTGCCCGATTGGGCGAAGAAGTTGAAAACGTATTGGCGGCGGGTGCAGATGTGATTCACTTTGATGTGATGGATAACCATTACGTTCCGAACCTGACATTTGGTGCCCCGGTTTGTCAGGCTTTACGTGACTATGGGATCACCGCACCGATTGATGTTCACTTGATGGTTAAGCCGGTCGACCGCATTATTCCTGATTTTGCTAAAGCGGGCGCGAACATGGTGACGTTTCATGCTGAAGCCAGTGAGCATATTGACCGCACGTTGCAGTTGATCAAAGAGCACGGCATGCAAGCGGGTTTGGTCTTTAACCCGGCAACGCCGCTCCACCACTTAGATTATGTGATGGATAAGCTCGATATGATCCTGCTGATGTCGGTCAATCCTGGGTTTGGCGGCCAGTCTTTTATTCCCACCACCTTAGATAAACTGCGTGAGGTCCGTCAGCGTATTGATGCCAGCGGGCGAGATATTCGTCTGGAAATTGACGGCGGTGTAAAGGCCAATAACATTGCAGACGTTGCCCAAGCGGGTGCGGATATGTTTGTCGCAGGGTCGGCCATTTTTGGTCAACCGGATTATAAAACCGCAATTGAAGAAATGCGTGCCGAACTGGCAAAAGTAGAAAGGTAATGAAGTCGTATGAGCCTGCGTTATATTGCATTTGATTTAGATGGCACCTTGGTTGATAGCGTGCCCGATTTGACCCAAGCGCTGCAGATGATGCTGGCGGATTTGGACCGGCCAACAGTGAGTGTAGCCGAGGTGACCGGTTGGATAGGGAATGGTGCGGATATTATGATTCGTCGCGCATTGTCCCGTGCGCATGATCATGATCCAGCGCTTGACCCTGAGCTGGTCGCAACTGCACGCACGCGTTTTAATTACCATTATGAGCACAATGGTCACGAAAAAACCGTGCTGTACCCTGGCGTGAAAGAGACCCTAACCGCATTGCACCAGCAGGGATATCAGCTGGGCGTCGTCACGAATAAACCGATCGCTTTCGTGCCCGCTATTTTAGAGGATTTAGGGTTAGCGCCCTTGTTCAGTGATGTGATTGGTGGTGATAGTCTGTCAACCAGCAAACCTGACCCAGAAGGCTTGCACCTGTTGCGCGATAAGCATGGGTTAACCAATGCCCAGATGTTGATGGTCGGTGACTCAAAAAATGATATCTTAGCAGCACACAATGCGGGAATGGCCTCCGTTGGCCTCACTTATGGCTACAACTACGGTGAGCCAATCAGTGACAGCCAACCCAGCTATGTGCTGGACCATTTTAGCCAACTAGAGGCAGTGGTGGCTAATTACTCCGCGTAACGCTTTCAACCAGCAAATAAGACCGCCCACACGGGCAACATGTAAAGGAACCGAATCATCATGAGTCAATCTTCGAAACCCATTGTATTGAGTGGTGTGCAGCCCTCAGGCGAGCTGAGTATTGGTAATTATCTGGGCGCGTTGCGTCAGTGGGAACAGATGCAAGATGATTATGATTGTCAGTACTGTGTGGTGGATTTACATGCCATTACGGTTCACCAAGATGCGGATGCCTTGCGCGAAGCGACTTTAGATGCGCTGGCGCTGTGTCTCGCGGTGGGAGTCAGTCCAGAAAAAAGCAACTTGTTTGTCCAGTCCCACGTGCCTGAGCATGCTCAACTCAGCTGGGTGTTAAACTGCTACACCCAAATGGGTGAGTTGAATCGGATGACCCAGTTTAAAGATAAGTCGCAGCGCCATGCTGAGAACATTAACGCGGGATTGTTTAGTTATCCGGTATTGATGGCGGCAGACATTCTTTTGTATCAAACCAACCAAGTGCCGGTGGGTAACGATCAAAAGCAGCACCTTGAACTGGCGCGTGACGTTGCGACCCGTTTTAATAATCGCTATGGCGATGTGTTTGCTCTGCCTGAGCCTTACACACCCGATGTCAATGCGCGGGTCATGAGCCTGCAAGATCCGACCAAAAAAATGTCGAAATCTGACGACAACCGTAACAATGTGATCGGGCTGCTCGAAGATCCAAAAGCGATTGCGAAAAAAATCAAACGTGCGGTCACGGACTCAGAAGAGCCGCCGCGTGTCCGTTTTGATAGTGCACAAAAACCGGGTGTTTCCAACTTGCTTGGGTTATTGTCTGGGGCGACGGGTGAGTCAATTGATACGCTAGAAAAAGCGTATGAAGGCAAGATGTATGGCCACCTGAAAAAAGACACTGCAGACGCCGTCGTCGCGATGCTAGAGCCGTTGCAAGCGCGCTATCATGCGTTTCGAGCTGATCGCGCAATGCTCGATAATGTGATGCAAAAAGGGGCGGCGCATGCCTCTGCACGGGCACAAGACACCTTACGCAAAGTTTATGATGCGGTCGGTTTTGTGCCACGTGTGTAGCACGCGTTTGTAATAGTACAAACCTGGTACAATCACAAAACAAGTAAGCAGCGGGCCAGTCTCGCTGCTTTTTTGATCAAGGCTGAACCGGCCTCTCACTTCTAACGAATTCATCAATAATCGCTAGCCTCGATGCGATTCATATCACGTCATATTCTGTATCTATCATGAATAATGCATCCGATTTTCGAGTAAACACTCAATTTACGTGAAGGAACAGGTATGAAAAAGCCATTGATGTGGTCGCCCCTTGCTTTGGTGCTGGCCGGCGTTGCACTGCCCGCGGCGGCAAAAGCCCCACCGACTGAAACTTATCAATGTGGTGTGACAACCCCAACCCCCATCTACGCGATTCAAGGTGACGGCGCGCGTAGCCCATTGGTTCCAGACGGGCAGTACCGCTCAGATAAAATTTATGCGGTACAAGGCGTAGTCACTGCCGTTACCCAAGGCTTGTATAAAGGAGCCTGGATACAAGATCCGCAAGGCGATGGTAATCGTGCCACTTCCGATGGCTTATTTGTTTACTTGCGAGGCGCTGATGACCTCAACTTACAGCCCGGTGACACCTTATGTGCCAGTGGTTACATCAACGAGTATTACGGCCATACCCAACTGGGTGTTACCGATGAACAAGTGGCTAAGGGAGCACCTCAGGGGACGATTGCACCGACGGCACTCCGTGTTCAACCCGATGAGACTTTGCACGAGGCACTTGAGCGCTACGAAGGGATGTACGTCACCATGGACGCGGATAGCGATTTGGTGATCACGCGTAACTTTGGCTTTGACTACGATGCCTTCCGTAACAATATGGTGTTATCGCATCAATCCCCTTTATACAAACCCACGCAACAGTATCCCGCGTTAACGCCTGACGCTGAGGCATTAGCCGCAAAAAATAGCGATAACCAGCTGTATATCGAGAGCGATCAAAAAGCGAAAGACGGCAAGATCCCGTATTTTCCAGGCTTAGATGCCGAGCAGGGATATCTACGTATTGGCGATCGGGTCGAGCGTTTGAGCGGTGTTATGGGTTATAGCTACGACCAATACCGACTTGTTGCAACAAACACCATCACTGCCGGTGATATTGTGCACCAAAATGATCGTCAACTGGCACCGAATAACGTGCCTGGCGCTGACATTAAGGTGGCGAGTTTTAACGTACTTAACTATTTCACCAGTGCCAGTGCGGTCGGTGGCCCACTCAACGTGACCTGTGATGATCGTGCCGATGCCGATGCGAATCGTGGCTGTAACCGTGGGGCGAAAACGGCGGCTGAGTTTGGGTTGCAACGCACTAAAATTGTCAATGCACTCACCGCGATGGACGCCGACATTGTCGGTTTGATGGAAATTGAGAATAATGGCTTTGAGGCTGGCAGCGCCATTGCTGATCTGGTGACCCATTTAAATGCGCAATTTGCTGACTCGCGTGATCATTACCAATTTGTCGAACCCAGTGACCAAGAGAAAAATCAGGGCGCCTATTTTGGCTCAGATGCGATTATGGTGGGCATGATTTATCGCCCCGCGAAGGTCAATCTCGCAGGTGAGGCGCAAGCGGTACCCATGCCAGAGCAGCATATCAGCGGCGAAAGTCCAGACGGAGAAACCAAGACACTCGACAAATACCAGCGCGATAGCCTAATTCAACGCTTTATGGTTAACGACCAGCCGCTCAGTGTGGTGGTGAATCACTTTAAATCGAAAGGCTCAGGCTGCTATGAAGACTGGATCGCGGGTGAGTTTGATACCGATACCGCGGATATGCAGGGACACTGCAATGCGTTTCGCGTGTCTGCCGCCGTTGCATTGCGTGACCATCTCAAAGCGGTCGACGGTGACGTATTAATTTTGGGTGATCTCAATGCTTATGCGCAAGAAGATCCGGTGCGGGTGCTAACGGATTATCAGCGTACTGAGGGCCAGCGCGATATTATCACCGCGGCGGGCACTGAAATTCGTGGTGTGCCTATGCATCCAACGCCAAGCGTCGTTGAGCAAGGTCTTGGTTATACCAACCTCGCAACGCAGTGGTTAGGGGATAAAGCCTACTCGTACTCATTTTCTGGAGAACTGGGCGCGTTAGATCATGCACTCGCCAATGCCAGTTTGGCGAGCAAAGTGGTCGGGGTGGAAGAGTGGCATATTAACTCGGTAGAGAGCACTCTGTTTGAGTACAGCCGACAATATAGCGGAGAATTGGTGAAATCGAGTAATCCATTCTCGTCATCCGATCACGATCCTGTGCTGATCTCACTCGATTATCCTGAGCCCGTGGTCCCCGTCTCGGTGACGATCAATAATCGCAGTTTCTTGCCTATTATCCCCTTACTTAATGGACAAAAAAGTCCGGATCATGCGTGGATGAAATGGCGCGCGACGCGCACCTTTGACCAGGCTAGCCCTTTAGTTCAATCCTTGGCGCTGCAGCCGGATGATTCGATAAGGGTATCCGTGAAAGCGCTAGGGCTGATCCCGGTTTACTGCGGCCGTGCACCTGCAGATAGCGCGATGACGGTTAAATACACCGGATTTCGCTGTCAGCTCACCCAGCCGTAATCTTGTGGCGGGCAGCGAAGGTTGCTCGCACCTGGATGACGCCTATTCAGCACTGTGGTAGCATCATGCCGGTTTTCCATCGCATGGCGTAGCACAGTGCTTCTTATCATCGATAATTACGATTCCTTTACCTATAACCTTTATCAGTACTTTTGTGAGCTGGGCGCATCGGTCCATGTTGCGCGAAATGACGCCATTAGTGTGGCGGATATTGAGGTGATGGCTCCCTCGCACATCGTTATCTCCCCTGGCCCTTGTACCCCGGATGAAGCGGGGATTTCCTTAGCGGTGATTGCACACTTTGCCGGGAAAATTCCAATTTTAGGGGTCTGTCTTGGCTATCAGGCGCTGGCACAAGTATTTGGCGCGAACGTCGTGAGAGCTCGTACGGTAATGCATGGCAAAACGTCCCAAGTTACCCACCAAGGAGAAGGGGTCTTCGCAGGCCTGCCTAGCCCTGTCACTGTCACGCGTTATCATTCTTTATTAGTTGAACCTCAAAGCCTACCTCACTGTTTGGCCGTCACAGCGACCGCTATCGATAACGATGGCAGTGAGATTATAATGGCGCTCAAACATCGCCAGCTGGCGATTGAGGGGGTGCAATTTCATCCGGAAAGTATTCTGACGGAGCAGGGCCATGCCTTGTTAGCCAATTTTCTTCAACAATCTTAGGTAGCGGTGCGGGCAGGTTAATATGTTCGTCTTTTGACGCTCTATCTGTGGCGGCCTCTATCGTGCAGCCTTTACCGTATGTCTTCCTTTCTTGAGTCTTTTTTTTCAGCAATGGTTGCAAAAAATAGCGATCTTTATCACTAATTTTACATTTCGCTGTTTTTAATCACTTTGTCAACGGCTGCAACCTTATGCAACTGTCGGTCTCTAGTCCGTTAATCTTGCCTTCTTAGCATCATAGCCTTACTCACTTTCATCTTCTCTTTGCTCACAGTTTATGCATAACTATCTCTTTAAACTGCATGAGCTTTGTTACCATGCTGAAAACAAAACATAATCTGCTATTGCTGCGGTTAAAATAATGTAAATACTATGCCTCATAGATAAAACATAGAAGGATTGAGTGATGACAATGGAGCACAAAGTAGAACGTAAACTCTTCGATGAAGTCATGGTGCCATGTTACAACCCAATGCCGATGATTCCTGATCACGGTAAAGGGTCGCGCATTTGGGACCAAGAAGGCCGAGAGTATATCGATTTTGCCGGTGGTATCGCGGTGAGCTGTTTAGGCCATTGTCATCCGGTCATGGTTGATGCGTTAACGGAGCAAGCCCAGAAGCTGTGGCATTTGAGTAATGTCATGACCAATGCGCCCGCGTTGCGTCTGGCTAAACGCCTCACCGAACTCTCATTTGCCGACCGCGTGTTTTACGCTAACTCGGGCGCTGAAGCGAACGAAGCGGCCCTGAAACTGGCACGTCGTTGGGCAAAAGAAGAACATGGTGAGCATAAAAGTGAAATCATTGCCTTTACCAAAGGCTTCCATGGTCGCACCTTCTTTACTGTCACCGTAGGTGGTCAGCCCGCGTATTCCGATGGCTTTGGACCTAAACCCGGCGATGTCACACACCTTCCTTACAATGACATTGCCGCATTGGCCGATCATATTTCGGACCGAACCTGTGCGGTGATGATGGAGCCTTTACAAGGTGAAGGTGGGATTGTGCCGCCAGAGCCAGGTTTTCTCCAAGCCGTGCGTGAACTGTGTGATAAACACAATGCGCTTTTAGTGTTTGATGAAGTGCAAACGGGGAACGGGCGCACCGGTACTTTTTATGCTTATCAAGAGTCTGGGGTCGAGCCCGATATTTTGGCCACCGCAAAATCACTCGGTGGCGGGATCCCAATTGGTGCCATGTTAACGACCGACGCCTTGGCTGCGCATATGAAGCCGGGGGTTCATGGCTCTACTTATGGCGGTAATCCACTGGCCTGTGCGGTGGCAGAAGCGGTGGTTAATGAAGTGACCAAACCCGACGTGCTTGCCGGTGTCATAGAGCGTGAGCAATGGTTCCGTGACGGGTTAGAAGCGATCAATGATAAATATGGCATCTTCAGTGAAGTGCGTGGCAAAGGCTTGTTACTCGGTGCGGCACTGAACCAAAACTGGGAAGGCCGAGCACGCGATATCTTGGTTGCGGCAGGCGAAGAAGGCTTATTGGTTCTCGTTGCCGGGCCTAATGTGGTGCGTTTTACTCCCTCACTGGTCATTACCAAAGCGGATATTGAAGAAGGAATGGCACGCCTAGAACGTGCGATTGCCAAGGTCGTCGCAGGATAAGCGACCTGACTCACTCGGAGGGATTTGAGATGTTAGTTATTCGGCCGATCCGTGCATCAGATTTTGATGCACTGATGTTGTGTGCGGAAGCGTCCGGGCATGGATTCACCTCCTTGCCGGTCGATGCCGATTTGCTACAGGGGCGGATTAATAATTCGCTTGAGAGTTTTGCCAAACAGGTGACAGAGCCGGGGCCAGAGGGATATCTGATGGTCGCCGAAGATTTAGAAACCGGTGAAATCGCAGGGACCACGGGCATCGAAGCCGCCATTGGTCTTGATAACCCGTTTTACAGTTACCATCTGACCAAGGTGGTACATTCATCACGCAAACTGAACGTGCACAACATTGTTGAAGTGTTGACCTTTGGCAACAACTACACGGGGGCGACAGAAATCTGCACCCTGTTTATGCGTCCAGAGTTTCGTGGCGGGTTAAACGGTAAGTTATTGTCTAAATGCCGCTTCCTAATGCTGGCGCAATTTCCAGAGCGCTTCGCTGACGTGGTGTTTGCCGAAATGCGCGGTGTGTCGGATGACGAGGGTAACTCGCCGTTTTGGCAGTGGCTAAAAGACAACTTTTTTAACATTGACTTTACCTTGGCGGATTATCTCACCGGGATTGGTGCCAAAGGGTTTATTGCCGACTTAATGCCTAAATTGCCGATTTATGTGAGCCTACTGAGTGAGGAAGCTCGTGCAGTTATCGGTCAAGTGCACCCGAATACCCGTCCAGCATTACGCTTGTTGGAAAAAGAGGGCTTTTCTTGCCGTGGTTATGTCGACATCTTTGATGCGGGCCCAACGGTAGAATGCTTACGCCCCAATATTGAGTCTGTACGTCACTCTTTCACCGCCTCAGCGCGCGTACGAGAGCACAGTAGCGCACAGGATTATTTAATATCGAATACCGATTTTGCTGGCTTCCGTGCCACCGCGGCGAAAGCTGCGATCGATCACGAAACCAATCAAGTTGTGATTAGCCCAGCGGTTGCCGATGCATTGAATGTAAAAAACGGCGATCAACTGCGTTTGATTGCCATGGGGGGATAAAATGACAAAGCAATCAGCAGGCCATTTGATTCATGGCGAGTGGGTAAAAGGCGAGGGCGAGATCATGACCTCGCAAAACCCCTTTGATAGTCAATGTATTTGGCAAGGTGCAGAAGCGAGTCGTTCGCAAGTGGAGCAAGCAGTCAGCGCCGCACGCGACGCGTTTTTGCGTTGGCGTAATACCGATTTTTCTGAGCGCCAAGCGCTGGTGGAGCGCTTTGCCGAGATAGTGAAAGCCAATACCGATGAACTGGCTCGGGTCATTGCCGAAGAAACGGGCAAACCCTTGTGGGAAACCAAAACCGAAGTCGGGGCCATGGTAGGCAAAGTGGCGATCTCCTTGCGCGCGTACCACGAAAGAACAGGCTCACGTGAAAAAGACGTCAATGGCACCCAAGCGGTATTACGCCATCGTCCACTTGGCGTTATGGCGGTATTCGGGCCTTACAATTTCCCTGGGCATCTACCTAATGGCCACATTGTTCCAGCTTTATTGGCGGGCAACAGCGTAGTATTTAAACCCTCTGAGCTGACGCCAAAAGTCGCAGAGAAGACCTTGGGCTATTGGCTCGAAGCGGGATTACCGCAAGGACTGATCAGCCTGGTACAAGGTGGGCGCAATACCGGCGAGGCGCTGGCCCAAGCGCGCGGTATTGACGGTTTATTGTTTACCGGTAGCGCCAATACGGGGCATATTCTTCATCGTCAGTTTGCTGGCCAGCCCGATAAAATGCTGGCGCTGGAAATGGGAGGCAATAACCCCTTGGTGGTGAGTGATCAGTTCGGTGATTTAGACGCCACGGTATACACCATTATTCAATCGGCCTACCTCAGTGCCGGTCAGCGGTGTACGTGTGCACGCCGCCTGCTGCTGCCTGAGGGAGAAGTGGGTGACAAGATCTTGACTCGCCTAGCACAATGGACCAAAACCGTGCGAGTGGGTGGCCAGTTTGATGATCCCGCGCCTTTCATGGGCGCCCAAATTTCAATGGCTGCCGCCGAGGGGATTTTGGCCACACAACAGAAATTGATCGATCTGGGAGCTACCCCCGTCATAGAGTGCGAGCATTTACACGATGCGGTGATTTCTCCAGGGATTTTAGATGTGAGTGGCATTCAAGCGTTACCCGACGAAGAGTATTTCGGTCCGCTACTACAAGTGCAGCGCTATCAGGATATGGCTGATGCGATCACGAAGGCGAATGATACCCGCTATGGTTTGTCGGCAGGCCTTATCAGTGAAGACGAGGGCGAATGGCAATACTTCCTCGATCATATTCGCGCAGGGATTGTGAATCGTAATCGTCAGTTGACAGGGGCAAGCGGTGATGCGCCATTTGGCGGGCCAGGTGCGTCGGGTAATTTACGTCCAAGCGCTTACTATGCCGCCGATTATTGCGCTTATCCCATGGCATCAATGGAAGGGGAGCAGGTGGTACTGCCTGAGACGTTCGCCCCCGGTATTCCGACTCAACAAGATTAAGGAGACCAATATGGACAGTGGCCAAGCGTTATTCGATAAATTATGGCAAGACTATATTAACCGTCTTTGCCCATCGGCACATCAGGTACATGCCTTGCTCGAAGAAGGGCAGCCTTTAATCAATGATCATATTGCCTTGCGGACATTTGGTTTGCCCAAGGTTGGGCTTGAGGTCTTGGCGCGCCCCTTCCTGGCGCTAGGCTATCAGCAAAAAGGGGACTATACCTTTGAAGCGAAAAAGCTCAATGCCTGCCATTTCGAGCACCCCGATCCTTTGATGCCGAAAGTGTTTATCAGTGAATTGATGGTCGAGCAATGCTCGCCTGCGCTGCAAGCCATTGTTCATAAGCTGGTGGCACAAGTCGATGCGTCGTCACTAACAGGGAGCGATTTTCTTCATCAGGGGCGGCTTTGGGACATCGATAGCGCCACCTATCAAGCGCTTGCTGAGGAGAGTGAATACGCGTCCTGGGTAGCCGCGCACGGTTATGGCGCGAATCATTTCACAGTGAGTGTCAATCAGTTAAAGGCTCATGATCATTGCCAATCGGTTAATCAAAAGCTGCGAGACAATGGCTTTGCAATTAACGAAGCGGGTGGGGAAGTAAAAGGGGACGCATCCGTTTATCTGGAGCAATCCTCCACCATGGCTGACCGTGTCCCTGTTGTTTTCTCTGATGGCACGCAAACCATTCCAGGTGGGTTTTATGAGTTTGCTAAGCGTTATGTGTTGCCCAACGGTGAGTTGTACCAGGGGTTTGTTGCCGCTTCAGCGGATAAAATTTTTGAGAGCACGCACTAACAAATAGTGGATATAACGAGGCCTAAACGGTTAAGGAAGAGTTCGCTCTTCCTTTTTTTTTGTTTTAAAAAGAAAAACCGACGCCAGGGCGTCGGTTGGGAATACAGAGAGCGCTGTGATTAGCGGGTACCGTATACCACGATGGTTTTACCATGGGCTGAAATAAGGTTTTGCTCTTCCAGCATTTTAAGAATACGCCCCACGGTTTCACGCGAGCAGCCAACGATTTGGCCAATTTCTTGACGTGTGATCTTAATTTGCATGCCATCAGGGTGCGTCATGGCATCGGGTTGCTTCGCTAAATTCAACAAGGTTTGCGCAATACGGCCCGTGACGTCCAGGAAGGCAAGATCCCCCACTTTTTGGCTGGTCACTTGCAAACGGCGCGCCATTTGTGAGGACAAACGCATCAATATATCGGGGTTAACCTGGATCAGTTGGCGGAACTTTTTGAATGAGATTTCTGCCACTTCACAAGGAGACTTAGCCCGAACCCAAGCGGTACGCTCCTGATCATCTTCGAAAAGGCCTAGCTCACCGATGAAATCACCTTGGTTAAGATAAGACAGGATCATTTCCTTGCCTTCTTCATCTTTGATTAGAACGGCGACAGACCCTTTCACGATGTAATACAAGGTCTCCGCTTTTTCGCCTGCATGAATCAGCGTGCTTTTAGACGGATACTTGTGGATGTGACAATGTGAAAGGAACCACTCGAGTGTAGGGTCTGTTTGAGGTTTTCCTGGAACCATATAACTTATTTCCTCTGCATGTGTTGCCCGGCAACAACGTCCTATCTTTGTCTGAGGGGTAACCCACCAGATCTATGCACAGAATACGAAGTCTGGGCGCGGGCTACAAGCTCACTGTATGTTAACAAGAGTGTATCTTTTTTTGTTAGCAATTTCTTGATTTTGATCTAGGCCAACCGCCTAAAAAACTGGCAAAAACGTGGCTAAGATCACGGCTTGAGAAGTAATACACGATAGATGCGCTACGCCCTAGCCAATCTTGCCTTTTTCGATTAGCTGCTGAATCAATGGACGGATGATAAGTTCCATCGCAAAGCCCATCTTACCGCCTGGCACGACGAGTGTATTATGCCGTGACATAAAAGACCCCGTGATCATTTGCAGCAGATAAGGAAAGTCGACGTTTTTCATCCCTCGAAAGCGGATCACCACAAAGCTCTCATCCAACGAAGGAATGCCTTTGGCGTTCAGTGGGTTGGAGGTATCGACCGTCGGCACCCGTTGAAAGTTAATGTGAGTGCGTGAGAATTGCGGCGTAATATAATGCAAATAATCGTCCATCGACCGCACAATCGAGTCGGTGACCGCTTCGCGTGAGTGGCCCCTATCGCGGGTATCGCGGACAAACTTCTGAATCCACTCAAGGTTGACGATCGGGACCATACCAATCAATAGGTCGACATGTTGGGCGACATTGACCTCACCATCAACCACACCGCCGTGCAAGCCTTCGTAAAATAGTACGTTGGTATTGTCGGGTAAATCCTGCCATGGTGTGAAGGTCCCTGGCATTTGATTGTAGGGCACCGCTTCGTCAAAGGTATGCAAGTAGCGGCGATATTTGCCTGTGCCGAGTTCACCGTACTCACGGAAAAACTGCTCTAATCGCGGAAAATCATTGGCGGTGGGGCCAAAGTAACTAATGTGCCGTCCTTGCTCACGTGCTTTACGGATCTCGACGTCCATTTCCGGTCGCGTAAAGCGATGGAAACTGTCCCCTTCTAGCCACGCCGCTTTGATGTTCATCATCTGGAACATCTTACGGAATGCTTCGGATGTGGTGGTGGTCCCTGCTCCTGAAGAGCCGGTGACCGCGATGATTGGATGTTTAGCCGACATGACGCGCCCTGTCATTCAGTCTGAATGTGTATCGCTGTTTATTGCGTACAGCGATGCTAAGATCTGAGTGCTTCTTTACGACGAATATCCACTGTCTCGTGCAACTCAGAATACACAATCACGGCGTCGCCGGATTGCAGTTGTTGGCGAACATCCGCCACTTTTTGTGCAAAGCTGACTTCCTGCTCACCATAATCGGTTCCTTCCCGTAACACAAAGTGCTCGATTAAACGAGTCAGTGTTTCCTCAGGGACCGATTGCCAAGGAACCATCATACTACATCACCTTTTGTTGATTTATGGCTGAGACGTTAGGGTGCTTGATGCTGATATTGTGAATCAGCTCGCATTTTACCCAATCATTCAACACAATGCAGTAGATCAATGTGCGTCGGTCTTTTTTGCTTTGCGTGGCGTCCTTTTTTAACGGGACGAGCAAAGGCGTGAGGCTAACCAGTGAGGCACCGACTGCTCCAGCCAGAACTGTGGCTGGCGCCAACTGCCGGTAACAAAACCAACATGCCCACCATGTTCGCTCAGTTGATAGTCAATATTCGCGGGCAGAGGCGAGGTTGGGATCACTGCGTCGGTCATAAAGGGATCGTCTTTCGCATGGATAATCGCAAGTGGGACCGTAATAGCGTCAAGGACAGATAAACCACTACAGCTTTGATAGTAGTGTTGAGCATCGTCAAAGCCATGCAGCGGTGCGGTGACCGTTTGATCAAACTCGAACAGAGTTTTAATCTTTGGCCGCTCCCCAGCATGCCACCGACCCACTTTTTGGTGTCGGGTAAGTTTTTCCGATAAGGTTTGTCGCATCGACCGTAGCAAATACGCTTGATAAACACGGGAAAACCCTTGTTGAATACGGGTCGAGCACGCCGCTAAATCGAGCGGGGGAGAAATAGCACAACCACAACTGACAATCGGATCATGCTGATAGTCGGCCAGGTAGCGCACCAACATGTTTCCTCCCAAAGAGACTCCCACAGCGGCAATCTCATTGTTCGGGTAGGTCTGGCGTAAATAGGTCAAAAATGCCCGAGCGTCCTCCGTTTCGCCGGAATGATAAGTCCGCGGCGCGCGATTAAGACGGCCACTGCAACCGCGAAAATGCATCACCACACCGCACCAGCCTTGCTGTTTAAAAGCGGCCAATAATCCATTGGCATAAGGGCTATCAAAGCTTCCTGCTAGGCCATGAAACAAGACAATAATAGGCTGTCCTACCTCGGGATGATGCGTCCATGCAAGATCGACAAAGTCACCGTCAGGCAGATCAAACGCTTGCCAAATAGGCGCAAAAAGCGGTTGCCGGCGCAGCAGGCGTGGCAGTAAGGTTTGCAGATGCGCATTACGGGCAGTTGGAATGGGGTTAAAGGGTATCATCATCGTCTGCTCCATCCTCTTTTGTAGGCCGGTCTACCCGTAGTGGTGTATAGAGATTACGGGCAGAGGGGGATAGCTGGCGGCAATAATAGGCCAAGGGAGACGCGGCTTGTGTGAGCCAGGATTGACGATTAAGCACTTCAATCAAGTCTTGTTGCTGGAACTTCTCTAAACTGAGTTCAAAGTTGAGCATTTTTTTATATTGGCCGGTGCCCACGCGTGGCTTGAGATCGCGTCTTAGATGGCGATAAGCGATCAGCAAATGTTCAGACCGGCTCAAGGCGTGCTTAAGCTGGGTGAGGCTCTCGGGGCTAAGCCCGTAACCGTGGCTTTCAATCCAAGCGAGCAACAAAGCAAGGTTCACATTGCCTTGGTGCTCGTCTTGTAATTTAAGGCAGGCTTGTTTGACCTCTTGCTTAGCATAGTGGTGCAAACAAAACTGCCAAAGATCGGCGGCGTTTGCCATCCCAGGCGTTAGTGTTGGTTGAATGTCGCCTCCAGGGCTTCTAGCGCTTCTTGTTGCTCCATCCATTCTTGTTCCACCTCTTCGAGCGTCGACTTTGCATCGGCTTGGCGTTGCAATTGCTCCGTTAAACGGGCTTTGTTGTCACTCTGGTAAATAGCGGGATCCGCTAATTGGTTTTCTGCTTCTGCGATAATGGCAGAAAGTTGTTCGATCTTTGTGTCTAAACGGTCAATTTTTTTTCGTAGTGGCGCCGTTTGTTTTCGGCATTCGGCTTCACGACGCTTTTGTGCTTTTCGATCTAACTGCGTTTGCTGTGGGGCAAGCTTTTCGTCTGCGGCTTGCTTTTTGTTTTCCGCACGATCAGCGCGTTGTTGTTCGGTCAGCCAGCGGTGATAGTCGTCTAAGTCGCCATCAAAGGGTAGCACTGCGCCCTTGTCCACCAAATACAAGTCATCGGCTGTCGCACGCAATAAAAAGCGATCGTGGCTGACGATCACTATCGCGCCATCATAGGATTGCAATGCGAGCGTTAACGCTTGGCGCATGTCGAGATCCAAATGGTTAGTCGGTTCATCCAACAGTAACAAGTTCGGTTTTTGCCAAACTAACAATGCAAGGACTAAACGTGCTTTTTCGCCGCCAGAGAAAGGGCCAATGTTTTCCAACGCTTTGTCACCTTGAAAGCCAAACCGTCCGAGAAAATCTCGCAGGGTTTGCTCGGCAGTAGTTGGTGCTAAGCGATTTAGATGCTGGAGCGGCGTTTCATCGATACGTAAGGTATCGAGTTGATGCTGGGCAAAATAACCTATTTTCACCCCTTGAGAGTAGCTTAGCTCGCCAGCCATCGCCGGCAAATCGCCCGACAATAACTTGATCAGCGTTGATTTGCCCGCGCCGTTACGCCCTAACAGGCCAATGCGCGCCCCAGGCACTAAGTTAAGGCGAATGTTCTCGATAATTGGCGTTTTGTTATAGCCAGCGGCCACCTTATCCATCATAAGAATGGGAGTGGGCAATGCATCAGGGGGTAAAAAGGTAAAGCTAAATGGATTATCGTATTGAGCCGGTAGCACCTTTTCCATGCGTTCCAGCGCTTTTATCCGACTTTGCGCTTGGCGGGCTTTGCTGGCTTTGTATCGGAAACGGTCAATGTAGGATTGCATGTGAGCAACTTGCTTTTGTTGCTTCTCATATTGCGCTTGCTGTTGTGCTAACTTTTGCGCGCGCATGCTTTCAAAATCCGAGTAGTTACCGGTGTATTCATTCAGCTTAGCGTGCTCAATATGAATGATACGATTGACCACAGGATCAAGAAAATCACGGTCGTGTGAGATCAAGACCAAGGTTCCCGGATACTGCTGCAACCATTTTTCTAGCCACATCACTGCGTCCAAATCGAGGTGGTTGGTGGGCTCGTCGAGTAGCAGTAAATCTGAGCGACATAACAAAGCTTGTGCCAAGTTAAGTCGCATGCGCCAGCCCCCAGAGAACTGCGTTAATGACCAATGGATTTGCGTCTGACTAAACCCCAAGCCATCCAGCAAACTTGCGGCGCGCGCCTCTATGGTATAGCCGCCAATCGCATCGAGCTTATCGTGTAACAACGCCACTGCATTGCCATCATCTTTGGCTTCGGCGTTACGCAGCGCGTCTTGCAGCTCACGGTATTCAGTATCGCCATCAATCACATATTCCAGCGCACTTTTATCCAATGCGGGGGTTTCTTGTGCCACCCAAGCCACTTGCCATTGACTGGGGTAATCATAGTGCCCTGCATCAAGAGAAAGTTGGTGGCGTAGCAAGGCAAACAGGCTGGACTTGCCACAGCCATTTTTACCCACCAAGCCGACTTTGTCCCCGGGTGCGATGATGGCAGAGGTGTGGTCAAGCAGGGGCTTACCACCACGAAGCAATTGAATGTCGGAGAAGCGAATCATGATTACTCAGTCTGTCTTGGGTTGATGGATGCACGTTGCGCGGTCGTTATACCAGCTTGATGCGGAGATTGCCAAATTCCACCGGTGGCGCGAGTGGTTAGACAGGGGGTTGGCCTTTTTGTATGTTAAAGTTAAAAACATGGCATAAAGAACAGATTGTGTGCTTGGCCAATCATAACGACAAGGAAGCGTATGCCTCAAGACAAGAAGGACAACCCACGCTCTCCCAAGGTGCTTGTTATCGTGGCGCATCCTGATCCGGATGAATCGGTCGCCAATCGCCGATTACTCGAATCGATACGCCCGCTGGCGAATGTCACTGTGCATGATATTTACGCCGCTTATCCGGATTTTGTGGTGGATGTCCATCACGAGCGTGCGTTGGTGACTGACGCCGATGTGTTGGTGTTTCAACACCCCCTACAGATGTACTCATGCCCGGCGTTATTGAAAGAGTGGATTGATGTGGTACTCGGAAAAGGCTTTGCTCATGGGCAAGGGGGGGATGCGTTAGCGGGAAAAACATGTCGTTTTGTGGTCACCACAGGTGGAGCAGCAGAAGCGTTCAGTAAAATCGGCTACAACAAATATTCCATGGAGGAGTTATTGCAACCTTTTGAACTGACGGCGGCGTTATGCCGCATGCACTGGGTCTCACCTTTAGTTCTTCACTGGGCGCGCCGCGTCACCGATGCTGATCGCAATGCCTTTGCTGAACTCTATGCGGACTGGTTGGCTAACCCTTTAGCGAAGCAGGAGGCACATCGTGGATCATAGCTTTCTGCTCATTGCGTTTATCTTTTTATTGGCAGCTGTGATTGCGGTGCCTTTGGCGCAGCGTTTGGGGATGGGCTCGGTGCTTGGCTACTTGGTAGCAGGCATTGTGATTGGCCCTTGGGGGCTGGGTTTAATCGATGATGTCGACTCAACCCTGCATTTTGCCGAATTTGGTGTGGTGCTGCTGCTGTTTTTGATTGGCTTGGAGCTTAACCCTAAAAAGTTATTGAAAATGTGGCGCCCCATTATCGGCCTTGGTGGTAGTCAAGTGGTGCTGACCGGGGTCGTGATAGGGGCATTAAGTGTCTTCGCTGGGCTCACGTTGCCACAAGGCGTGGTGATCGGGGCGGGGCTGGCACTTTCTTCTACCGCGATTGCGATGAAAATCATCGAAGACCAACGCTTAATGCGCAGCGAAACCGGACAATCTGGATTTGCCGTTTTATTATTTCAAGATATCGCCGTGATCCCGATACTGGCTGTGATCCCAGCGTTGGCCGGTGGCAGTGCAGGCAGTTGGTTTGATGTCCTCTGGATGTTTTTAGGCATTGGCGCTCTCTTGGCCGGCGGTCACTTTTTCTTGCGCCCTATTTTTCGTCTGATCGCGATGAGTGGCGTCACCGAGTTGTTTAATGTCACCGCGCTTGCCTTGGTCATCGGGATTGCATTGGCCATGCAAAGCCTTGGTCTATCGATGGCGCTGGGGGCGTTTTTAGCCGGGGTGTTGTTGGCTGAGAGTGAATACCGCCATGAGCTTGAGACGGCAATTGAGCCCTTTAAAGGGTTATTACTCGGGCTGTTTTTTATAGCGGTCGGGATGACGGTCGACTTAGGGCTTTTACTGGAATATCCCTGGGCGATCATCGGTGCCGTGGCTGCGTTAGTCGGTGGTAAAGCCTGCTTACTGTATGGACTGGCGCGTGCGTTTGGTGTCGCGCCCAAGGCGCGCAGTCAAATGGCGGTATTGCTCAGTCAGGGGGGAGAGTTTGCCTTTGTGATTTTCACTGCCGCGCGTAGCCAAGGGCTATTGGATAAAGAATTAAATGCCTTTTTGCTTGTGGTCGTGAGCTTGTCGATGATGACTACACCGTTAATTCTCTCGCTCCAGCAGCGTTGGTTTGCGCGTACTTTTAACGAGCCTGAATCCTTGCCTCCGCAAGCGCCATTTACTGAGACAGACTCGCGAGTCATCATTGCCGGATTTGGTCGGTTTGGTCAGGTAGTCGGTCGCTTGATGTTCGCCAATAAAATCGGGGTGACCATCCTGGAACGTGATCCGACTCAAATCAAGTTACTACGCCGCTATGGCTACGAAGTGTATTATGGTGATGCTACGCAACTCGATTTATTACGTGCCGCTGGTGCAAAGACGGCTGAAGCGATCGTGATTTGTACCGATTCGCCAGACGAAGTGATGGAGATTGTTGATCTTTGTGCCCATCACTTCCCTAATCTAAAAGTAATGGCGCGTGCGCGTAGTCGTGTCGAGGCGTATCAGTTGATGGCGCACGGTGTCGATCAGTTTTCTCGGGAAACCTTTTTGGGCGCGCTGGATCTTGGGCGGCAAACGTTAGAGTCCCTAGGCATGCACCCATACAAAGCGAAACGCGCAGAAATATTGTTCCGTAAACTCGATATGCGGGTGCTGGAAGATTTATTGCCTCAGCACAGTCAAGATGTCGCGACTGCATCACGAGTTAAAGAAGCGCGCAAAGAGCTGGAAGAAATTTTTGACCGAGAGATGCGCGGTGATAGTGAGCGGCATCAAAGTTGGAATCGAGACGAATAAGGTGTTGATGTGAAAAAACGTTTTATCGCAGGCGCTGCCTGTCCGTCGTGCCAACAACGCGATACATTGCGAGTGTGGCGTGAGAATAACATTGACAAAGTGGAATGTGTCAGCTGCGATTACCATGATAGTCGGTTACCGGAATCGGCACAACAGTCACACTCTGGCGCCGAGTCGGCAGAGAATGTCATTGGGATCTTTAAACCGGAGTAGGGGATCCGTTATCATCGGCAGTCCATTTACCTTCCGGTCTCGGAGCGAGCATGAAAATTGCAAAAGATGTGGTAGTCAGCCTGGCTTACCAAGTAAAAAATGAAGACGGTGCACTTGTTGATGAATCAACAGCACAAGAGCCTCTCCAATACCTACACGGTCATCGTAACTTGATCGTCGGACTTGAGAGCGCGCTGGAAGGCCGTGAAAAAGGCGAGAACTTTGAAGTGACGGTAGGCCCAGACGAAGCTTACGGTGATTACCAAGAAGCCATGGTACAACGTGTACCGGCTAACGTGTTCCAAGGCGTCGATCAAGTTGAAGTTGGTATGCGTTTTATGGCTGAAACCGACCAAGGCCAGATCCCAGTCGAAGTGACTGAGGTTGAAGGTGATGAAGTTGTTGTTGATGCCAACCACATGCTTGCAGGCCAAACCCTGTCCTTCTCAGTGGAAATCGTTGATGTGCGTGAAGCCACTGAAGACGAGCTTTCACACGGGCACATTCACCAAGACGGTGAAGAATGTGGCCACGACCACTAATCACGACGACAGATAAGTGGTAATGAGTACCATCGAATAAAAGGCGCCGTTTGGCGCCTTTTTTTTATTTGGCCGTCGTGACCGCGCGCTAATCGTCACGCATACGGTGTGGTTTCAATAATGCGGGGGGGGTGTTTCTTCAGCTTGGCTAGCAATATTCTCTGGCTCAACATGTTGGAGCTTGCTGACAAGGTACTGGATTTGGACCGTCATGCGCTCAATATCACCTTGTTGTCGCGTCAATGCGGTATTGAGCTGGTCGATCGTGTCTTCTTGAAACGCCACTTTGTACTCAAGATCATCAATTTGCTGTTGTAACTTATCTATCTCGCTCATATTGCTCTCTCGTTATTGCGCGTCGGTTAACCAAGCTTGGGCAATCCCGGCCGAGGTACCTGAAATAACACGTCCAGTTGGATCAATCGCTACATCATACACCACTGCGCTGGGTGGGCGAGTATCCGGCTGGGCCAATGCTTGCCAACGACCTATATTTTCACCCGTTTTCACATCCCACAATTCGACCCGTTGTGACGGTGAGCCGGTGGCTAGCAAGGTACCATCATCGGAAAACCGGGCACTGACATAAATGGCTTGGCGGGCAAAGATATCCAACTCACTGACTTTCTCGCCACTGGGTAGGGCCCAAATCACAGCGCGGTTGCCACCGTCAGAGACAAATGCGTACTTCCCCTCACGATGCAAGGCGACTTGTTTCACTCGCCGATCATAAGCAAAGTCATTGATGATCTGGCCAGACTGGGTATCCCAGAAGTAGGCGTGATGGTCATTGCCACCTGAGAGCACATAGGCGCCGTTGGGGGAAATCGAGACTGCATTGATTTTATCGCGGTGGGCGAGGAACTCTAAGCGCCTTCCCGTGCCTAAGTCGATAAATAGTGCTTTTCCATTCGACAACGCTAGCACCAATTTTTCACCGTTATTACTGATCGCGGCATCGCGTATGATGCCTTCAGAAATGGACCATAACCCTTGAGCTTGGCTCCAGGCGAGGTCCCAGACGGCAAAGTTTTGTGCTGTTGTGGTAATGGCATAGCGCTTATTATCGGAAATATGACTAACAACGACCGGATTGGCGTCCGGATCTTGCGCACCGAGTTCGGCTAGCTGCTGATTAGTGACAAGATCCCATAGGACAATATCCGTTTCTTCAGACGCGATCAGGGCAAAACGGCCGTCACGACTGAGGCTAAAACTGGTCGCCCCTTCCGGATGGATTGACCAGCGCTGGGCTTCTTTGCCAGACTGCCAACAACCGGTTAAGCTGTTAATAACTATAAAAATGCAAATAATGTGGCGGATTTTTGGCATCATGCTTGAGTTCCAGTGTTTGCAGCCATATAACCACGAGTATATTGATAGAATCAGGCTTTCGCATTGTTGATGCGTCAGTAACAACCATACGAGGATTTATCCTTGTCATCAACGGAGTACCCAATGAAATCAGTAATGAAGATGTCGCTACTCGCGGCAACCGTTGCCTTTGCCGTCGGCTGTCAGCAAGACGACGCTAAAGTAGAGCAAACCAATCAAGCTGCCGAACAAGCAGAAGCAACGTTTGCCAACGATGACGACAAAGCAGCCTACGCGATCGGTGCGTCTTTAGCCCAATACCTCAACGCTAACTTAGAGCAACAAGCAGACATCGGCTTAGAGCTTGATAAAGAGGTGGTACTTCAAGGGGTGCAAGATGTCTTTCAAGGAGAATCAAAACTGACCGATGAGCAAGCGCAAGCGGCATTGCAATCACTTGATCAGCGCGTGACTAAACTGGCGCAACAGCAAGCCAAAGAGAAAGCAGAAGCCGCGATTTCGGAAGGTGAAAAATACCGTGCTGACTTTGCCCAGCAAGACGGCGTTAAAGAAACGGACTCTGGCTTACTTTACAAAGTGGATAGCATGGGTGAGGGCGATAAGCCAGCCGCAGAAGATACCGTGGTTGTTCACTACAAAGGCACCTTGACTGACGGTACCCAGTTCGATAGCTCCTACGATCGTGGTGAGCCAGCTACCTTCCCGCTTAACCGCGTGATTCCAGGCTGGACTGAAGGTGTGCAGCTAATGCCTGTTGGCTCTAAATTTACTTTTGTTGTGCCACCTGAGTTGGCTTACGGTGATCAAGATACCGCATCAATTCCTGCCAACTCAACCCTGGTGTTTGATGTTGAACTGCTTGAAATAAAAGACGATACCAAAAAAGACGCGGCGAGCGAAGGCTAAACGACAGCCTCGTCTGACTGTGTAATATCCGCCCCGGCATCGCCGGGGCTTTTTGCATTTTTAGGCTTAAATTCTGTTAAACTGTGCGCAGAGACATTTACATTGACGGTCGAATAAGGATAGGCGTACGTGGTACCGACAGAAGGCTTTGGCGCGAACGTGATGACGGAAAATGAGCTCATTGAGTCTAATCCATTGAATCAACAAGACAGTGTTATTCTGCGGTCTTATGCGGCGGTAGTGGATGGGCTTGCGGCGCTGATCGGTGAACATTGTGAAATCGTGCTGCACGCATTAGACGATTTAAATAAATCAGCGATCAAGATCGCGAATGGTGAAAACACGGGTAGAAAAGTGGGATCGCCAATCACCGATCTTGCGCTGCGGATGTTGCGCGATATTGAAGGCTCAGAGCGTAATTTTTCACGGGCTTATTTTACCCGAGCGAAAAGTGGCACCTTGATGAAGTCGATCACGGTAGCGATTCGCAATGGGGATAATCGTATCATCGGGCTATTGTGTATCAACATTAATTTAGATGCGCCTTTTTCACAGGTACTACAAGCCTTCATTCCGGATGATCTCGCCAAACAAGCGGCCTCGTCGGTAAACTTTGCCAGTGACGTGGAAGAGCTGGTGGATCAAACCGTTGAACGGACAGTTGAAGAAGTCAATGCCGACAAAACGGTGTCTAATAACACTAAAAACCGTCAGATAGTCATGGCGCTCTATGACAAAGGGATTTTTGATATTAAAGATGCCATTCATCGTGTGGCATCTCGTCTCAATATCTCGAAACATACGGTCTATCTTTACGTTAGACAGCGCAAAACAGAAGAGATCGAATCATGAGTCTGCGTTATGTGTTAGTCGTGACCGAGCCAGCGTATGGATCACAGTTGGCACGCACTGCCTATCAGTTTGCCTGTGCAGCAATAAAGGCGGGGCATCAGGTGAGTAAAGTCTTCTTCTATCAAGAAGGTGTACTGAATGGCGTCGCAACCACAGTGCCTGCAAATGATGAATTTGATTTGGTGGAAGCGTGGCAGCGGTTGGCGCATGATCACGGTGTTGCGCTGGAAACTTGTGTTGCCGCGGCATTACGACGCGGGATTATCAGTGAGCAAGAAGCGACGCAGCATCAATTATCGACGGCGACCTTGGCAGAAGGATTCTCTCAGGCAGGCTTAGGCGCATTGGCTGACGCTTTGTTAACCGCTGACCGAGTGATGCAATTTTAAGAGGGCTTCATGCAAATAGGGTTTGTATTTTCTACATCGCCCCACGGGTCGGCGAGCGGTCGAGAAGGGCTAGATGCGTTACTCGCCACCTCGGCGTTTTGCGACACCTTATCGGTTTTTTTTATTGGTGATGGGGTTCTACAACTTATAGCGGATCAGCAACCGCAACAGATCCTGAGCCGCGATTACATTGCCAGCTTTAAAATGCTACCGCTGTGTGACGTTGAGAACATCTATGTGTGCCGCGCTTCATTGGCATCTCGTGGGCTGGAGCACGCCGAGACCGTCTTACCCACTCAAGTTCTGGCACTTGAACAAGTCAAAAAGCGGTTGTCAGAGTGCGACCGTATACTACATTTTTAAGGAGTCGACGTGCTTCATATCGTGAAATCGTCTCCCTATCGTGACCAAGCGCTAACGTTGTGCTTAAACTACATCGATAAGGACAGTGTGATTGTACTAATCAGTGATGCGGTACTGGCGGGAGTAGATAAAAGCGAGTGGGCGACGCGCTTATTTACCGGGAATCATGTTGTTTATTTGCTCAGTGATGATGTTCACGCTCGAGGACTCGGCGATAAGCTTCATCCCAGCGCGGTGATGATTGAGATGAACAAATTAGTGAGCTTGAGCGTCGAGCATGTCACGCAAATGACATGGTAATACCCTAGCCTGTATAGCGTGAAAACGCCCCCTGCGCGCTGCTTGAAAAACAAACAATGCAAAGATCTCTGTATAAATCTTGACACCCTATACCCCGACGCCTAAAATTTCGCGTCCCTGTTGTATTGGGGCTAGATTTTTCACACTTATACGTTAAGTAATATCAGGAGCTATTTAATGGCAACTATTAACCAGCTGGTCCGCAAACCACGCTTGAAGCAAGTTGCGAAAAGCAACGTGCCTGCGCTGGAAGCGTGTCCACAAAAACGTGGTGTATGTACTCGTGTTTACACTACTACTCCAAAGAAACCAAACTCCGCACTGCGTAAAGTATGCCGTGTACGTTTGACTAATGGCTTTGAAGTCACCTCATACATTGGTGGTGAAGGCCACAACCTGCAAGAGCACAGTGTTGTTCTGATCCGCGGCGGTCGTGTTAAAGACTTGCCGGGTGTGCGTTACCACACTGTTCGTGGCGCACTTGACTGTGCAGGCGTTAACGGCCGTAAACAAGGTCGTTCTAAGTACGGTGTGAAGCGTCCTAAGTCTTAATGGATTCCGTTAAGTAAGGCCAAACACTCAAACAATTGAATTTTGAAAAAACTGAAAAGTTTTGGATAAAACCTGAAGAAGACAACGGAGATAATCCATGCCACGTCGTCGCGTAATTGGTCAGCGTAAAATTCTTCCAGATCCTAAGTTCGGATCCGAATTGCTGGCAAAATTTGTAAACATCCTGATGGTTGACGGTAAGAAGTCAACTGCTGAAAAAATCGTTTATGGTGCTCTAGACATCATGGCTGAGCGTTCTGGTAAAGAGCACTTGGCTGTATTTGAACAAGCTCTTGAAAACGTACGCCCAGCGGTCGAGGTGAAATCTCGCCGTGTAGGTGGTTCAACTTACCAAGTGCCAGTAGAAGTACGTCCAGTGCGTCGTAATGCCCTGGCTATGCGTTGGTTGGTTGAAGCCGCTCGTAAGCGTGGTGAAAAATCTATGGCTCAGCGCCTAGCAAGCGAGATGCTAGACGCATCAGAAAACAAAGGTACTGCTGTTAAGAAACGTGAAGACGTTCACCGTATGGCAGACGCGAACAAAGCGTTCGCACATTACCGCTGGTAATGCCTTCATGGCGTGTTCCGCTCGGAGCACGCCAAACCCATTTTCTAAGGTTAACCTTAGCAAGAGGATACTATTGTGGCTCGTAAAACCCCTATCGAGCACTACCGTAACATCGGTATTTGTGCTCACGTAGACGCCGGTAAAACCACGACTACCGAGCGGATCCTGTTTTACACAGGTCTGTCACACAAAATCGGTGAAGTACACGACGGTGCCGCGACCATGGACTGGATGTCGCAAGAACAAGAGCGTGGTATCACTATTACCTCTGCGGCGACCACCACTTTCTGGGCCGGTTCTGATCAGCAGTTTAAACAGCACCGTGTAAACATCATCGACACCCCTGGACACGTTGACTTCACCATCGAAGTTGAGCGTTCTTTGCGTGTGCTTGATGGTGCTGTGGTTGTATTCTGTGGTTCATCAGGTGTTGAGCCTCAGTCTGAGACCGTATGGCGTCAGGCTGACAAGTACGAAGTACCGCGTATGGTATTCGTCAACAAGATGGACCGTGCGGGCGCTGACTTCCTGCGCGTTGTTGATCAAATCAAAAATCGCCTTGGTGCACACCCTGTGCCAATTCACTTGAACATTGGTGCAGAAGACCAGTTCAAGGGCGTTATCGACCTGATCAAAATGAAAGCGATCAACTGGAATGAAGAAGACATGGGTATGACGTATACCTATGAAGAAATTCCAGACGATCTGAAAGAGCAAGCAGAAGAGTGGCACAACTTCCTGGTTGAGTCTGCTGCTGAAGCTTCTGAAGAACTGATGGACAAATACCTTGAAGAAGGCGAATTGTCCGAAGAAGAAATCAAGAAAGCGCTACGTCAGCGCACCCTTGATAACGAGATTGTTCTAGCTACCTGTGGTTCGGCGTTTAAAAACAAAGGCGTTCAGGCGGTACTGGATGCGGTTATCGAATACTTGCCTTCACCGATCGACGTTAAAGCGATCAAAGGTGAAGACGAAGACGGTAACCCAATTGAGCGTCATGCAGACGACAAAGAACCGTTCTCTGCGTTGGCATTCAAAATTGCAACTGACCCATTCGTAGGTACGCTGACCTTTATGCGTGTTTACTCTGGTGTGGTGAACTCTGGCGACAGTGTATACAACTCAGTGAAGCAAAAGCGTGAGCGCTTGGGCCGTATCGTACAGATGCACTCTAACAAGCGTGAAGAGATCAAAGAAATCCGCGCCGGTGATATCGCTGCAGGTGTTGGTCTCAAAGACGTGACTACGGGTGACACTCTATGTTCTATGGACTCAAAAGTTATTCTTGAGCGCATGGAGTTCCCAGATCCTGTTATCCAGATCGCGGTTGAGCCTAAGTCTAAAGCAGACCAAGAGAAAATGGGTATCGCGCTGGGTAAACTAGCGGCAGAAGATCCGTCTTTCCGCGTTGAGTCTGACGAAGAGTCTGGCCAGACCCTGATCTCGGGTATGGGTGAGCTTCACCTAGACATCATCGTTGACCGTATGCGTCGCGAGTTTAACGTTGAGTGTAACGTTGGTAAGCCTCAGGTTGCTTATCGCGAAACCATCCGTGGTAGCACCAAAGTTGAAGGTAAATTCGTGAAGCAGTCTGGTGGTCGTGGTCAATTCGGTCACGTATGGCTGAAGATCGAACCTTCAGAGCCAAACGAAGGCTTCGTCTTTGTTGACGAAATCGTTGGTGGTGTGGTTCCACGCGAATACATCGGTGCGGTATCAAAAGGTATCGAAGAGCAAATGAAAAACGGTGTACTCGCCGGTTATCCAGTGCTCGACGTTAAAGCGACCTTGTTCGATGGTTCTTACCACGATGTTGACTCCAACGAAATGGCGTTTAAGATCGCTGCATCAATGGCATTCAAGAAAGGTGCACACGACGCGCAACCTGTTATGCTTGAACCAATGATGAAGGTTGAAGTAACCACGCCAGAAGAGTGGATGGGTGACGTTGTCGGTGACTTGAACCGTCGTCGTGGCCTGATTGGCGGTATGGACGAAGGCCCAGCGGGTCTGAAGATCGTACGTGCCCAAGTGCCACTGTCTGAAATGTTCGGTTACGCTACAGACCTACGTAGTGCAACACAAGGCCGTGCGTCATACTCGATGGAATTCAGCGAGTATGGTGAAGTGCCGAAGAACATTGCTGATGCTCTAATTGCTGAGCGTAGCTAATTATTTTGGTCCTGATGCCGGTGCGATCACCGGCATCAAACACTGACTTCTGAGTTATTAGGCAAAGCCCCTTAACTCACAACTAGGAAGGAAGACGATCGTGTCTAAAGAAAAATTTGAACGTACGAAAACGCACGTTAACGTTGGTACTATTGGCCACGTTGACCATGGTAAAACTACGCTGACTGCAGCTATCTGTACTGTACTTGCAAAAGTATACGGCGGTGCTGCGCGTG